>NZ_JBFRHB010000058.1:0-20283 GCF_052115645.1 Arthrobacter sp. 2MCAF14 | reverse complement strand
AACGGGGCGGGCCTGTGCGAAGCCTGCAACCACACCAAAGAACTCAAAGGCTGGACAGCACGAACCGAAGCAGCAACAACACGCCCCGGGACACGGCATGTCCTCGACATCCGCACCCCCACCGGACACCACTACCGATCAACAGCCCCGCCCTTGCCAGGTACCCACCCGAAAGCCACCGACGAACCCGGCATTGACTTGTCCGGCGCCCAACTGGCGGGGGCATCCCAATCCGGACGTCACCGACGCAGGCTCCGAGCACAAGCCAAAGCCCTTAGATATGGCCGCGCCATCGAACCCGGTACTAGGCTGCACGCCGCCTAGGTTCTTAGACGTGGACATCCTAGGATCGCCGCTGCTATCTGTCCGGCCGCTGCTATCTGAGCTTGGGTGCCCTAGTGGATGACGGCGAGTAGAACGCCCACAGACATGAACAGCACGCCGAAAGTGCGGTTCAGGACCTTTTGCCCGTGCTCGTTGTGCGTGAACCGTTGGAATGACCGGGCTGCCAAAGCGAAGAAGAACCACATCACGCAGATGTCGATGAAGACGATCGTGCTGCTGAGGACCAGATACTGCGGAATCAGGGGCTGCTCGGGGCGGATGAATTGCGGCATGAAGGCCAGGAAGAAAACGATCGCCTTGGGGTTGAGCAAGTTGACCCAAACGCCTCGCTGGAACATCGACCACGCTGGCTCGTTCCGCCGGGCCTCCACTTTTTCCTTGTCCAGGTCCGGCCGGTGCAGGAACTGCCGGATGCCCATGTACACCAGATATGCCGCCCCCGTGTAGCGGATGACGTTGAAAACCACGGGTGAGCTCGAGACCAGAACACCTACCCCGAGAGCCACGATCAGGATATGGATGATCAGTGCCGCCTGTTGGCCCAGCACTCCCCAGATGGAGCGGCGGAATCCGGAGTTGAGCGAGTTGCTCATAGTGGAGATGGCGCCTGCGCCGGGAGTGAAACTGATCAGGGTGCCGGCGCCTACCAGGGCCAGCCAAAGCGAAATTTGCACCAATCCAGCTTATGCCCGCAGGACGGGGGCCCTGACACGCGACTACCAGATCGTGCTGACGAGCCGGAATTCCTGGAGCGCCCGATCGGACGTCACAAGCATCAAGCCTTCGACGGCGGCTTGAGCGGCAATCATCCGGTCGAAAGGGTCCCTGTGCGGCCAATCAAACGATGCCGCAGCCAGGGCATGCTCCGCGGTAAGGCTCAATTCCTCGGTGACTACACGTTTTACGTGCTGACGGTAACCAGTCATGATCGGATCCAATGCAGCGAGGCGACCGCGCGAGTACTTGTAAGCCAGTTCATAGGCCGAGGCAGCTGAGGCAAAAGTTCGATTTTCGAGGTCTTCGATGATCGACCTGGCTGTGCTGGACAATTGTCCTGGCCTGGTCATGGCGAGCACCAACGCGTTGGAATCCAAGAGAAACGCGGTCATTCCCACTCCGCCAGTTCTTGCTCCGTCAGAGGGTCGAACAGGTTGTCAGGAAGATCGATCTGACCCAGAAAGCCCAACTCGCGCTTCCGAGGGTGCTCAATACGAACTATCCGTGCGACGGGCTTGCCGGCCTTGGCGATAATCACTTCTTCGCCCCGTTCAACCATGTGGAGAAGTTCAGAAAGGCGCGTTTTTGCTTCCTGGATGTTGTACTGGCCCATGTTGACCAAGCATACTTGGTCAACCCGTACGGCGTAAGGTCCAGAACGTCGGTGGACGCTTTTGGCGGCTGCGCTCCGACGCCTACTCACAATGGCCAAACCTCGAATGCACCCAGTGAAGCATCGTGTCCGGGAGATCGTCTCCAAGTAAATATTGGTCGAAATAAGAGTGCGGGCCATTGGACATGTATCCGGTTTTGTCGAGCCCAAAATGGCCGATCATGTGAAACCCGCGCTCCTCGGCAATCCCGTTGAGTTTCTTCGCTTCCTGGAGGATTGGCTGTTCATCGAAGTAGTCTTCCTCCGCCCAGATCCCGGCGTGGGCAACTGCAAAATACTTGGAGCCCTCGAGATCCAGATCTTCCAGGATGGCGTCCTGGAATGGATTCAAGCTGCCTTCAAAGGACTCCGTGACAACCCGGATGCTTTCCAGCTGCATCTCGGCGTCGAGGCCGATCACGACGAGTCTTGGGTAGAGCTTTTCTTCTTGGACAATGAGCGGACGGGCGAGGAGCTCGAGGTCAAAACCCGCTTGAATGATCATGCTTTTGAGGCTATTCATGGCCGCAGGCCGCCGACAGAGGTCACTTTGCCTATGTGGACAACTGCCCGAGTTTGGCTACCTTCACCAGGAGATACTGCCGTTCCTGCAGGCTCCCCGTCTTCCGTGCGGCGGTGAGCAAGCACTCCCGGGCAGCCACAAGGTCGCCGGACATTTCGAGCAAGTGCCCGCGGACGGCGTCGAGCCTGTGCCAGTCTTTCAACTCGACATCAAGCCCATCCAGTAGCTCAAGGGCCGCCCGAGGCCCTTCAACCATTGCCACGGCAACTGCCCGGTTGAGCGTCACCACCGGGCTTGGGGCCTTGGCTTCGAGGACCGTGTACAGCGCCAGGATCTGCGGCCAGTCGGTCTGGTCCGCGGAGGTCGCCTCGGCATGGACTGCAGCGATCGCGGCCTGCAGTTGGTAGGGTCCAGGACGCCCAACCCCCAACACGGCTGACAAGAGTTCAAGGCCCTCGGCGATCTGAGCCGTGTCCCACCGCCGGCGATCCTGTTCGGCGAGCGGCACCAGCATTCCATCCGGGAGGGACCTCGCCCGGCGTCGTGCATCTGTAAGGAGCATGAGGGCCAGCAGTCCGCCCACTTCGAGCTCGCCCGGGAGCAGTCCCCGCAGGAGCCGTGTAAGGCGGATGGCCTCGGCGGTGAGGTCTTCGCGCTGCATGGAGGGGCCGGAACTTGCCGCGTAGCCCTCGTTGAAGATCAGGTACAGGATGTGGAGTACGACGCCGAGCCGCGCCTTTCGCTCGCCCGGTTCCGGGAGCTCGAAATGGGCTCCGGCCTTCTTGATGTTCTGCTTGGCCCGGCTGATCCTCTGGCCCATGGTGGCTTCCGGGACAAAGAACGCGCTGGCGATTTCCGCCGTCGTGAGCCCTCCGATGGCCCGCAATGTCAGTGCCAGCTGCGAGGGTGCTGAGACGGCGGGGTGGCAGCATAGGAAAAGGAGGGTGAGGGTGTCTTCTGCGAACCCTTCCGCGTCACTGGCCGAGGAAGGCTCCTCGCGAGGCAGCGGTTCCAGGGCCGCCGCGCGTTGTTCGCGTGCCTGTCTGGCACTTTCGCTGCGCCAGTAGTCCACCAACCGCCGTGTGGCGACCGTGAGTAGCCAGGATCTGGGGTTGTCCGGGACGCCGGCGGCCGGCCATTGCAATGCTGCCTCGAGCAGGGCTTCCTGGACGGCATCCTCGCACTCGGCAAATTGGCCGTGCCTGTGGACGAGCACGCCAAGGACCTGCGGCGCAAGCGTGCGCAGCAGGTCCTCCACGGTGGATTCCCCGGAAGGCTCGGCCAAGCGCTAGACCTCTGGCGGCGCGTCCTGGACGCGGCGCAGCTCCACAACCGGCGCGTACTTCACGATGCTGGAGCAGATTTCCACTGCCCGTTCCTCGCTGGCGACGTCCACCACCCAGTAGCCGATGAGGGATTCCTTGGCTTCGGCGAAAGGTCCATCGGTGGTGATGACCCCGCTGTCCGTCTGCTTGACCAGCTTGGCAGTGCCGGGGTCGGCCAGTCCGGCGTTGAACACCATCTCGCCTGAATCGCTGAGATCCTTGTCGATCTGGATCATGAACCCGATCATTTCCCTGATCCATTCGGGATCCGCAGCCTCCATCATGCCCTCGGTGGAACCAAACATCATGATCATGTACTTCATCTCGAACTCCTTATCAGGGGCGCTCCGTGCGGGCGCTTTCGTTCATGGGTCGGAACTACGGGACGGTTTTCGACATGGATTGATGGAAAATCCCAAGAAACTTTTGGCGGGCCGCTACGCCCGTGCGATGACTTCTCCATTCGGGATCAGGAAGAAGCCATCATCCGTGGAGCCCCAACGGTGCCAACCGGCGGCGATCCGGGCCAGGTCGGCCTCGTTGGCCAGCCCGTATTCCAGCGCCTGCTCGGCAAACGCGGAGTGCAGGACGCGCTCGCTCCACACCCTCGACTGCCAACGGCGTTGCTGCGCGGTGGCGTACAGCCAGTTGCTGCTGGAGGGCGCGACGTCGGTGAAGCCCGCCTGCTGTGCCCAGGACACGAGCCGCCGTCCGGCGTCGGGCTCTGCTCCGTTCCGTCGGGCGATCTTCTGGTAGAGCTCCATCCAATCGTCGAGCTCGCGCACCTCCGGGTACCAGCTCATGCCGTGGAAATCGGCGTCGCGCACTGCCACGATGGCGCCGGGCTTGGCCACGCGCCGCATCTCGCGCAGCGCGGCAACGGGGTCGGTCAAGTGCTGCAGGACCTGGTGGGCGTGGACGAGGTCGAAGGTTTCGTCCTCGAAGTCCAGATCGTAGATGTTGCCCGTCACGAATTCCACGTTCTCCACGCCACGTTCGGCCGCGAGTGAGGCAGCCTGGGCCACGATCTCGGTGGAACGGTCGAGCCCGACTACCTTCGCGGGAGCCACCAGCTCCGCGAAGTCGCAAGTGATGCTCCCAGGCCCGCATCCGACGTCGAGCACTGATGTCCCGGCGGTGAGATGCGGTATGACGAACGCGGCAGAGTTCTCGGCTGTGCGGGAGGCGTGGGCGCGTACGACGGACTCGTGGTGGCCGTGTGTGTAGACGTCTTCAGGCTTCTGCTCGTTCATAGGGAAACGCTACCCCGATGGAGCGCAAAGCGGGCGGAACTTGGCGTGGCCTTACTCCTGGGGCCGGTTCCGATATGCCGCCAGGAACGTGGCGATCCTGCGCACGGCCTCCTCGATCTCGCGGACGGATGGCAGGATGACGAAGCGGAAATGGTCCGGGGTTGGCCAGTTGAAGGCCGAGCCGTGGGAGACAAGGATTTTCTGGTCCTGCAGGAGGTCGAGGACGAATTTCTCGTCACTTTCGATCGGGTAGACGTCAGGGTCCAGCCGCGGGAACAAGTACATTGCCCCGGCTGCGGGAACGCAGCTCACTCCGGGGATCGCAGTCAGGAGCTTCAAGGCCAGGTCCCGTTGTTCGCGGAGCCGGCCACCTGGCCTGATGAGTTCCTCGATGCTTTGGTAGCCGCCCAGACAGGTCTGGATGGCGTGCTGCGCCGGAACGTTGGAGCACAAACGGAGGGACGCCAAGAGCTCCAATGCTTCGCGGTATTCGGCGGTTGCCGCGTGCGGGCCGGTCAAAGCGACCCAGCCGGCACGATAACCGGGCATGCGGTAAGCCTTGGAGAGGCCGCTGAAGGTCAGGACGCAAATGTCATCTGCCACGGACGCCGTGTGGATGTGCTGGGCGTCCTCGTACCGGATCTTCTCGTAGATCTCGTCCGAGAAGAGGACAAGATCATGCTTGCGGGCCAATGCCGCGAACTGCTCCAGGATGTGGCGGGGGTATACCGCGCCCGTGGGGTTGTTCGGGTTGATGATGACGATGGCCTTGGTGCGCTTGGTGATTTTGGCTTCGACGTCGGACATGTCCGGCCACCAATTCTGGCTCTCATCGCAGAGATAGTGCACCGGAGTGCCGCCAGTGAGGGTCACTGTTGCCGTCCACAGCGGATAATCCGGCGCGGGGATGAGGACTTCATCGCCGTTTTCCAGGAAGGCCTGCAGCGTCATGGAAATCAGTTCGCTGACGCCGTTGCCGATGAAGATATCCTCGACGCCGATATTCATCAGGTTCTTGGTCTGGTAGTACTGCGAAATCGCTGTCCGCGCCGTGAAGATGCCTTTGGAATCGCTGTACCCTTGGGCTCCGCGGAGGTGGTGGATCATGTCCACCACCACGGACTCCGGAGCTTCCAGCCCGAACGGTGCGGTGTCGCCAAGATTCATCTTGAGGATGCGGTGTCCTTCTGCCTCCATGGTCTTGGCCGTTTGGAGGATGGGCCCACGGAGTTCATAACGGACGTTCTGTAGTTTGCTGGAGTGCTGCATCGGACGCATGGTTGATCATTTCATGTCCGGCGCCTGTTCTCCCTTATTCCCATCGGATGATGACAGGCAGGCTGCTCGTATTGGCTGAGACTTCACGTTCGGTGCCGCGGACTGCCACGACAAAGTGCTGGAGATCGTCCGCCGAGGTCAGGACCTCGAAATGGCCGGTGGGATCGCTCACGACGGCCGATGCGGAGGAATGCGGGCGGATATACGCCTCAGGGATGCCTTTGTTGTGGACGTCGACCAACCTGCCGTGGATGAGGCGGTCCACTGTGGTGGCGGCAAGCGGGGGTTCAGCGGCCGGAGGCCCGGAAGGCTCGTTGAGGCTTATGCCAATCGGGACGCGGACGAGGAAACCGAGGCCTTGGCGGATGCCGGAGTCGTATTCGTCGGGCTGGAATTCACCACTGGAGACCACTGAGTATTGGGTGTTTTGTTCGATTGCAACGAGGAGCTTCTCCATGTTGTCCAGTTGCGTGGGGCCATGGCATTCCACGGCCACCTTGAGCTCAAGGTCCAACAGCGGTCCTTCCCGCCGGGAACGGCCCACTCTGTTCATGGCGACCGCATGGACCGTGACAGGAGCGTCGGTGGATTGACCTGTGGGTGGTTCAGAACCGTCATCGAAGCGGACGCGCACGGGCGAGACGGCGTCGGAAAGTATCCCGAGGAGCTCGGTCAGCGATGATCGCACAACACCCACGGTGACACTCCAGTCCACAAAGTGGTCCAGCTAGCCGTTGTGCTCTACGTTACTCCCGCACTGGTCCACGAGTCACCCGGGTTCAGGCGTAACTCCATTCGATGGCTCACCACTTCAGCGGGATGGTCTCGAAAGAACCGCCGCCGTTGCCGTCTCCGGCGGCAAGGCAAAGTAGCCGATCCGGATCGACTTTGAACTGACTCGCGAGGGTCGCTATGCCAGTCAATGCGGCGTGGGGAGTGAGTTGCGGGCAATGGAGTAGCCACGACAAAAGCGGATCGACATCACATTCCTTGGTAGGTAGCGGTACCGCCAGAAGTTCCCCACCAAGCTCCCATCGCCCTTCGAGCGGATCCGCCAAGCGGACGCCCTCGGCCACCTCGTCGGCCGTTTGGGCCAAATGGCTGGATGACATTAGCAGGTGGGTACCGCGTTCCTTTTCCACCGTGAACCTGGCGAGACCAAGGATGCGAATCTGTTGGGGATCCAGGGCCAACCCCAGCTCCTCATGGGCTTCGCGTGCGAGGGCACGCCTTGGATCGGGGATCCCGCTGCTGTCTGCGTCCGGGAGAATGCCATCGCGGGGGCGGAGCGACAGGTTGCCATTCACGGCCGGCCCGAAGAGCCCGGCGTGAGAGCCCGCATTTTTCGACCTTCCCGCGAACAGCATCTTCCGGTCTGCCGTGACCAGAACGGTGGACAAGGTCAACAACCGTGATGCCTCCCCCTCCACGATTCTGGGTGCTGCACCAGGGTCCGGATCCAGCCCCTCGAAAGTCTTCGGGTAGTGGTCGGTCAGAACCGCCGCATAGGTGGTCTCGGCCATAGCCAGATGCAATCTCTGACGGCCGTTGCTGCTGACTCCTTCGGGGCGCCAGTCGACAAGCCGCGGCAGGACGCTGTCAAAGGTGCGCGGACTGCGGAATTTTGCCCGCAGAATTTCCGCTTCCGCCGGCGTCGTCGGAAGCGGTTCGGTTTCGAGGCCGCCTGCCTCGATGGCCACGGGTCTGTTTCCCGGTCCAGGCTCGTGGAAGTCCGGCGCAATCCTGTGCCGGCGGTAGCTAACGAAGAGATCGTAGGCAAGGGTGCCCTTTTCGACCTCCGGAAGCTCCCATAAGTCAAAAGTCCGGCCACCGGGGAGCTCGAGGCGGACATCCCTGAGCGTTTTTGGAGCTTCCGCGCCCCCTCCCGAGGCCGCAGAGCCGAGAACCGTCGACGTTTCGAGGGCGGTCTGCGATTCGTGGACGACGAGTGGGGCCGTGGCAGTACCCAGGAAAGAGCCTTTACGTAGTTTCGCGGCGTAGCTGGCATACGCCTAGGAGAGTTTAAGCAGTTCGGCGCTGGATGCGGCGAAGGTCAGCGGCATCGGGCTGCCCTTTCCGCGGGGCAGGCTTCCCGGGTGAGCCTGGCCGGGGTGGGCCGAAGGCAGCCAGTTGAGTTCGTCAGCGGACGTCGCCGGGCCACTCGTCACGATGCCGTGAACCCTGCGCTTGCTTTCCTTCCGGCTTATCCCCAGGCCCTTCATGGCGCGGATCCGGGTGCGTTTCATCAAGCGCTCCGGACGCCCCCGCAACGCCTCAACGACGGCCCAGATCGCAATGAGTCCAGGGATGAAGGAGAACCAGTCCGCCAAGGTCAGGTCCACAAGCTTGTCCAATCACGGCCCCCTGCTCAGTCGATATGTCGCTCGTGCGCTTACCCGAGAACCATCCTATGTTCCGGGTAGAGGGCGCATTGGCTCGGCAAGGGCGGCGTCCTTGCGGGCCGTCATGGTTGCCTCGATGACGCCCTGCATGAAAGTCATGACTATGCGGAGTTCTTCCGGCGAAAGTGCGTCGATTACCGGGGCGATAGCGCCCGCCAGGGGAGAAAACAATTCGCTGCCGGTGGCGCGCGCGGAATCGGTCATCTCCAGATGAACCTGGCGGCGGTCCTTCTCGCTGCGGCGGCGCTCCAAGTGGCCTGCCCGGTCGAGCCGGTCCACAAGTGCGGTTGTTGCCGGCGAACTCAGGTTGAGTGCCGCCCTGAGCGCCCCGGGAGTCATGGTCTTGCCCTCCCGTGCGGCAGCCACCATGGCAGCCAATGCGTTCAGGTCCGTTCGATGGAGGTGGTGGCGGTTGCTGATGGCCTCCACATACCGCTCCGTTTCGACCGTGAACTGCTGGAGTAGCCCGAGGAGTACAGCCGCGGACCGGACGTGCTGATTGTCATCCATGAGGCCTCCTTCAGCCTCAAATTATCCCACCGGGATGTCATTGACCAATTATCTCCATGATAGATATATTTCGTCATGGAAGTAGTTAGGAAGGGTGTGGGCATGACAGACAAGCGGACTGGAACCGGCCGACGCAGCAGTTCGGGGTGGTGGTTGGCGGGCGCGGTGCTATCGCTGGTGGCGTGGATGGGGGTCGGTGGAATCGGCGGCCCAACCTTTGGAAAGCTCAGCGAGGTGTCCAGCAACGACCAATCATCCTTCCTTCCAGCGAGCGCCGAATCCACCGAAGCCCGTGAATGGCAAAGCAGGTTCATTTCCAGCGGCAATGTTCCCGCGGTGGTGTTGATCGAGTCTCCTGAGAAGCTTTCACCCGTTCAACTGGCCGGATTGGCATCCCTCGGCACCCAACTCTCTGCCGCCGACGGGGTCAGCCACTCGACGTCGACGGTTGGGCCGATTCCGTCCGCGGATGGCAAGGCGGCGCAATTCATCGTCCCGGTAGACGATGGAAACCGGGTCAAAGGGAGAATCCAAGCGCTTCGTGCAAAGGTGACGGATTTTGCGGCCGGGGCGGCACTTCCCGCTGGAACAACCACCTACGTGACGGGACCGGCGGGCTTCCTCGCCGATCTGGTCAGCGCTTTTGGGGGCATCGACGGGATACTGCTTTTCGCGGCACTCGGTGCCGTCTTGGTCATCCTGCTAGCCGTCTACCGATCCGTGGTGCTGCCCTTTGTGGTGCTGCTTACCGCCGTCTTCGCGCTTTGCGGTTCCATTCTGTTGGTCTTTGCCTTGGCGAAGTCGGGCGTCATCCCATTGACGGGACAAAGCCAAGGGATCCTGTCCATCCTGGTGGTTGGCTCGGCCACCGACTATGCCCTCCTCTTTGTGGCCCGTTACCGTGAGGCCTTGGGCCACGCGCCGAACAAATGGTCGGCTGTGGGACGCGCGTACAGAGGCAGCTTCGGGGCCATCCTGGCCTCCGGGACAACGGTCGCGCTGGCGTTGCTTTGCCTGCTCTTCTCAGAACTGAATTCAAACCGCGGACTGGGGCCCATCGGCGCAATCGGAATCGGCTTTTCAATGTTGGCCAGCCTGACACTGCTTCCTGCTGCGCTTGGCTTGCTCGGCAGGTCCGCATTTTGGCCGCGTACCCCGAGGAAAGTCCCAGCCAACTCCGGCATTCCCCGGGGTTGGAGGCTTCTGGCAAGCATCATAGCCAGGCGGCCCAGGGCCGTATGGCTGGGCGCAGCTGCCGTTTTAGTGGTCTGCGCCGCTGGCCTGTTGCAACTCCAGGCCAGCGGTGTTCCACAGTCGGCGCTCATCCTAAGCAAATCCGAGGCAGTAGACGGCCAAGTGGCATTGGGCCGGCATTATCCCGCCGGTGCGGGAAGCCCGGTGGTGGTTGTGGCCGACGAAAAGGCGGCGGCCGCGGTACTTGCCGGGGTCAAAGCCCAGGAAGGCATCTCGGATGCATCCGTGGTTGCCGCTCAACCGGATTCCGGCGTCCGCCCGCTGGCGGAAACCGCGATGGACACTGTCCCCTTGGTGCGGGACGGCCGGGTGCTGATCAACGCCACCCTGTCCTCAGAAGCAGATTCGGCGAAGGCCGAGCAGACCATCGCCGCCCTCCGGCAGAAGCTGCACGACAAGGCGCCCGGAACCTTGGTCGGAGGAACCACCGCCACTGCCGTGGACACCAACGCCAGCGCACAGTCTGATTTGTGGCGCATCATCCCGATCGTCTTGGCGGTCATCCTGTTGGTGCTCATGGCATTGCTGCGGTCCGTTTTGGCGCCACTGTTGCTGATCGGCACCGTAGTGCTGTCCTATGCGGCGGCGTTGGGCGTGTCGGCCTGGGTGTTCAACCATGTGTTTGGATTCCCCGGAGCGGATGCCTCGGTTCCGCTTTTCGGTTTTGTATTCCTCGTGGCCCTCGGCGTCGACTACAACATCTTCCTCATGACCCGCGTCCGGGAAGAGTGGAGGCTCGACGGAACCCGCGCCGGTATCTTGAAGGGCCTCGGTGCAACCGGCGGGGTGATTACCTCGGCGGGCGTCGTTCTTGCCGCCACTTTTGCTGCCCTTGGGGTCATCCCGATCCTTTTCCTTGCGCAGATCTCTTTTATTGTGGCGTTCGGAGTGCTGCTCGACACCACGATCGTGCGCTCGCTGTTAGTACCGGCCTTGGCTTACGACATTGGCCGGCGCATCTGGTGGCCGGGACGCCTGGCACGCGATCCGGCGTCGAAGGAGAATCAGCGGGCAGCCACGGCTTCCTGATCCCGCCACCAGGCCACGGTCGCTGCCATCGCATCTGAAAGCGGTGTCGGTTCCAGCCCGAGCTTGGCCTGGCTCGCTGTGGAGTCCATGACGAATGGACGCTCGAACTGGTACAACATTTCGGCCAGCTCCCGCATGTCGGTTGAAAACAGGCCGAGGGTCCGGAGCAGCCAGCCCGGAACCACGCTCAGCTTCGGTTCGGGCATGCCGGCCGAGCGTCCGAAGTTTCCCGCAATTTCCCGCATCGTCATTGCCGGACCCGTGGGGGCGTGCAATACCGAGTTCCAGAGTTCGGGCCTTTGGGCCGCGGCGATCATGGCGGCGGCAAGATCCGGGACGTATGTGAAAGAGTGCGGCTGCTTGGCGCTTCCGAGAACCTGGACGGTCTCGCCCTTGAGGACGAGGGGGACCATGCGCTCGCCGGCGTGCGCCATGCGGGCTCGTGGCCCGAAGAAATCGCCCGCCACCACGCTGACGGTATTCGCCGGGTGGGCTTGCCGGGCCTTCAACAGGGCCGAGCGGATGCCGCGCTTGCCGCCGGTCGCTTCGCGGGGGCTGCTTTCGGTGATGGTCTTGTCCGGCTCGCTGTAGGAGTAAAGGCTCTCCGGGAAGACGACGACGGCGCCTGCCGCCGCAGCGGCGTCCATCACCACTTGCTCTGCTCCGGGAAGCTCGGCCGCCCAGGCTTTGGCCCGGTAGGCAGAACCGTGGATGCAGTGGAAGACGGCCGTGGCGCCGTCGAAGGCTTGCGCCAACTTGGCCGGGTCCGAAACATCGACGCGGAGCCTTTCGACCAGCGGGTGGTCCGGTCCGCTGCCTGAGCGCGTCAGGATGCGCACGTTTTCGCCGCGGTCCGCGAGTTGCTCGGCGATGGTCCATCCCACGGGGCCTGCTCCTGTGACGACGTACATGGTGTTGCTCACTTTCTGCTTGGGGGATTTAGTTCTTGGGTTGAAATCTAATTCGAGAGCAGTGCTCTCTGAAGTCAGGATGAGCCTTTTCGAATTCCATGTCAAGAGCACTGCTCACATTTGTTTCCAGTGCTCTCTTTTGTGGCATGCTGGATGGATGGAACATCCCTTGGCCGCAGCGGCCAGACAACCGACGCCCCGCGAGCGGGCCCGGGCCCAGACCGTGGCGGACATCATCCGACTGGGTCGCCAACACCTTGCCTTGCATGGCGCCGCGGGCTTGTCCCTCAGGGCTGTCGCGCGCGATCTTGGCGTGGTGTCCTCCGCCGTGTACCGGTATGTGGAGAGCCGCGACGAACTCTTGACCCTCTTGCTGATTGACGCTTACGGCGAGCTGGGCGATGAGGTGGATGCCGCCGTAGACGCCCTCCCCGAGGACGACTACAGCGGCAGATTCCTGGCGCTCGGGCGGGCCGTTCGTCAGTGGGCCCTGCGCGAGCCGGCGAGGTATGCCCTCCTGTTCGGCAGCCCGGTCCCCGGATACCAAGCGCCCGCCGAGCGCACTACGGAACCCGGAACGCGGGTGATCTACCGGATGGTGGGGATCTTCGACGCCGCGTACCGCGCAGGTGCCTTGGCTGCCGACGCGGCGCCCGCCGTCGTCGTTCCTCCAGCCCTTGCCGCGGACCTGGCGGCCATCCGGGCCGAACTGGGAGTGGCCGTTCCCGAACCCGCGTTGGCCAGGGGCGTGCTGGTGTGGACGTCGGTTTTCGGGGCGGTCAGCTTCGAGGTGTTCGGCCAATACGGGGCCGACACATTCCCGGCCCGCGACGAGTTGTTTGAGCACCAGCTCACGGTGCTGCAGGGGATCGTGGGGCTGTAGCCGCCCCCCGCAACCGTGCATGAAAGCCCGTGCCCGAAGGTACAGTAACTGCATGGCTCGCGGACTTGCTGACATCGGCGCGGAGGGCGTTTTGCTCGCCGGAGCAGGGCGCGCCATCCTGATGCAGATCGCCAATCCCGCGGTCGGTCACGGCGTCGCCGAGCACAGCAACTTCGCCGAACGGCCATTGGACCGGCTGCGAGCCACCATGACGTACGTCTACGCTGTGGTCTATGGCTCGGACGAGCAATTGGCCGCGGTGCGCCGGGCTGTGAATCGTGCGCACGCACCGGTTCGCCGGCCAGCGGACGATTCCGCCCCCGGATACAACGCCTTTGACGCGCAATCCCAGCTCTGGGTCGTGGCAACCCTCTATGACACCGCCGTCACCGTTTACGAAAAGGTCCATGGAGCCCTCGACGACGACACAGCCGATCGGGTCTACCGTGAGTATGCGCGGGTCGGGACGGCGTTGCAGCTTCCCGCCGAGCTCTGGCCTGCCGACCGCTCGGCCTTCGCGGGCTATCGGGATGAATACCTGCGGAACCTCGAACCGGATGCAGCCGCTTTGCGGGTGGCCCACGAGCTCCTTTACCCCACGAGCGGGCCGTTTTTGATGCGCTTGAGCATGCCGTTGGTCCGGCTGCTGACCGCGGGCCTGCTGCCGGAGCAGCTTCGGGCGGGATTCGGGCTGCCTTGGAATACCCTGCATCGGCGCAGCTTCGACGGCACCATGCGCCTCTTGGCAGCGGCTTACCCAAAGCTGCCGGAGAAAGTCAGGCATTGGCCGAAGAACTACTATCTTGGCCGGCTCGGACCGGGCGAGCTCGGCCCTGGCGAGTAGGGCGCCGATGCGTGAGCTCACCGCGGTTGAGGAACTTATCGACGGGAGCGCGAGCCGCTTCCTGGGCGGTGCCCCGGCCCGAGGACTTCGATCCAGGCTCACTGAGTTCACCGTCTTCGGCCTCAAGCAGGCGTGGGCGTGCATCTTCGGCGCTTCGCTCCTTGCCGTCATTTTCGGTGCCCACCTCTGGTATCCAGCCAACTCCGGCCTCGCGAGGAACGATTTCCTGACGATCGCCGCCGTCGTGATCCAAGTCCTGATGGTGGCCACGAAGCTGGAAACCTTGCGCGAGCTCAGGGTGATCGTGCTCTTCCACATGGTGGGAACGGTCATGGAGTTGTTCAAGACAGACGTCGGCTCGTGGTCGTATGAAGCCGAGGGTGTTCTCCGCGTCGGCGCCGTTCCGCTCTTCAGTGGCTTCATGTACGCGGCGGTCGGCTCGTACATGGTGCGGGTTTACCGGGTTTTCGACCTGCGCTTCGCCGGGTATCCAAGGCGTTGGATCACTGCGGTCCTGGCTGCGGCCATCTATGTGAACTTCTTTTCCCACCACTACATCGTTGATGCCCGCTGGGTTCTGCTGGCCGCCGTCGTCGTGATCTATGGCCGGTGCGTCATGTACTTCCGGGTGTTTCGGCATCGACTCCGGATGCCGCTGGTCCTGGCATTCCTGCTGGTGGCGCTCTTCATCTGGATTGCCGAGAACATCGCCACCTGGTCGCACGCCTGGCTGTATCCGAGCCAACTGGATGGCTGGCACTTGGTGTCCCCGGACAAGCTCGTCTCGTGGTTCCTCCTGATGATCATCTCCGTGGTGCTGGTGGCATGGGTGTACAAGCCGATGCAGCCGGACGAGGCGTTGGCCGCCTCCGGCTGACGGAATACCCGCCGTCGACATCGCCGGAACGCTGCGGAGTCGCCGGAGCGCTCACGCGAACCGGCACTCTTCCCGCGAGTTCGACGTCGGCCCTCAACCCAAGCCCCGCCGGCGGGCGTTCTCCCACGGCGAAATCGGCCGTAAATCCCCGTGTTTCCGGGGTTTCTTGACCCGCGTTCGGCAGAGTTGAGTGTAGTTGACTCAACTTTAGATTGACATTGAATGAGGCCTGAGTACAGTTGAGTGCAGAACGCTCAACTAGCCGAAGGTTGAGTGCTCCCCGCCCTCCAATCCCCTCACGGGTAGCGGAATCGGGTGAAATCTCGATCGTCGGCCATTGAAAGGAAGCAACATATGTCACGCGCTGTAGGTATCGACCTCGGAACCACTAACTCCGTCGTCTCTGTTCTCGAAGGTGGCGAGCCCACCGTCATTGCCAACGCCGAGGGTGGCCGCACCACGCCGTCGGTCGTTGCATTCTCCAAGTCCGGTGAAGTCCTGGTCGGCGAAATCGCCAAGCGCCAGGCCGTCAACAACATCGACCGCACCATCGCTTCCGTGAAGCGCCACATGGGCACCGACTGGTCCGTCGCCATTGACGACAAGAAGTACACGCCGCAGGAAATCTCCGCGCGTATCCTCATGAAGCTGAAGAACGACGCCGAGAGCTACCTCGGCGAAAAGGTCACCGACGCTGTCATCACCGTCCCGGCCTACTTCAACGACGCCGAGCGCCAGGCCACCAAGGAAGCCGGCGAAATTGCCGGCATGAACGTTCTCCGCATTGTCAACGAGCCCACCGCCGCAGCACTTGCCTACGGCCTGGACAAGGGCAAGGAAGACGAACTCATCCTGGTCTTCGACCTTGGTGGCGGAACGTTCGACGTCTCCCTGCTGGAAGTCGGCAAGGACGAAGACGGCTTCTCCACCATCCAGGTCCGCGCCACTGCCGGCGACAACCGCCTCGGCGGCGACGACTGGGACCAGCGCGTTGTTGACTACCTGCTGAACCAGCTCAAGATCAAGGGCATCGACCTTTCCAAGGACAAGATCGCCCTCCAGCGTCTGCGCGAGGCTTCGGAGCAAGCCAAGAAGGAACTCTCTTCCTCCACCAGCACCAACGTCTCCCTCCAGTACCTCTCCGTCACCCCCGACGGCCCGGTCCACCTGGACGAGCAGCTGACCCGCGCCAAGTTCCAGGACCTCACCAAGGACCTGCTTGAGCGCACCAAGAAGCCGTTCCACGACGTCATCGCCGAGACCGGCATCAAGCTCTCCGAAATCGACCACATCGTGCTCGTGGGTGGTTCCACCCGCATGCCCGCCGTCTACGACCTCGTCAAGGAACTCGCCGGTGGCAAGGAGCCCAACAAGGGCGTCAACCCGGACGAAGTTGTTGCCGTTGGCGCAGCACTGCAGGCCGGCGTGCTGAAGGGCGAGCGCAAGGACGTTCTCCTGATCGACGTCACCCCGCTGTCCCTCGGTATCGAAACCAAGGGCGGTGTCATGACGCACCTGATCGAGCGCAACACGGCCATTCCCACCAAGCGTTCCGAGACCTTCACCACCGCTGACGACAACCAGCCGTCCGTGGCCATCCAGGTCTTCCAGGGCGAGCGTGAATTCACCCGCGACAACAAGCCGCTGGGCACGTTCGAACTGACTGGCATCGCTCCGGCACCGCGCGGCGTCCCCCAGGTCGAGGTCACCTTCGACATCGATGCCAACGGCATCGTCCACGTCTCCGCCAAGGACAAGGGCACCGGCAAGGAACAGTCGATGACCATCACCGGCGGCACCGCGCTGTCCAAGGAGGACATCGACCGCATGGTCCGTGAAGCCGAGGAACACGCAGCCGAGGACAAGGCCCGCCGCGAGGCTACCGACACCCGCAACACTGCCGAGCAGCTCGCCTACTCCGTGGACAAGCTCATCGCCGAAAACGACGAGAAGCTGCCGGAAGAGGTCAAGACCGAGGTCAAGGCCGACGTCGACGCCCTCAAGAAGGCCCTCGAAGGCACCGATGACGCAGCAGTGAAGACCGCTTTCGAGAAGCTGCAGCACTCGCAGTCCAAGCTCGGCGAAGCGATCTACTCGCACGCCGGTTCCCCGGATGGCGCAAGCAGCGCCGCAGGTGCTGAGGGCGCTCACGCCGGTGCCAAGTCGGGTTCTGCCTCCGGCGATGAGGACATCGTCGACGCCGAGATCATCGACGAAGACGAAAAGAAGTAAGCATGCCTCATCACGGCAACGACGCAGAGCACTCACCTTCCAACAACGAGGGCAAGCACGACGAGCGTGAAGGAGCCGGTCAGCAGAAGCCAATTATTCGCGACAACCGCAAGGTTGACCCGGAGACCGGGGCCGCCCGCCACCCCCAAGGATCGGCAGCTGATTCCGCTGCTGCCGCCGAGGGCGACGCCCTGTCCCAGGCTGAGGAAATCCTCAACGGCATGGAGGTTCCGGCTGAAGAGTCGGTGGCCCCCAGTGCCGCTGCAGAAGCAGAGGCCGCGGAACTCCGCAACGACCTCCTGCGCCTGCAGGCCGAGTACGTCAACTACCGCAAGCGCGTCGAACGCGACCGCGCCGTCGCAGGGGAAATGGCCGTCATCGGCGTCCTGAACTCCCTGCTGCCGGTGCTGGACGACGTCGACGCCGCCCGCCAGCACGGTGACCTCGTGGACGGCCCGTTCGCCGCGATCGCCGCCAAGCTGGAGAACGCGCTGAAGACGTACGGCTTGGAGCGCATCGCGGAAACCGGAGTCGACTTCGACCCCACGATCCACGAAGCCCTCATCCAGCAGCCGGGCGAGGACATCGAAGTAGACACCGTCAGCCAAGTGCTGCGCTCCGGCTACCGCTCCGGCGACCGAGTGCTGCGTGCGGCCCAGGTGATCGTGGCTGTGCCGGCCTAGTTGTACTCACCGCGCTAGGTCTGCTCACCTCGGCGCTTCGCCGGATATGGGGCGGTGCCCGCTTCGCGGTGCCCTCCACACCGCCGCCCCATATCCGGCTTCGCGCCCGCTGTAGGCTCGCCTGAGGTGAGTCGACAGCAGGCGCGAAGCGAAGCATAGGCCCCGGGAGTGGAATCTAAGGATCTGGCCGAGGGCCCCGACACGAGCTTGCGAGTGTTGGGAAGGCCAACATCCGCCACGCGAAGGGGCGGCTGAAGTCCGCAGGACTTAGCCGCCACGCGAAGGGGCGGGGGCCTATGCTTCGCGTAGCGCTACGCAACCGAACACAGAACGAAAGAGAGAAGCCGAGTGGCCAGCCAGGACTGGGTTGAGAAGGATTTTTACGCCATCCTTGGTGTCGCCAAGGACGCCTCTGACGCTGACATCAAGAAGGCGTACCGCAAGCTTGCGCGGAAGTACCATCCGGATACAAATTCCGGGGATGCTACTGCGGAGAAGAAGTTCAAGGACATCTCGGAGGCCTATTCGGTGCTCTCGGATGCCGAGGAGCGTCAGCAGTACGATGCCATTCGCGCCATGGGCGGGGCACGCTTCGCTCCGGGCGCAGCTCGCGGCGGGCCGGCCAATGGCGGCTTCGAGGACCTGTTCGGCGGGCTTTTCGGCGGCGGCGCACGCCAGCCTGCAGGGGCCGGCGGTATCCCTCCCGAGTTCGCTGACTTGTTCGGCGGCGGTTTCGGCGGTGGACAGACCGGTTTCCAGCGCGCGCCCCAAAAAGGCAGCGACCGTACGGCGTCCACCTCAATTTCCTTTGCCGGCTCTATTCACGGCACCACGGTGAGCTTGCGCGAAAGCAACGGCAACGTTATCGAAGTGAAGATTCCGGCGGGCATCAGGGACGGCCAGAAGGTCCGTCAGCGCGGCAAGGGCAACCCCGGCGCAGCCGGCAACGGGGACCTCATCATCACGGTGAACGTCAAGCCCCACGATTTCTTCAACCGCGACGGCGACAACATCCGCATCCACGTGCCGGTCACCTTCGCGGAGGCTGCCTTGGGTTCCAACATCCATGTGCCAACGCTCGACGGCGACACCGTCACCGTCCGCGTCCCAGCAGGCACGCCTTCCGGCCGCACGCTCCGGGTCAAGGGCCGCGGCGTCAAGACGTCGAAGGGCACCGGAGACCTGCTGGTGACGATCGACGTCTCCGTCCCGCAGAACCTCAACAAACAGGCCGAGGAGGCCGTCAAGGCATTCGCCGCGGCAACTGCCGACGCCGATCCTCGCCATGACCTGGCCGCCAAGGCCCGCTTGTAGCGGCAGAACACATGGGAGGGGACGTAGGCATGGGCATCGACATCAACCAGCCGATCTTCGTCATCTCCGTCGCGGCCGAACTGGCTGACATGCATCCGCAGACCCTGCGCCAGTACGACCGCCTCGGCATCGTGTCGCCGAGCCGTGCCCCGGGCAAGTCCCGGCGTTACTCCCAGCGCGATATCGACCGCTTGCGCGAGGTCCAGCGGCTCTCCCACGAGGGCGTGTCCCTTGAGGGCATCAAGCGCATCCTCGAGCTCGAAAACCAGGTGGCCGCGCTTCAGTTCCGCGTGGCCGAGTTGAGCGAGGAACTGCAACGCCGGCGGAGCCCGATGGAGGCCCGAATTTTCGCGGCGGGAGCAGCCGGCGACGTCGTCAGCCTTGCCCGCGGGCAGCGCCCCCGGGCGCGATCCCAGGCAGTTGTCGTCTGGCGGCCGCGTCCGGGGGAGTAATCCTCTAGGCCTGCGGGAGGGACCCCAGCAGAACCGGCGCTTCCTGCCCGGCCCACGTACCCCTCAGGGAAGCCGAATCTTCCGAACCCTGTGTACCCAGATCGAGGACACGGTTCACCAGCAGTGTGAGCTCACCGGCTTCGATGCTGGTGACGCCGTCTTCGGTGATCGGGGCTGCCGGGCTCAGCACCGGGACTTCGCCACCGGGCGTTCCGCTGCCTTTGACGTTGACCGAACTTTTGCGTGGCTCCAGCACGCCGTCCACGTCCACGAACTGTTCGGCTTCCTGCTGTCCCGTGAGGATGGCGGTGGCCAGGGCGACGACGTAGACGGGATCTGCGCAGGCGTCGTACACCCACCTCGTGCCCAAAACGGAGTGTTCCATGGTGCCCAGCAGCGAGTCCTCCGCGCCGGGCAATTTCGAACCTCGGTAGCTCAGGGGAACCTGGTAGACCTTGCCGCCGTGGGAGACGAGATGGGTCTCAAGGCCGACTTCGCCGTCCGGATCATCGAAGCGGTATGCCCCAAGCAGTTCGGGCGGCGCCGAGCCATCCATGTTGAACCATGACTGGACGGGTAAGTACTTTTCGATGAGTTCAAGTTTGCTGGGACTCAGGGTTGCTCGACGGATGATAGCCATGCGGTCCAGCCTAAGCCTCGATCCACCGATGTGCCCGGGCTGATGATTTGAATCCGGTTCGGCTCGTTGTGCGGGCAGGGAGCATGCTGGGGTGCCAGGCCTCGCTGCCCTTCGGTGTTCCACTGTTGGTCCTGGTTGCGCCGGGTGGCTGGGTGGGCG
>NZ_JBFRHB010000057.1:0-21579 GCF_052115645.1 Arthrobacter sp. 2MCAF14 | reverse complement strand
GGTTACGTCCCGCTGAGTGGTGGAGTTTTCTCGACACCGTGCAGGTCAGTTATTTGATTATGCTGCCGTGAGTTCGGGAAGCAAAATCGCCTCCGCGATCGGCGTGGCGGGGGTCGTGTTCATGGCCTTGAGTTCGGTCATGGAGGCCTCGGAGAGGTAGCGGCGGTCGCCGGCTTCCCATTCGTCGTGTTGCTCGACGAGGACCGCACCGGCGAGCCGGAGAAGGGCAGCCGGGTTGGGGAAGACGCCGACGACGTCGGTGCGTCTCTTGATCTCTTTGTTGACGCGTTCCATGGGATTCGTGGACCAGATCTGGCGCCAGTGCCTGGCCGGGAATCCAGTGAACGCGAGCACGTCGTCCCGTGCGTCGCCGAGCATCGCGGCGACCTTCGGGTGGGATTTGAGAAGCATCCGGGTGACCTCGTCGAACTGGGTGTTCACGTGCCCGGCGTCGGGCTGGGCGAAGGCGGTGCGGATGATCGAGGCGACCATGTCTTGGGATCCCTTCGGCACGGTCGAGAGCACATTGCGCATGAAATGCACTCGGCAGCGCTGCCACGTCGCGCCCTGGAACACCGTGCCGATGGCTTTCTTCAGGCCGGTGTGGGCGTCGGAGATCACCAGTTTCACTCCGTCCAGTCCGCGGGCCTTCAAGGACCGCAGGAACGCGGTCCAGAATCCCTCGTTCTCGCTGTCGCCGACGTCGAAGCCCAGGACTTCCCGGCGCCCGTCCGCGGCCACGCCGAAGGCGACCACGACGGCCTGGGACACGACGCGGTGCCCGACGCGGGCCTTGCAGTAGGTGGCGTCGAGGAACACGTACGGGTAGTCCATGGCCGAGAGGTCGCGGTCCCGGAACGCGCCGACTTCGTGGTCCAGGTCCTCGCAAATCCGGGAAACTTCGGACTTGGAGATCCCGGTGTCGGCCCCGAGCGCTTTGACCAGGTCATCGACCTTCCGGGTGGAGACCCCGTGCAGGTAGGCCTCCATCACGACAGCGTAGAGGGCCTGGTCGACGCGGCGGCGGCGTTCCAGCAGAGCCGGGAAAAACGACCCGTTCCGCAGCTTGGGGATCTTCAGGTTCAGGTCCCCGGCGGTGGTCGTCAGGGTCCTGGAAGCAGGGCAGACTGGTCTAGAGCCATCGTGTGTTTGTGTCCTTTGTGAGTTCTTTGATCGGTACTCACTGACCATCGCACGATGGCTCACTACGTTGCCGGAGCAACGCGCAACCGCTGAGATCTACACCACTCGGCGGGACATAACCATCAGCTTTTTATGAGCCCCTGCGGGGGCGTTTTGTGGTCCTCTGTCTCGTTTCCTGGTTGGGGGAGTGTTCTGCGGTCTTGCTCTTTCATAGTGGGTTTGGGACCGGACTACATGACCGCCCTGCCTTGGGGGCATGGGGTCGCGCCCAGATGCGATTTGCGCACCGCAACGCGGGCCAGGTGTGTTGGCAGCTCTGTCAGGCTGCCGGTGATATTCCGGGCGTGTCTGTCAGATTTGGGCGTCGTTCTGATAGCGGAGCCTTCGCTGGGTATGAGGGGCCGGAGTGCAACTTGGGGTACCGGGAACAATCCAAAAGTTCGCGAGGAAAACTAGCGACACAGGAGCGTTGAACGAATCTTTGGATGGCGAGCGGCGCGTAGCGGCTTGGTTGCATGGAGGTCCCCCCAGCGCCAATGAAGCGGCAGAACGAGACGAAGCTTGAATCGGTCAGGGTACGACACCGCTGCACACTGTCCCGGCTGAAGCTGAGGGGACGTGATGGCGCCCGTGGAACACGTCCGGCAACGTTCAGGCGCGTCCCTTGGTTAGTCCACGAAGCGGACTGCCTCCGTCACGTCTTCGGCATGCAGTTCATGTACGGTCGCCGTCCAGTAGGAGGTCCTGGGGTAGTTGCTTGGGTCTAAAATCGTTTCCCAGCTCGCTTCAATCTCGGGCCGAAGGTCCTGCGGCCAGGTGCTGACTGGATCGTGTTCGACGCCGGCTGCGGATACGCGGTCAAAGAAGTCATCGAGCACGAGGTTGAGCCGGTCGCCGTAGGCGTCATCGCTTTCACCGGGGAGGGCGAGGATGTTGGGTGATCCGTTGAGTACCCGGTGCCAGTCGTCGAACTCGGACAGGAGCACGCGTTCCCGGGGGATCCGGCAGGTCAGCAGCACCTTCCCCCGGGACCGGCGGCAGTGGGCCAGTAGGTCCTGGCGCCCGATTTTCGCCCAGAGCCACAAGGCGCCGTCGCCCCTGGTTGGCAGGCGGGACTACATCTGCCGGTACATCCACGCGTAGGCGTCCGGGAACTCGGTCCAGGCCCGGGCAGGGTCGGCCACGATGCGTCCGGTGGAGAGGAGCTGACCGACGGCGTCCTCGGTCTGAAGGGTGTGCAGCAGCAGGCATGGTGCGCCGATGTCGTGGGGGATGCGCCCGGGCGGGACTCCGCGGTCGCGGCGGGCGGTGCGCAGGGAAAACGTCACGGGCTCAGCATGTATCGTCCCTCCGACACGAAAGGGAAGGCCGGGCCATCCCATGGGGCAAATTACTCTCAGATCCGACTATGGGACGCGGCCGATAGTGCCGGGTTTGACGGGATCGGTTAGATGTCGGATCGGGACAACAGCGCCCGCGCCTGGATGCTTTTCGATGTCCGTGTCCAGCAAAGCGACCTCGACATCGTCCCGGGAAGCGGCTTGGTGTCTCGCGTCAGGCGACGGTTTCGTCTGGCTGGTCAATAGGTGTGCGTCTCTGAAAATCGACGTCCTGGAGCGGTAAGTGCAGATCCGCGCCCGGCCCTGCCTGACGGTCTATTTGGGCCGGGAATGCCAGTCGATGGCGTCTGTCACGCCCTCCGCCAGGCGACGGAGTGTGCCGGCAAGGCTGGTGTCAGGCTGCCGCAGCCTCGTCGACGATGGAGTGGATTTCCTGCCACGTGATCCAGCAGACCGTCTCGGGGATGGCCTGGACGAGATGTTCGACGTCGGCAGCTGGCAGGGCTGCCGCGGACTACAGTTCCTCCAACCCGATGGTGACCCCTCGATGAGGTCGACGCGGCCGGCTGACTGAATACGGAGCGGGGGAGGGGAGTCGAGAATCAGCAGAAGCAGCTTGTGCTTCCGCGGGCCGATCATCAAGGCAGGGTACTCGCGTGCAAGTTGTGTCGTCTGGAACTGGGCGGCCGTCCGCGTGCCTTTGGCTTCGATGAGCACCGTGGCGTCCTCCGTCCAGATCGCGGCATCCGGCTGGACCCGGATACCGTGCATTCATGTGCTCGAGTTGCCAGGAGATCTCCTCAGAGATGGCCGTGGGCTGATCCGGAGCGGCCAGCCCGGCCGCTTTCGCGGCGTAGGCGGCTGCGCCGAGAGCGTGCGCGCCCATGTGAGCGACGCCGGCAGCTTGTCCAGCAGCCCAGGCGGCCGCGCGATGGGCCGGTCCATCCTGGGCGGAAACGGCATTGTGACCGATTATCGGATGGCCAAGATCTTTGCCGATGCCGAAGCAATTTTCACCTGCGAGGGCTTGTTCGAGATCAACTCGCTCATTGTGGGCCGGGCCATGACAGGGGTTTCCGCGATTGTTGAGGGGCTCGGACTGCCAATTGCGCAGCGGCTGCGCGATTGCCGACGTCTTCTCCGTTCAGTCTTGGTGCCTGCGGGTTGCGGACATCAGGCGCCTTCGGGAGTTAGTGAGATGGGTGCGCATGGCCGCAGCCGCGGCAGATTCATCACGGTCTGCGATCGCGGCGTGGATGGAAGTATGTTCGTGTATCACCTGTTCGACGTGGTCCGTCGGGTAACGCTCATCGCCGGTCATGAGCCTTGTTCGCGGCATGGTGATCATCGTCTGGCCCAGGGACGCGAGGCAGTCGGAGTAGAAGGGGTTTCCGGTGGCGGCTGCTATGGCGCGGTGGAATTGGTAGTCGGACTTCATCGCATGTGCGGGGTGTCCTGCAGTGACGGTAAATTCCTCCAGTGCGGATTTGATCGCCTTCAGGTTGCGTTCGGTATGGTTGCGGGCAGCCAAGGCGGCTGCTTCCGATTCCACTCCTACCCGGAATTCAAGGAGGCGGAGTCGGTCCTCCACACTCGTGACGGGCCTCGTCCCGTGGCGTTCGGTGTTCCCGGTGGGGGGCGGGGTCAGCGCAAAGCTGCCGCGCCCCCGTTCGGTTTCGACGAGTCCCTCAGCCTGAAGCCGGGTGAGTGCAGCGCGGACGACGGTGCGGCTTACGCCAAACTCACCAATGAGGGTGTTTTCGCTCGGAAGCTTTCCGCCTGGCTGGATGGCGCCGTCGACTATGCGGGCGCGCAGCTCCGCGGCAAGGTCGGTGCTCAGGTTCCGGCTCATGGGTTCAAGGTTACTTGCCGAACTCCACGGATTCAGTGGTCCATGCGCGTGCCTGGTCGCTGAGGGTCACGCCAAGTCCCGGACGGTCTGGGACGAGCATGCGGCCGTTCTTGGTTTCGAGGCGTTCGTTGAACAGCGGATCGAGCCAGTCGAAGTGTTCCACCCATGGTTCGCGCGGGTAGGCAGCAGCGAGGTGGAGGTGGATTTCCATGGCGAAATGCGGTGCCAGGCCAAGGCCTCGTTCGTCCGCGAGGGCAGCGAGGCGCAGGAACTGGGTGATGCCGCCAACGCGGGGTGCATCCGGTTGAATGATGTCGCAGCCGTTGGCGTTGATGAGACCCTTGTGTTCGGCCACCGAAGCGAGCATCTCGCCGGTGGCGATAGGGGTATCGAGGATCTGGGCGAGATGTGCGTGGCCCTCGAAGTCGTATGCGTCCAAGGGTTCTTCGATCCAGACAAGGTTGAATTCCTCCAACTGGCGACCCATACGCAGGGCTGTGGCGCGGTCCCATTGCTGGTTGGCGTCCACCATGAGGGGCACGTCCCAGCCGATGTGCTCGCGGATACCGGCGACGCGGCGAAGGTCTTCGGCAGTATCGGGCAGGCCCACCTTGATCTTGATGCCGCCGATTCCTTCGTCCAGGAGGACTGTGGCGCGGGCCTTGACCTCGTCGAGGGAGGCGTTGAGGAAGCCGCCGGAGGTGTTATACGTCTGGACGGAGTCGCGGTAGGAGCCCAGGAACTTGGCGAGCGGCAGGCCGGCGCGCTTGGCCTTGAGGTCGTAAAGCGCGATGTCGATCGCAGCGAGTGCCTGGGTGGCCACTCCGGAGCGGCCCACGGAGGCACCGGCCCAGAGGAGCTTGGTGTAGATCTTGCCGATGTCGTTGGGATCCTCGCCGATGAGGCCTTCGGCGACTTCCTTGGCGTGCGCGTACTGGGCCGGGCCGCCAGCGCGCTTGGAGTAGCTGAAGCCGATTCCGCTGTGTCCCTGCTCGGTGAGGATTTCGGTGAAGAGGAAGACGACCTCGGTCATGGGCTTCTGGCGCCCGGTGAAGACCTTGGCGTCGCTGATGGGAACGGCCAGCGGAAGCCGCGCGGTGGAAAGCTTTACGTGCCGGATGAGATCGACGGTGGTCATTGGTTCTCCTGGGAAACAAGTAGTTGGGCTACATCGCCCGCGCACTTAGGATACAAGTGGCTAACTTATATTACAAGTGCGATGGGGGTTGACCTTTGGAGGCTGCGAAGGTCGAGAGTTCGCTTGCCAATTTCGACCGTCTGCGGGGCGAATGGATCGATAGTGGTTGCGTCGGGGCCCTTGGCGCGGGTCGACATGGGACGGCGGGATGAACCAGGGAATGCCGGTCTTGACCTGGATTTGCCACAGTTCTTTATGAATCAGGTGGTGGTGATGCGAGCAGAGGAGGGTCCGTTGTCGGTGCTGGTGGATCCTCCTTGTGACCAGTAGGTGATGTGGTGGGCTTCGCACGAGGGTGCGGGGATGGTGCAGCCCGGGAAGGTGCAGCCTTGGTCGCGGGCGGTGATGGCTTTGCGGATGTGCGGCGGGAAGATCCTTGTGGTGCGGCCGATGTCCAGGACGCGGCTCTGGCTTCCGAGCAGGATGGGGATGATGTCGGGGTCGCAGGCGATTTTGCGGACGGTGGAGGCGGTGACGGGGCCGGTGAACGTGAATTACCCGGTGCCGGGGATGCCGGCTGTGGTGGTGCTGGAGGTTTCGTGGCCGTGTTGGCCGCTGGGGGTCTTGGAGTTGGCGGCACCGCCCGAATCCGTGCCGCCGGAACCCGTGGGAGTCCGGTCCGGAGGGGGGTAGCGGGACCTTGGGCTGTGTGGTTGTTCGAGGCGGTCCAGGAGGTCGCGGTAGTCGATGGTGACCATGACCTGCGGGCGGAGCCCTCCCGCGGCGGGGAGGGTGCCGGTGCCGGCTGCGGTACCGGCGCCGTTTCCGTCTGCGTCGTTGCCCGCCGTGGTGCCGGTGTGGTTGCGGGGGTTGTTGGCGGTGTTCATGACGGTGAGAAGGTGTTCGTACTGGTCGGTGGTGGCGAAGATTTCCAAGGGGTGCAGTCCGCGGCGGGCGGGCGGGGCGGAGGAAGGCCCCCTGGCGGTGGCGGAGCTCGTTCTCGGTGGGTTCGGTGCCGTCCTGATCGATCGCGTCAGTCCAGCGGCGGGCGATGCGGGGGAGGAAGTCGGTGTCGTTCTCGGCCGCGGTGCCGGTCAGGGCGTGTTCCATCCGGGCGGTGGTGACGGCGGGGGCGTGGTGGCGGACGCGGTCCAGGGCGGCGGTGATGATGGTCGCGGGGTGGGAGGCGATGGTTCCGGCGGCGAGGGCCGCTGCGAGTTCGGGCCGTTCCGGGGGCTGGGGGTGGCCGGTGATCCCGGTGGGGGGCAGCACCGTGGCCGCCAGTGCGATCCGGCGCCGGGATTCGGCGGCGCTGATCCGAAGCAGGGCCCTCCGGAATTCGGTGGTGGTCCGGTATCCGTCATCGGCCGGCTCCGGTCCGGCCGAGCCCGGCCGTCTATGGGCTACCGGATCGCTGACAGCAGCGGCGGCAGCAGGCAGCTTGGCCCACCGCAACGTCCCTCTTGCTGCAAGATCCCCCATGGCTTCCATGCCATAACTCTGCCAAAGGGGGCAGACATTATTAGCGATGACCGCCGTTCAGGTAAGGGCAATCAGCCAGGTGCCTGATAACCACTGCCCGGTAATCATCCGGACGGTAACTATCGAACCAGCCACGCCACAACGAGCAGCGCGCCGACACTCAACAAGCGCGCCGACGCTCAACAATGTGGTGCAGAGGATCACGTCGCGGGCAACGGTCATGCCGCGGCCGTAGCGGGAGGCGAAGAGGAACACGTTCTGTGCGGTGGGTAGTGCGGCCATGATCACGCTGGCCAACAGATGCTGTGCGGAAGGAGGACCGGCCGCGCGGAAGCTGCCTGCCCAGCGCCAGCCAGGAGCCTAGCGCACCAGGCAGGGGCGCTTCGGATCGAAGGCCCAGCCGTCGATGTAGTACTGCATGCCGATGCTGTCGTCGCGGGCATCGAGCCCGTGTTCCAGGTAGAGCTGGTGTGCCTTGTCCAGGGCATCGCGGTCCAGCTCGATGCCCAGTCCGGGGGCGTTCGGAACTTCTATAGTGCCGTCCTTTATCTGCAGCGGGTTCCGGGTGAGGCCCTGCCCGTCCTGCCAGATCCAGTGCGTGTCCAGTGCCGTGATCTCGCCGGGGGCGGCTGCACCCGTGTGGGTGAACATGGCCAGCGAAATGTCGAAGTGGTTGTTCGAGTGCGAGCCCCAGGTGAGCCCGAATTCGTGGCACAGCTGCGCCACCCGGACGGAGCCGTGCATGGTCCAGAAGTGGGGGTCCGCCAGTGGAATGTCCACGGCGTTGCTGCGGATGGCGTGGGACATTTCGCGCCAGTCCGTGGCAATCATGTTCGTGGCGGTCTTGAGCCCGGTGGCGCGGCGGAATTCCGCCATGACTTCACGCCCGGAGAAGCGCCCTTCGGCGCCGCAGGGATCCTCGGCGTATGCAACAACGCCCTGCATCCTCTTGCCGAGCCGGATGGCTTCGTCCAACAGCCAGCCACCGTTGGGGTCAAGGGTGACGCGGGCGTCGGGGAAGCGTTTAGCCAATGCCGTGACAACGTCCACTTCGTCGTCTCCGGAGAGCACGCCGCCCTTGAGCTTGAAGTCGCTGAAGCCGTACCGTTCCTGGGCGGCCTCGGCCAGGGCCACCACCGCTTCGGGGGTCATGGCTTCTTGACGGCGCAGCCTCTCCCAGCGGTCCGACGGCGCGGCCTCCATCAGATATGGCAGGTCCGTCCGCCGCCGGTCACCGATGAAGAAGAGGTATCCGAGCATCGGGACCGAGCTGCGTTGCTGCCCGTCGCCGAGCAGCTCCGCGACTGGGACGCCAAGGAACTGCCCATGGAGGTCCAGCAGTGCGGATTCGACTGCGGTGACTGCATGGACCGTGGTACGCAGGTCAAACGTCTGCAGTCCGCGGCCGCCGGCGTCGCGGTCGGCGAATTCCGCCGCAATTTCACGCAGCAGGGAGCGGTGCCGGGCCACGGGCTTGCCGGTGATCAGGACGCCAGCCTCCTCGATGGTGGCGCGGATCTTCTCCCCGCCGGGGACTTCGCCGAGGCCAGTGCGGCCGTCAGTGTCGGTAATGATGACCACGTTGCGGGTGAAAAACGGTCCATGCGCGCCGCTGAGGTTCATCAGCATGCTGTCGTGGCCCGCGACCGAGACTACTTCCACCCGGGCGATAGTGGGCTGCGTGCTCATGCGTTGACCACTGCTTTCTCTGATGCGTCCGCCGGGACAACCGTGCCGTCGATCCGGCGGTTCAGGTGCCACGGGTTGGCATCCTGCAGCGGTGCCGGAAGCAGTTCCTGGGGCAGGTTCTGGTATGCGACGGGCCGCAGGAAGCGTTTGATTGCCAGCGTACCCACGGAGGTGGTCCTCGTGTCCGACGTTGCCGGAAAAGGCCCGCCATGGACCATGGCATGTCCTACTTCGACGCCGGTGGGCCAGCCATTGACGATGATTCGCCCCACCTTCTGTTCCAGGGCGTGGAGTAGTTGGGCCGCCGTCGGGTAGTCCTCTTCGGTGAGCTGCAGGGAGGCGGTGAGCTGCCCCTCGAGCCGGTTGGTGGCTTCGACCAGTTCCCCGGCGGTGGAGTAGCGGATCACCAGGCTGGCGGCACCGAAGATCTCTTCGTGCAGCACGCGGTTGCCGATGAAGTCCGCGACGCCAGTGCCGAAGATGGTGGGAGCTGGTGCGTTTTCGGTGGGGCCGACGGTGCCTTGACCGACGATGGTCACGTTGTCGGCGGAGCCGAGCGCTGTGGCGCCGGCGTTCCAGGACGCGGCGATGCCTTCGGTCAGCATGGTCTGGCCGGCACAAGCGGATACTGCGCGTACGACGGCGGCAGCCAGTTTGTCGCCTGCCTCGCCGGCGGGGGCGAACAGTAGGCCGGGGGAGGTGCAGAGCTGTCCGGAGCTGCCGGTGACGGCGGTGACGTATTGCTGCGCCAGGGCGTCGATTTGTTCGGCGGAGGCGCTCAGGGCGCCCGGGAAGACGAAGACCGGGTTGAGCGAGGACATTTCCGCGTAGACGGGGATGGGTTCGGGGCGTGCGGCGGCCGTGCGCATCAGCGCGATGCCGGCGCTTTGGGAACCGGTGAAGCCCACGGCCTTGATGGCAGGGTCAGCCACGAGGGCCTGGCCGATGCTGTTGCCGGGGCCGTAGATGAGCGAGAAGACGCCGAGGTGGAGCCCGGAGTCGCGGACGGCCTTCACGATGGCCTGGCCGACAAGCTCGCCGGTGCCGGGGTGGGCGTTGTGGGCCTTGAAGACCACCGGGCAGCCGGCGGCGAGGGCGGAGGCGGTGTCGCCTCCCGCCGTCGAGAAGGCCAGCGGGAAGTTGCTGGCACCGAAGACGGCCACCGGTCCCAGTGGTATCTGGCGCTGGCGGATGTCGGCGCGGGGGAGCGGGGTGCGCTCCGGTAGGGCAGGGTCGATGCGGACGCCGCGGAAGTCGCCCTGCCGGACCACGGAAGCGAACAGGCGGAGCTGGCCGGTGGTGCGGGCACGTTCGCCGTGCAGCCGGGCTGCGGGCAGTCCGGTCTCCTGGCCCGCGCGGATGATCAGCTCGTCGCCGATGGCTTCGATGTTGTCAGCGATGGCATCGAGGAATGCGGCGTGCGTCTCGGGATCGAGAGCACTGAAAGAGGCGTACGCCTCGGCGGCCGCAGCGGTGGCTGCCTTGAGCTGCTCTTCGGTGAGCAGGGTGTATACGGGTTCCAGCCGTTCGTTGCTGGCGGGGTTGAAGCCAAAGGCGGTCTTGCCTTCGCCTGCGACGGCCTGCCCCGCGATCAGGGAATGTCCGGTGAGTGTCATGGTTCTGATTCCTAGGAGACGTTGGCGCTGAGTGCTTTGAGGTCGGCGAGGTCCCGCGGCGTGAGGTTCTGCAGTGGGGGACGCACCCCGCCTGCCGGACGGCCGATGGCATCGAGGCCACCCTTGACGATGGAAACGGAGTAGCCCTTGACCCTGTCGCGGATATCCAGGTATGGGATCACGAACTCGTTGAGTTTCTTATTCACGGCAACCCGGTCGTTGTTACGGACGTCCTGGTAGAAGTCCAGGGCAAACTGCGGGACGAAGTTGTACATGGCGCTTGAATAGGTGCTCATGCCCAGCTGCAGGAGAGGGAGTGCAAAGGTCTCTGCTGTGGGCAGGCCGCCGAGGTAGAAGAGGCGGTCGCCAAGCTTGGCGTAAACCCGGGCGTCGTGCTCAAGGTCGCCGACGCCGTCCTTGAACCCTATGAGGTTCTTGTGCCGTTCTGCCAAGGTCGCGACGGTGGTGTCTTTGTAGATGGCATTTGCCCGGTTGTAGATAATCACACCGAGAGACGTGGCGCTGCAAACGGCACTGACATGGTCAACCAGCCCCAGCTGGTCCGCTTCGGTCAGGTACGGGGGCAAGAGCAGGATGCCTTCGGCGCCCGCGGCCTCGGCAGCCCGGGCGTTCTCAATAGCCTGGGCGGTGGATCCGCCGGCCGAAGCCAGCACCGGCACAAAGTTTCCGACTTCCTCCACCGCTGTGCGGACCACCCGCGCGGACTCTGCGGGCGTGAGGGAGAATCCTTCGCCGGTGCCGCCAGCTGCGAAAAGCCCTGCCACAGGAAAGCTGGCCTGCCATGAGAGGTGTTTGCGGTAGTTTTCCTCGTCGAATTGCAGCTGCTCGTCAAATGATGTGACGGGGAAGGAGAGCAGCCCGTCCTTCAAGATTGTTGCCAGTTCCTGGGGCGAGTATTTTGCCACGGTGTGGTCCTCCAAGTTGCGCCGCGTCGCGGCTGGTGTTGATGGCTCGTTTTCAGACTATGCATCACACTGATGCCTGTCTAAGAGTCTTTGTGTATGCAGTGATACCCCCAGGGCATCACGCCTTTGGCTCCGGGGGTATCACTGGAGAGAAAGGTGGCGCTAGGCCGCGCTAGGCCGGTATTTTGTCGGCGGTGGACGCGGTGCTTGTCTTGAATTCAAGCCGCTTGACCCGGCCCATGATCAGGTAGCCAATCAAGGCAATGGCACCGTGTGCACCGACAAACCAGAGGGCGACATCGAAGGAGCCAGTTGCGGCGATGATGTAGCCGATGACGATGGGTGTGACGATGCCGGCGATATTGCCGAAGGCGTTCATGATGGACGCCGAGACACTGTTTGCTTCCTTGGGGGCCATGTCAGTGGCGAATGCCCAGCCGAGTGCGGCGACGCCCTTGCCGAAGAAGGCGAGCGTCATGAGCAAGACGATGACGGGGGTGCTGTCTGTGAAGGGGCAGAACATGATCAGCATGGCCAGTGCCATGCCGGCGATGGATGGGATTTTCCGCGCCGCAGTCAGCGACATTCCCCTGCGCAGGAGGTGGTCCGAGATGAATCCGCCAAGGAGGCCTCCGGCGAAGCCTGCCAGAGCGGGGATAGCGGCGATGAGGCCGGCCTGCAGGATGTTCAAATGCCTGCTGCTGACGAGGTAGATGGGGAACCAGGTGATGAAGAAGTAGGTCAGGGCGTTGACGGCGTACTGTGCAACGTAGAGGCCCCAGAACATGCGACTCGTGAACAACTCCTTGAACTGCGCCGCTGTGACTGTCGACTTCCGGTTGGACAGGGTGGCTGACTCGTCCAGGTCAACGAGGCCGCCTCCGGAGCGGATGGTGTCAATTTCGGCTGCGGTGACGCGTTTGTGCTTCGACGGAACGTTCATCCAGCGGAACCAGACGATGGCCATCGCCACGCCCAGGACTCCCAAAGCGTAAAACCCTAAACGCCAGCCGAAAGTGTATGTCATCCAACCAATGAGGGGGGCAAACATGGCCGTAGCAAGGTACTGGGCGGAGTTGAAAACGGCCGTGGCCTGGCCGCGTTCCTTGGTGGGGAACCACATCGTGGTGATGCGTGCGTTCGCCGGGAATGCCGGCGCCTCCACTATGCCCAGGAACAGACGCAGACCGAAGAGGATGCCGACAGAGACCAGGACGGGTGTAGAAATCAGACCGACAAAGCCCACCACTAGGGTTGCGAGGGACCACAACGTCAGGCTCCAGCCGTACATTTTCTTGGCCCCGAAGCGGTCCAGCAGATACCCGCCCGGAAGCTGCCCGACGACGTAGGCCCAGCTGAAGGCGGAGAAGACGAAACCGAGCTGGACTGACGACATGCCGAGTTCCTTCGTCATGTCCGTGCCGGCGATGGACATGCTGCTGCGGTCGGCGTAGTTGACGACGGTTATGAAGAAGATCAGTCCGAGCACCAGAAACCGTGTGTGGGACCTCGCGCGGCCGATCCGCGGTTGCGCGGTTTTCTCGACGGGCGAATCAAGAGTGGGTTTGGACATCGACGTTCCTTATCTGGGTAAATAATTCCGTCATCTGCGGCGGCGCCGCAAGAAAGGCGGCGGTTCGGATCGCGTGACCCGGAGCACATATGCGTTACCCAAATACTAGGAGCGGTAAGTAATGCACGTCCAAGACGCTTTCCGCATTGTTAGATGCTGTCAAGGTATTACCGATTGGGTGGAGGCGCCGGAAGCTCAGTTGGTATTGAAGTCGAAATTGCGGAGTAGCCGGGCCAAGGACGGGTTGGTGACTCGCCGGTTCCAGATCGCATGGAGTTCAACAGGTTCCCCGTCGCTGCTGGCCAGTGGCAGGAACTGGACTCCTTCGATTCCAAGCTTGACAGCCGAGTGGGGGACGAAGGCGACTCCGCGCTTAGCCGCAACCAAGGAGACCATGGTGAGTATTTGGCTGACCGTGTGCACGACGTTGCCGTGCTGGACGGGAAGCAGCCGGATAACGAGGTCGTAAAAGTACCGGGCTTGAGTGGGGGAGTGCATGATGAGGGGCTCGTCCTTGAGGTCCGCGTCGGTGACGTCCCTTTCCAGAAAGGACAGCCGGTGTCCGGTCGGTACGGCAAGCATCATCGATTCGCGGTAGAGCATACGCGAATCGAAAACATCCGTATCAAAGGGAGGCCGGGCCAGCCCAAGATCAAGCTCACCAGTCTGCAGGCCCTTGATCTGCTCTCCCGTCACGAGCTCATGGAGATCTATGTCCACATCCGGAAGAAGTACCCCGATTTCCTCCAGTAACGGACCCAAAATGCTGAAGCCGCTGGTGGCTGTGAAACCGATTCGTAGCAGCCCGGATCGCCCCGAGGCGATGCGGCGGGCCGTCACCGGCGCCCGGTCAGCCAGCGCCATCAGGCGCCGGGCCTCCTCCAGAAATGCCTGGCCGGCATGCGTCAGCTGCACTTTGCGGTTGTCCCGTTCCAGCAGTTCCGTGCCGACGGTTTTCTCGAGCTTCTGGATCTGCCGGCTCAGCGGCGGTTGAGTCATGCTCAGGCGTTCAGCGGCGCGGCCGAAATGCAGTTCCTCGGCAACGGCGATGAAGCCCGCCAACTGATCGAAAGTAAACATTATTCCCTCTGGGTGTCACCTGATGCGGATCAGGGCTTGGACATGCATCGTAGGCCGGTCTCCTGGCCTGCACGGATGATCAGCTCGTCGTCGATGGCCTCGATGTTAGTGGCGATGGCTTCCAGGAAGCCGGCGTGCGTCTCGGGATCGAGGGTGCTGAAGGATGCGTACGCCTCCGCGGCCGCGGCGGTGGCTGCCTTGAGCTGCTTTTCTGTGAGCAGCGGGTAGGCGGGTTCAAGGACTTCGTTGCTGGCGGGGTTGAAACCAAAGGCTGTTTTGCCTTCGCCGGCGGCGGCCTGCCCTGCGATCAGGGTATGTCCGGTGAGTGTCACGGTGGTTACTCCTAGGAAGGATGGATCAGGAGACGGTGGATAAGGAGACAGTGGATCAGGAGACAGTGGCGATGAGTGCTTTGAGATCGGCCAGGTCCTGAGGTGCCAGGTCCTGCAGCGGGCGGAATCTGCAGGGTAGCTCTTCTGCGGCGACGAGTCTGACTGAACCGGGGGCCTTGGCCTCCGGGACCACCGGCCAGTATCGCAGGCGGGACGTCTCAGCAGTAGGCGTGGGACCCGTCGGGCCTGGTGGGCAGTTGACGTTCCCAATGGATGTAGTTGTCCTCTGTCAGGGCCGACTCGTCGATGTTGATACCCCAGCCTGGGCGGTCCGGGCGCAGTTCAAGGTGGCCGTCCACGGGGAGGTACGGATCGGGACACCAGCTGGTTTCCTCCAGTTTGTACTCGAGGATGGAGAAGTTACTGCAGGCCGCCGCGAAGTGAAGGTTGTGCGCAACCGCCAGCGGACCCAACGGGTTATGGGGCGCCACGGTAGTGAAGTGCGCTTCGGCTATGGTGGCGATTCTGCGCATTTGGGAGATGCCGCCCACTACGCAGATGTCCGGCTGGACGATGTCCGCGCCGGCCCCGGAGAGGAGGCTCAGGAATTCGTTGGCTGAGTAGAGGCTTTCACCGGTGGCCAGCGGGACGTTGAGTTCTGCGCGGAGCCGGTGCCATGCGGGAAAGTACTCGGGCCGGATGGGTTCTTCGAAGAACAGCGGCTGGTACGGCGCGAGTGCGTTCCCTAGCTGGATGGCTTGGAACGGTTCGAATATTTTGGCGTGGGCGTCGAAGGCGAAGTCCCATGCGTCGGGGCAGGCTTCCCGGACTGCGCCGAAGTAGTTGGCTGTCTCGGTGACCACGAGCCCCCATCTGCGGTTGTGTAGGTCTCCCCGGAATGGGCTGAGCTTGAAGGCGGTGAATCCGTAGCGTTCGTTCAGCTCTTCAGTGACTGTCCGGCATTCGGCTGGGTCCGGGGCTGAGTAGACGCCGGCGTAGACCGAAACCCGGTCACGCACTGCCCCTCCCAATAAGGCGTAGACCGGCACGCCGAGGGCTTTTGCCGCGATATCCCAGAGGGCGTGATCAATGGCCGAGATCGCCGCCAGTCCGATTGCCCCCTGGGGGAACCTCGCCTTGCGGATGAGTTTCTGGGTCACGAACTCCACTCGCCGTGGGTCATCGCCGTTGATTTGTTCGAACATGTAGTCCAGCACGGGCACCAGCGCCCAGTCCGGGCCGTGATTGTAGGCTTCACCCCACCCTGAAATTCCTTCATCCGTGTCCACCCGCAGGAGCAGCCGAGGCCGGTTTCCGACGCGCTGCATGAAGGTCTTGAATCCGGTGATCTTCATGCGATCACCGGCGCTTGGGAGTGCGGTCGCTGGGCACTTTCCGGCATGAGGTTGTGCATGGTGCTCCACTCGGAGAGTATGCCGGTGATTTCCTCACGGGCAGCGTCACTGACTTCGTAGCTTGGGGGCCTGATGGACCGGTCGCAAAGGCCAAGTTGGGCAAGTGCTTCTTTGACCACGCTGACGTTGTTGGCGGATCTGTCTTCGGCCCGCATTTCCTCAAAACGGGAGATCCGTGCAAGCAGAGTTCCGGCGAGGGGGTAGTCTCCGCGGCGCAGGGCGTCACGTAGGGACAGCGATAGCTGGGGATTGACATTGACCAGGCCTGATGTGAATCCGGTTGCGCCATGCGCAGCATAAGAAAGGGCGTACGGTTCAGCCAGGCCGGCGATCCATACAAAGCGGTCAGCTCCTGCCAAGTCGCGGATACGGGCAAATTGAGTCGGATCCGCCAACGCATACTTGATTCCAATGATGTTGGGGCAGCCGCTGGCGAGCTCAACCAGCATGGGACCGGTCACCCATTCGTTGCGGATGTAGAGCACGAACGCCATGTCAGGAGCGGAGGAGGCAATCTGGGCGTGGTAGTCCACCCAGCCTGCAGCGGAGACATGGGGGTGGACCGGCTGGTGGATCATTGCCATGCGGATACCCACGCTCCTGCCAATGCGCAGGTCCGAGATGGCCGTCTCGACGTCGTACCCGATACCGAGGAGCAAGGATGCTTCGGCTCCCACTGCCTCAGCCGACGCCTCGATGAGTTGGCATCGTTCAGCGGCCGTCAATGCGTAGAACTCGCTGGTGTTTCCGTTAGGCGTGATTGTAGTGACGCCGTTGGCCACCAGCCGGTGCAGCAGCTTCGTGTAGGCGGCTATGTCCGGCGCGCCGTCCCGGTAGGGGGTTACGGGAATGGCGACAATGTCAGCCAGGGCTGTCCGGAGCTCAGAGAATGTCATCGTTTCCCTTTGGCGATCTGTCCGACTGCCCGGACCTCGAAACTGTGGATGTGGTTGAGTACCAGCTCCGCCGCACGCCCGGCTTCGCCGTTTCGCGCTGCTGCAAGGATTTCGGCGTGCTCTGTCGCCTCTGTCTCCCATGAGGGCTGCTGTATCCAGGCGTTGACCGAGATGAGGGCCGTCTGCTCACGCAACCCGTTCAACATCTCCACGAGGACAGGGTTGCCGCAGTTGGAATAGAGGAGCTCGTGGAAGTCCCGGTTGGCGAGGCTCCTTTCGGCTTCGTCCTTCGCGGATGAGGCACGATCGAGTGCGTCCTGGGCGAGGTCCACGTCCAGCCCGCGTTCTACTGTCCGGGCGACGGCGACCGGCTCGAGGAGTGAGCGGACGTCGAAGACGCTGCGCGCCATCTCCTCATCCACAACGCGGACAGTGGCGCCCTTGTATTCGCTCATCGTAACCAGGCCGGCACCGACGAGCGTCTTGAGGGCTTCCCTGACGGGGGTTTTGGAGATTCCAAAGCGGCGGGCCAGCTCAGTCTCAACCAGGGCGTGCCCTGCGGGAAGCTCACCCGTCAGTATCGACCGCCTAAGCGCCTCCACAACGAGGCCCGTCCGCGATGACGATGGCAATAAACCGCTAGGCATGACTTCCGTACTCACAATAAATTCCTTTCCATGACACTGATCATATCAGGTGTACGGTGTGTAGTATACGATGTATGAGAGCGGCGGTTCGCCGGATTTTCCGGCTCACGCCTAATGAGAGGAACGCAATGAAGCGTATGAACAAGGGCCTGTCCCCCGCGGGGATTCTCAGCAGAAGAAGGGCCTTATCGGTCGCGGCCATTCTCGCTGGCACATTGGCGCTGGGAGCCTGTGGGACGGGAGCAGACACCGGCTCTGCTCAGAAGGGTGACGTCGTTCTGGAACTGTGGGACACGGACACCCGCCCGGAACGCACAGCGAACCTGAAGACCCTGATCAGCATGTTCGAAGCCAAGAACCCGGGAATCAAGGTCAACTATCTGGGGCTGCCCACTGATTCATACATGCAGAAGATCAGTACGGCCATCGCCACCAAGGCGACGCCGGACATTATCACGCCCAAGGCCTCCGACATCTCGGCTCTCGTCGCTCAGGGCGCGCTGGCGCCTCTCGATGCCGATTTCAAAAGCGGAGGATGGGAAGACAAGATCTCGCCTGCGATGACCAAATCTTCACGGGCCGCGGCGCCCGACGGCAAGCTCTACCTGACCCCGGCAACGAGCCTGGCCGACGTCATCTACTACCGCCCGGATCTCTTCAAGAACGCCGGGCTGCCCACCCCCGCAACATGGGATGACTTCTACGCTGCGGCGCAGAAGCTCACCGACAAGTCCTCGGGTAAGTTCGGCTACACCCTCAGGGGCGGCAACGGATTCTTCTCCCAGTTCGTCCAGATGGTCTACCCCCAGGCTGGAATGGAGACCTTCTTCCGCGAAGACGGCACGTCAACCCTCAACGACCCGGCGGTCATCGCCGCGGCGGAGAAGTACGCAGCCCTGTATGGCAAGGAGACAGCAGCCAGCGACCTGACTGCCGACTTCAAAACGATGGTGGCCCAATTCGGTGCCGGCGGAGCGGCTATGCTCAGCCACAGCATCGGGTCCTATCCAACCCATGTCACGGCCCTGGGCGCCGACAAAGTCGGAGCGGTGGTCCCGTTTCCCTCAGCAACCGGCAAGTCCGTTCTGACCGGCTTCATGACGACGGGCTTCTCAATGTTCCAGGCCAGCGCACACAAGGAAGCCGCCTGGAAGTTCCTCGAATTCACCATGAGCAATGAAGGCAACAGCTTCTGGGCCCAGAAATCCGGTTACCTTCCGGGCAATACTGAGGTCGCCAAGGAATCGTGGGTGACACAGAACCCTGCAATGCAGGCATCGGTCAAGGCGCTCGAGAACAAGGGCGCGGTACTGCTGGAACAACCTTTCTACCTGCCCGAGTTCAACTCGATTACCACCACCGAGATGCTCCCGAAATGGCAAAAGGTCCTTCAAGGCCAGCTGTCCATGAAGGACTTCCTGACCGCCAGCGCCGAGAAGCTGACCAAGGCCCAGCAGAAGTACATGAAGAAGTAACGCCATGGCAGTCATAACTCCCACCCGCCCGCCGAAACATCCGGCACGGTCAAGACACGCAGACCTGAGACGTCTCTATCCCTACTTCCTCATCGGTCCGGCGGCGATCCTGACCCTCGTGTTCCTGGTCTACCCCGTCGGCAGCGTCTTCTACTACAGCCTCCAACATTCGAACGTGACGCAGCCCTGGAACGACGGTTTCGCCGGCCTGGACAACTTCATCGCCATGGGCTCCGATCCCCTCTTCTGGCGGAGCCTTGCCTTTACCGGCCAATGGGTGACCGTGGAGGTCGGGCTGCAGTTCGTCTTCGGACTGGCACTGGCGCTCCTGATCAATAAGACCTTCATCGGGCGCGGCCTGGCCCGTGCGCTCGTGTTCTCGCCCTGGGCCGTTTCCGGGATCCTCACCACCACCATCTGGATCCTCATCTACAACCCCTCAACGGGGATCGGCCGCTACTTCGCGGACATGGGCATTGGCGAGTACGGCGCCTCCCTACTTTCAGGCAGTGGCACCACATTCTGGGGCGTCGTACTGGCTGAGATGTGGAAAGGCATTCCCTTCTTCGCGATCCTCATCCTTGCCGACCTTCAATCCGTGTCCCTGGAACTCTACGAATCCGCCGAGGTGGACGGAGCCGGCACCCTCCGGAAATTTGTGTCCATCACCTGGCCGCACCTCCGGCAGGCCATCATCATCGCAACACTCCTCCGGGCAGTGTGGGAATTCAACAACGTTGATCTTCTCTACACCCTGACCGGGGGCGGACCCGCGAGTTCCACAACAACCCTTCCCCTTTACGTCGCCCAGACAGCCATTCATGACCGGGACTTCGGCTACGGTTCGGCGCTAACCGTGGTCGCCTTCGTCATTCTGACGTTCTTCTCGCTGCTATATCTGCGCATCACCAAGTCAAAAGAGGATGACAAGTGACTTCATTGCTTCCCCAGGCGCCCACCATCACTCCGGCTCAGCCAGGAGGCACCGGCACACCGGAATCACGACCGATGAGCGCACTGAAAAAGCGAGAGCGCCTCTTCGACAGGGTCCTGACCTACGCGCCGTTGACGCTGTTCCTTCTCTTCACACTCATTCCGTTCTACTGGATGCTGCTGTTTGCCTTCCGGCCCGCCGGCTCCACCTCGCTGGTGCCGTGGCCCATCACGTTCGACCATTTCGCAACCGTGTGGAACGGGTCAGGCTTCGGCATCTACTTCCAGAACAGTTTTTTCGTCGCCGGGATGAGCCTGCTCACGTCCACCGTCATAGCGCTGCTGGGCGGCTACGCCCTGGCCCGCTTCAGGTTCCACGGCAAGACACTTTTTCTGGTGGCCATGCTGTGCACCCAGTTCGTGCCCGGCGCCATGATGCTCATTCCGCTTTTTGAGATCTTCAACGCCGTTGGCCTGACCAATAACCTGTGGAGCCTCATCATTTCCGACACAGTCTTCCACCTTCCCCTGTCACTGATCCTCATGGCCGGCTTCATCCGAAACGTCCCCGTGGAACTCGAAGAAGCTGCATGGGTGGACGGCTGCACCCGCATCCAGGCCTTCCGGCTCGTGGTCCTCCCGCTCTTGAAGCCAGGCATTGTCGCCGTCGGGTCCTTCGCGTTCATCAGCGCCTGGAATAACTTCCTGTTCGCCATCATGTTCATGAGCACCCAAAGCCGTTTCACGGTTCCCGTGGGCCTGAGCTATCTGCTGGGGGAGTTCGGTGCGGACTTCGGAGCCCTTGCTGCAGGCGGGGTCGTCGCCATCATCCCCGTGGTCCTCCTGTTCGCTTACGTACAGAAGTTCCTTGTCCAAGGACTGAGCGCCGGCGCAGTCAAAGGCTGACTCCCTCCGGCTGCATCGTGGGCCAGCCGAACCCCGGCCGCCCACCACACCTCGTCCAGTAGCCTGCTGATAACGGAGGGCTTGTGATCAGGTTCCATACCCACACGGTAATGCCCGCCACACACCGTAATGCCCGCCATCAACCGTCGTCCGCAGGTATGAAAGCTGACATCTCGGCCGTCGCCCTCCGTGCGGAAGAGAGGCGCTAAAGGCTGGCTGATAGTGCGGTCAACGGGCTACGTCGTCATCGAGCTCAAGACGGCCAAGTTCCAGCCCGAACACGCCGGTTATGCGCAGTGGGACGTTATGCCTGTGGCGGCATGATTCCAGGGACGGTTCAAAGACCCAAACCGTGGTGGCCCACCTGCTGACGAGGCGTCGAATCGCGATCGCTGCGGAAGGGTCGTAAGTTCGAAGCTCTACCCTTGAGGTTGTAGATCATATTGTTGTGCGGTCGATGGGAAGCTTGCGGATTCGGATCTGCGGGTGTTGACAGTGTCAACACTTTTGGCTTCGGATTGGGTCGTACATCGGCCGGACCGGCCCGTACTCGGCATGTTTTCTGGACTTCCCAGTGTTTCCAAGGCCCGGAATGCGGTTCGAGTCCCACCTCGGGCACAGTGTTTCCGCAGGTCAGAGGCTATTTGGCCCCTGACTGTTGACAAAGCTTGACTTTACGCCGCGGTTGGGTGTCGCCGAACCCGATACCAATGGCGTTGGTTTGACGGGACGTAGCCTCTTGATTGATGTGGCGGCAGGGAGGCTGCGATCTTCGCTGGTGCCATCCCATGGGCTAGTAGAAAACCGTCGCCGCACGGCCGATCCGCCTTTCTGGTCCGAAGGCGTCTGGACGGCCGCTACTTGTGCAGACGCTGTCAGTAGTTCGGCCGAGTCGGCCTGCTTGCTCCTCCGCTCTTTGCCATGCGGCCCCGGACATCGCAGTACCCGATGTTCACGACGCTTCCACATCACCGGCGCCTAAGCCCCCTTGGGTTCTAGCGGTCGTTGCAACACCCCAGATTTTCGGGAGTTGCAACGACCGTGTCGTCTTCAAATCAAGAATCTTCTTTAAGGGGAAAATCGGGTCCCGTGCCCGCGCCGCCACAGAAGAACACCTACAGGCGGTACTCACAGGC
>NZ_JBFRHB010000056.1:0-20851 GCF_052115645.1 Arthrobacter sp. 2MCAF14 | reverse complement strand
GCCGCCCCTCCGTCCTCAAGGGTCACTGCCGTGATCGCTGCGCGACGGCCTACGGCCGCCCTTGACCCCGGAGCCTCGGCGACCCCGGTCAACAGCAGCAGGAGCCAACCAGGAAAGATTGACGCACCCGACTTGACGATTTCATCCGTGGTGTAGATGATCCGGCGCAGCGGTGGCGGGAAGGCCAGGAAGGGAATGAACCGTTCCCAGCTGTTGCGCCAGGTGTTGACCGTGGCCCGGTATTTGAGGCCCAGCGGCGAGGCGGCGAACTCCTCCATCGCGGTCTCGGCCGCTTCCGCGGAGGATGCGGTGTAGATCGGTTTGAGGGCTGCTGCGACCGTTTTGCGGTCCTGGTAGCCGATGAAGCGCAGCGAGGCCCGGATCAGGTGCACCACGCAGGTTTGCACGGTTGCCAGGGGCCAGGTCGCTCCCACCGCTTCGGGGAAGCCCGTCAGTCCGTCGCAGCAGACGATGAGCACGTCTTTGACTCCGCGGTTGGCCAGTTCGGCGCAGACGCCGGCCCAGAATTTCGCTCCTTCGGTGGCTTCGACCCAGATGCCGAGCACGTGCTTGATGCCGTCCATGTCGACGCCCACGGCGATGTGCGCGGCCTTGTTGCGCACTTGCGCGCCGTCGCGGATTTTGACCACGATCGCGTCCAGATAGAGGATCGGATAGATCGGGTCAAGGGGCCGGCGCTGCCAGAGCAGTACTTCATCGAGCACGTCGTCGGTGATTTTGGAGATCGTCTCGTGCGAGAGTTCGGTCCCGATCGTGGACTCCAGATGGTGCTGGATATCGCGGATGGTCATGCCCCCGGCGTAGAGGCTGACGATCATCTCATCCAGACCTCCGGTGCGGCGGGAACCCTTGGGCACCAGCTGCGGGGTGAACGTTCCGTTCCGGTCCCGCGGGACGGCCAGCGCGACGTCTCCGACCTGGCTGGCCAGCGTCTTGGGATAGGAGCCATTGCGTGAATTCGGCAGCACCCGGGAAGCCGAATCTCCTTTCTCGTAGCCCAGGTGCCCGGAAAGCTCGGCCTTGAGCCCTCGTTCCAGAACGGTCTTGATCATCTGGTTCAGGAAACCGTTCTTGCCATCGATTTGCAGTTCACCGGAGTCGATCTGCTCCATCAGCTCCTCGAACGCGGCCCGACTCCCGTAGCTGTTCCATGCCGCCGGCAGCGGCGACCTTGGCGGCGAGCTCGGCGCTGAGCTCTTCATTGGCATCAGTCATGGTCACAGTGTTCTCCAATCAACCGGGGACCGGAACTCCTACACAAACCATCTGACACCCTCAAACACCGCTCAAGGATGCCTGCATGGCGTGCGGTGATCGTCAGTTCCAGCCGCGGCCGAGGCACCGCCCCGGCCCTCTGGCTCGGCGACATCACCCACTCCGGGATCGACACGAGCGCCGGCACTACTATCACGGACCCGAAGACAGTGTTCAACGGGCAGGTGTTGCAGAACCGGGTCTGGGTCACCGACGGCCTCGCACCCTTGGACAGGTACCGGATCACGAGCATCAAATCACCGACCGGGGCCGTCACCACCATCGGATACAGCGGGGCGGACTGCACCCCGACCTCCCTGCCGGCCTCGCCCCAGTCCAACACGCGCCGCTGCTTCCCCCAGTGGTGGACGCCCACCACCCCCATCGTCCAGGCGCCCCGGATGGACTGGTTCCACGTCTACCCGGTCCAGGCCGTCAGCGCCGACGCCGGACCCGGCGGACCCGGGTCCCTCACCCAGACCACCACGTACAGCTACCTCGGCACCCCCGCCTGGCGGTACCCCGAACTGAAATACCGCACCGATACCGCCAGCTCCAAGCTGACCTGGTCCGTGCTGGCCGGATGGTCCCAAGTCAAGACCATCACCGCCACCTCCGCGGTCACCACCACCTACCTGCGGGGCCTGGACGGTACCCCCTCCAACACCACCGGCGGGACGGTCTCCTCGACCGTGACGGCCTCGGACGGAACCGCCGTCACCGATTCCCCGTGGTTCTCCGGGCGCACCCTCGAGACCCAGAGCACGCTCGGGGACGGCGGAGCCCTGCTGAAAGTCACCAGCAGCTTCCCCTGGGCCTCGACGCCCACCGCGACCGGGGCGACCGCCCTGGGCACGCCCACGGCCCGGCACCTGGGCACCGGAAGGGTATGGAGTAAATCCGCGGTAGCGGCCGGGTGGCGGAACACCAACGCCAGCACCGGCTACGACAGCCTTGGACGCCCGGTCTGGATCTCGGACCAGGGCGACACCGGCACCACGACGGATGACACCTGCACCACCACCGCCTACGCGACCGGAACAGCGGCGAACCTCCTGCACTTCACCGCCGCCACGAACACCTACGCCGGGGTCTGCAACGCCGACGGCACCCCGGCCGGGAACCTGCTCACGGCCGGAAAAACCACCGCGCTGAAACTTGCCGCGGACACCGTGCGCGAGGCCGGCGGCCGGGTGTTCGGTCTCGCGCCTACCGCCGTCGCAGCCGCCGTGATGGGCGCGGAGCTAGGAGCGACCGCGACCACGATTGACTCCTTCGTACTGGCCCATAGCCGGGGCGCGAACGATGAAAAGACGACCCCAAAGCCGGGAGACGTGATCATCATTGATGAGGCCGGCATGGTCGGCACCCAGCTGTTCGCGGCGGCCGTGACCATCGCAGACCAGCACGGTGCCGTGGTCCGTGCCTTGGGTGATGATCAGCAGCTCTCGGCCGTCGCTTCCGGCGGCGCATTGCGCCTGCTGAAGAACACCGTAGGGGCCGTGTACCTGGAAGACCTGCACCGCTTCCGCAACCCGGACGGGTCCCCGAACGAGGCCGAAGCCGCCGCGACCCTGGCGCTGCGCGAACCCCCGGCCACCGGGGTAGATGACCCGTGGACGTTCTACCGGGAGAACCGCCGCGTGGTCGGCGGCGACGCCGAGACCATGACGTCGCTGGTGTTCGAGGCATGGCAGAAAGACACCAACGACGGCAAGCATTCGATCATGATGGCGTTCGACAACGCCACCGTCACCGAGCTCAACGCCCGCGCCCAGGCCTACCGGATCGCAACCAGTGAACTGGATGCGAAGGCCCCGGCCGCGATGCTGCGCGACGGGCTCACCGCACGGGCCGGTGACATTGTTGGCACCCGTGACAACAACCGCCGGCTCTCCACCAACCGTGGCAAAGACTTCGTGAAGAACAACGACGTCTGGGACGTCGTTGAAGCCCACAAGGATGGCTCGCTGACCGTGAAGCACCACGGCCACCAGGGCAGGGTCACTCTCCCTGCCGAGTACGTGCGTGCCAACACAATGCTTGGGTACGCGGCCACGATCCGCCGCACCCAGGGCGTCACGTGCGACACCACGCATGCCCTCATCAGCTCCGGGCTTTCCCGCTCCCTTGCCTACGTCGCAGCCTCCCGCGGGCGGGAGTCCAACAAGCTCTACGGCGTCGTGGCCGACGGCGAAACTCTCGAAGACGTGCTCGGCTACGTTGCTGCGAACCACGATTCCAACCTGACCGCGCAAGAACAGATGGACGCCGCCCGCGCGCAGGCCCGCTCGCTGCCGGACATGTCCGCCGCATACCGGGACATTGATGACCAGGCCAACGAGCTGCGCATGGCCAACCTCGCCGCCCGGGTCCTGGGCGAAGGAACAGCCGCCGGATTCACCCAGTCCACCGCGTGGGGTGCCGTGGCCACGCAGCTGCGCCACGCCGAGAACGACGGCTTCAACATCACCAACCTGCTCACCGACAGTGTCAACGAAGGCGACTTCGACGCCTCCGAAGATCCCGGAGCAGTACTGGCCTGGCGCGTCGAAGACCGCCTCGCCCGGTGGCGTGAGCGCGCCCAGGACACGGGCCGCCGGCCGCTGGAGTCCATGAGCGACGAAGCACTGGAACGCCTCGGGCAGCGCGCCGTCGGCGAGCTGATGCACGCCAAGGGCGAAGCGTCCCGGACGCCGGACACCGAACAACCGGACCGGAAGACGTTGCTGCGCGGCTGGCTGGCCGAACGCAAGGAGACCCCGTGGCAGCGGCGCCTGCACGGTCACCTCAGCGACGACGACCTGGCCGCCCGGATCAGCGCTGCGACGCAGCAGCTGCGCACCGATACAACGATCAACGACACCGCCGCAACCAGTAAAGCCCGGTGGCTTGCATCCTCCCTGCAGAAGGAACAGGCCCTGCGCGAACTCATGAACCCTGAGGTACGGGCCGATGAAGCCTACGAACGCGGCGCCGTGTCCAACTACAGCCGGGACGAGCACGCCTCCCGGATCCAGAAGGCCGCATTGATCCAGCGCAGGATCCACGCCGAAATCGAGCTGCGCCGCCAGATGCCCGTACCCGTCACCAGCGAACCTGCCCCGGACCGGCTGCCCGGGTGGATGGCACCGGCCGACGTCGTCGCGCACCAGGACACTCCGGCACTGTGGCGGCAGGAGCTCGCCGCACGGCGTGAGCTCATGGCCAACGAAGCGGCCCGCTTGGGCGCCCAGCTCGCGGCCGAACCCCCGGCCTGGGCCGCTGCCCTGGGCCCCGTGCCCTCGGGTCCGCAACGTCAGGAACAGTGGCGCCAGCTCGCCGTGGAGATCTCCACCTACCGCGACACCTACCGTGTGGCGGCAGCCGAAACCCAGCCAGTACCCACTGCCCACCAGGAGAGGGGCGTCGGGGCCGAATTGACCGCCAGGGTGACGGCCATGCACAAGTACAGCGCCCAAACGGCCAAGGAACCCCTGGCGAGGGCGGACGCTGTCCTGATGGCCGAAGCCGCCCAGGTCGAAGCCATCGTTAAGGAAAGCCCGACACCGGCCGAGCACGTGGTGGACCACCTGCAGGAGTCCCGTGGCTCAGAAGCGCAGCTGAGCCCGGCACAGGAACGCGCCGAACGCATTGCAGCCCTGGCACGCATGGTCCGCGAAAACCGGGCCAGGATCGGCCACCCAGTGAACGAGAGCAGGAGCCCCGAGGCCGTCAAGGAAGCCCTGGAGCAGATCAAAGCCCGCCGCGCCGAGGAACAAGACCGCCGCCACCAGACCCGCCGCAACGACGATCAGACGCCACGCCAGGACCGGGGCCCCGGCATCGGCCGCTAGGAAGTAATGACAGCGTGGTGGGGGTGGAACAGGATACGCCTGAAAGAGGCAACGCCTGAGACCGTCGTCAACCAGATTTGAACCCGTTTTTCTCGGAAAATGCAGCCTGGTTCGGATCCGCTTCGGCCGTCCTGGCAGATGAAGACCTCTCCGAGGAAGTTCAGCCTACTCGCACGGTGGCTGGTTGCAGCCAAGCGGAAATTGCCTGGTGAGGTATTGCCTGGATAGGGGACTCAAAAAACGGTCACCTGTCGGGATGTGCTCGCAAAGCTTGTGCCTGGGGAGGCGGCCCGGGTTCGTGAGTTCGTGCCACGGCGTTCCTTGGGTGAATACATTCCATTTGGGGAGCGGCGCGGGATTTCACTGACCGTCCCTGCCGAAGGTGCCCTTGGGGGGCGAGCCGCGTCTCCTGAACTGTGTCCGTTCCACGTTGTGACGACGGAGCCTTGGGCCGGCGTGGTGGTTTGGGTGTTGAAGGGGACGGCGGCCTGGCGGCGGCCGTCCCCTTCAGCTCATTGGATGCCCTCCCTGACCAGCCGCCATTGCTGGGTGGGGTTCCCGGTCGGTCCCCATTGCTGCGCGGCGGCGCCGTCGGCCGTGGATGCCGAGGCTATTTCCAGGAACTTGCCGCTGTTGGTGTTGGTGAAGGTCCACGAACCGTTGGAGGTGGCCGGGGACCACACCTGTGTGGGGTTCCCGGTCGGTCCCCATTGGTCGGCATGGACGCCGTCGGCTGTCTGGGCGTTGGGGATCTCCAGGAGCTTTCCGCTGTTGTCGTTGAACAGCTGGACGCCTTGCGGGACGACGTGGAGGTTCCAGATCTGGCAAGCGTTGCCGGTGTCGCCCCATTGCCCTGCCGTTGCCCCGTCCGCGGTCGAGGCTCCCGTTATCTCGAGGTACTTGCCGCTGTTCTGGTTCACGACCCGGAACTGGGGGTCCAGGGCCGTGCTCGGTTGGTAGACGTGGAGCACGTCCAGCTCCGCGTACGATGTCCCCCTGCTGAAGGCGATCGTATTTACGCCCGCGTTGAGCGTGACGGGCAGCTGCGCCCATTGGTAGCGGCCCCAGTTGGCTGTCGGGGCGTAGGTGATCACCGACGGGCTGCCACCGTTGACGCTGACGTTGTGGGTCGACGTCGCGCCGGTGCCGTTGTCGTACCTGACGTTGAGGGTGTAGTTGCCCGCGTTGGGTACCCGGACCGTGAAGGTCACGGCACTGGTCGGGTTGTTGATGTTACCGACCTTGCCGCCGTTGGAGGCGGCGGGATGGTTCACGATCGTGGTGTCCGATGTCCGCGCAGCCTTCTCTGCCTCGTACTGCTGAGCGTCCAGGGGGATCGAGCCGACCCGGATGTCGTTGTACGTTGTCGTCAGGTTCTCGACATTGGTCGCCTGGTAGAGAGTGCGTCCGTCCACCGAGTAGTCGATGCTCTGGGCGAAGCCGCTGAAGGTGCCTCCCTCGCTGTCGGTGCTGTCGTAGGTCACCGCCATGGGAAGGCGCTCCCACGGCCCGCCGCCGAGGTTGTAGTTGACGTAGAAGTCCTGTCCGCCGTCGGTCGCCCCCGTCGCGTTCAGGGCCCACTTGGCGGCGACCACTACCATGCCTTTCGGGCCGCCCGTCGGGACCCATTTGACGTTAGGGGAGGAACCGATGCCGCGGCCGTTGGCCAGGGCGATCTGGGTTCCGATGCTCGTCGTCGGGGACCAGTTGAGGCCGTCGGGGGAGGTTTTGTAGTAGACGGGGGCGCTGTTCTGGGTCTGGGAGGGCCGGTTCACCACTTCGAAGGTTGCGAGGTAGCGACCGTCCGGGAGCTTGGTGACCGTGATCATCCCGGGACGGTCCGACTGGTTCGGGGGTGCGGAGACATTGGCTTCGGAGCCCCATGTCGCACCGCCGTCGGTGGAGCGGTGGTAGGCGACGGCCTGAAGCACCCCGCTGGCTTTTTGCCGTTCGTCGGAGAAGTAGGCGACCAGGCCGCCCTGTCCGTCCACGGCGAGCGAAGGCTCCCAGACCGCCGTGGTGGTCGAGGTGGGGCTGGGGTCGTAGACCGCGGGGCCGCCGCTGTCGATGGTGCTCAGGTAGGACCAGGTGCTTCCCTGGTCGGAGCTCTTGTACACGACCAACTGTGTGCTCGAGCGGTCCTGGGGCATGATCATGCCGGCGAGAAGGAGTGTGCCTGCGGGGAGGTTCCCGGTCTGCTGGGGGACTTCGAACAGGAACGGCTGCGCGGTGCGGTTGAGCAGGGGGAAGTTGTTGTTGGGCACCACGTCTGTAACGTGCGCCCAGGAGGTCCCGTTATCGGTGCTGCGGTAGATGGGGTAGACCTGCTGATTGCTGCTGTTCAGGACGAGCTGGTCGAAGGTCACCAGCTGGGTGCCGTTGGCGCTGCCGCTGTGCTTCAGGACGACGTTCTTGGCATAGGTGGTGCCGGCCGGCCTGCCCCCTTCCGGGTTGAAGGACGTCCCGGCGGCAGGCGAGTACACGAGGGAGCCGTTGCCCGTCGTGACGGCGTGCGCGGGGAGCGCCGTCACGGCGGAGGTGATCATGCCGAGCGCGGTGGCGGCGATCACGACGATGGTGCGGAACCGAAGGTGTAGGGGTTTTGACGGCGGGCGCGAAGCGGCGGTGGCGGATGGAACCATCTTTATCTCCTCTGTGGGTGGTTGCCCGCGGGCGGTCGCCGCGGACCGTCGCCGCGGGCCGTTGCGACATCGGCTTGTTGGCTGCGTCAGCGTTCCAGCAGGATCTCCGCCCAGGAGACCGCGGGGAGCGTGATGCGCAGGGTCGAGCCGTCGCGGACGACGGGGAGGTTCCGGAGGGTGACCCGCTCCGGGTCTTCGAGAGTGTTGGCCGCTTCGAGGTCGGGGTCGCTGAGCACCCGTGCGGATGCGGCGAGCCCCTCCGCTCCGTCGGGCAGCGCCGAGAGGTCCACCACTATTTCCGTCGGACCGTCCATGGAGCGGTTCACGGCGTAGACGGCGTAGTGTCCGGTGGTCTCGTCGTGGGCGGCGACGGCGTCCACGACCGGGACGTCGCCGAAGCGGCCTGTTTCGTAGGTGTCGGTGACCGTGGCGACGTCGAGCGCGGTGCCGCGGGCGTGGGCCGAGGTCGCTGCGAAGGGGAAGAAGGTCGTCTGCCGCCAGGAGGGCCCGCCGGGCTCGGTCATGATCGGTGCGATCACGTTCACCAGCTGCGCGAGGGAGGCGCTGGTGACGCGGTCGGCGTGCTTGAGCAGGGTGATCAGGAGGCTGCCGAACACGACAGCGTCCGCCACGGTGTAGACGTCCTCGAGCAGGCGCGGGGCCTGGGGCCAGTTGCGCACGCCCTGGATCTTGTCGAGGTTCTCGAACCGTGTGTTGTACCAGATGTTCCACTCGTCGAATGAGATGTCGATCGTCTTGCTGCTGCCGCGGACGGCCTTGACCTGGTCTGCCGTGGCGAGGACGCTGCGGATGAACCTGTCCATGTCGACGCCGGAGGCGAGGAACGAGCCGAGGTCGCCGGTGTTCTCGTAGTAGGCGTGGCAGGAGATGTAGTCGACCGCGTCGTAGGCGTGGGAGAGCACTACGCGCTCCCACTCGGCGAAGGTCGGCATGGACGAGCTTGAGGAGCCGCAGACGACGAGCTCGAGGTCCGGGTCGAACTGCTTCATGGCCCGGGCGGTCTGGGCTGCGAGCTTTCCGTAGTCTTCGGCCGGGCGGTGCCCGAGTTGCCAGGGTCCGTCCATCTCGTTGCCAAGGCACCAGATGCGCACGTCGAGGGGTTCGGTGCGGCCGTTGGCGATGCGCTGCTCGGCCAGGGCGGTGCCGGTGTGGAGGTTGGTGTACTCGAGGAGTTCGAGTGCTTCGGCGGTGCCGCGGGTTCCGAGGTTGACCGCGAGCATCAGTTCGCTGCCGACGCGGTCCAGCCAGTCCTGGAACTCGTGCAGGCCGATCTGGTTGGTTTCGGTGGAGTGCCATGCCAGGTCGAGCCGGGCCGGGCGCTCCGCAACTGGTCCGACGCTGTCCTCCCATTTGAACCCGGAGACGAAGTTCCCTCCGGGGTAGCGGATGGCGGAGACGCCGAGCTCTTTGACGAGCTCGATGACATCGGTGCGGAAGCCTGCCGCGTCGGCGAGCGGGTGGCCCGGCTCGTAGATGCCGTCGTACACGGCCCGTCCGAGGTGTTCGATGAAGGAGCCGTAGATGCGCGGGTTGATGGTGCCGATGACGGCCAGTGGCCGGATGGTGAGGTGTGCTGTGTGCATGGGTCTTCCGTCAGTGGTTCGTTGTTCGGTGCAGGGAGGCGTGGTGTCGGTAGCGGGCGGCGGCCGGGTTCGGCAGGCGCAGGAGTCCTTCGGTGCTCTCGGCCAGGTCGTACAGGCCCATGGCGAGGAGGTGGTCTGCACGGGGCCTGCCGCTGTGCCGCCAGGTCCACTCGTACATGTCAAAGAGGGGCCACCAGGTGTAGCCGACCAGCCGGGTTCCTTCGGCACGGATCCGCTCGGCGAGTGCTACCGATTCGTCCAGCCAGCGGATCCGTTCGGTCACGGATCCGGTGACGCACGTTTCGGTGATCATCACCGGTGCCCCGTAGCGTCCGGCGTAGAGGGCGATTGCGTCCCGGAGGCCTTCGGTACCGCGGTCGACGGTGGGTCGGGGGTCGGTGAAGCCGCCGGCGTGGCGGACCCCAGGTTCGAACAATTCGGTGGAATGGCGTGGGTAGTAGTTGACCCCCATTACGTCCGGCTGTACGGCGTTCTCCCGGAACCAAGTGAGCTCGTCGTCGTCGATGGCGGGCATCAGGTGCCGCCGGAGCGGGTGCCGGTCATCCACCCTGCCGGTGACGAGGTCCTCGACCAGGTGTACTTGGTGGCGGAGCCGTGATGCCTCTTCCAGGTGTTCGGGGGCGGCGTCGTCGCCGACGAAGCCCATGGCGGCGTCCACGTGGACGAAGGCCGCCCGCGCCCCGATGGATGCCGCGACGGCCTGCTGTGTGCGGACGAACCCGCGGGCGAGGTTGGCTGCTATTGTCGCGAAGCCTTCCGGGCCGTGGAGGTAGGGAGGCCAGTAGCCGTACTCGCCGGAGAACAGTGCGTGGATCACGGGTTCGTTGACCGGGGTGTAGTCGGTGACGCGGTCCCCGTACCGGGCGGCGAAGCGCTCGGCGAACTCGGCGGCGTGGTGTGGGTAGTCCGGGTTGGCGAATTCGCGTTCAAGCCACAGGGGCGTGCCGTAGTGGAGCAGGTCGATGATGGGCGTCAGGCCCGCGTCAAGGAGAGCGTTGACGGCACGGTCGGTCCAGGACCAGTCCCATCGCCCTGGCTCCGCGGCGATGCGGTACCAGGGCACGCCCCAGCGCAGAAGCTCGGCGCCGGATCCGGCGGCGAGGGCGAAGTCGTCGGCGAATTGCTCGTAGTGTTCGGTCAGTTCGTACTCGTCGATCGACCGCTCTCCGTCCCGTGACTGCGGGACGAAGGTGTCCTCGATTCCCAAGGCGAAGTGGAGGCGTCCGTCCTCGAACCAGCGCGGCGCGCCCGTCATTTGAGCCCCGTGGTCGCGACCGATTCGATGAAGCGGCGCTGCATGATCAGGAACATGACCGCCAGCGGCAGGACGGCGATGAGGGAGCCGGCCATCATGGTGCCGTACGGGATGATGCCGCTCGGACCTGTCAGGAGTGTCAGGCCGGAGGTGATGGTGCCCATGTCCGGGGTCGTGGTGAACACCAGGGGCCAGAGAAGGTCGTTCCAGTTGTTCACGAAGGTGAATATCGCCAGGGTCAGCAGCGCCGGCACCGCGTTGGGCAGGATGATGCTGCGGAAGACACGGAACTCGCCCGCACCGTCGATGCGTGCCGCGTTGTCCAGATCCCGGGGCAGCGAGACGAAGAACTGGCGCAGAAAGAAGATGCCGAAGGCGTCTGCGGCTCGCGGAATGATCAGTCCGGCGAAGGTGTTGACCCAGCCCAGCTGTGCCACGAGCTGGTAGACCGGGATGAGGGTTGCCTGGAACGGGATCATGAGACTGGCCACGATGGCGATCAGTAAGAGCCGGTTGCCGCGGAAGTCGAGGCGGGCAAGGGCGTACGCGGCAAGAGAGTCGAAGGTCAGGGCGAACAGGGTCACCCCGCCGGCGAACAGGAAGCTGTTGAGGAACAGCCGCGCGAACGGCAGATCGGTGAAGATGCGGGTGAAGTTCTCCAGCGTCCAGCTTGCAGGCACGAGAGTCGGCGGGAAGGCGTTGATCTCCGTCGTCGGCTTGAACGCGGTGAAGACGATGATGGCCACTGGCAGCAGCACCATCGCGGTCAGCACCAGCACCGCCGCGGCGAGCAGCCACCGGTGCGCGGTGCGGCCGGGGCGGCGCCCCGCCGCGGCCTGGGTCATGGTCATGGTCATCAGAGGGTGTCCTTCTCGCGGCGTCCGAAGAAGCGGAACTGGATGAGGCTCAGGAGCAGGGTGGCAGCGAGCAGCACGTAGGACAGTGCGGAGGCCAAGCCGAGGTCGAGTTTCTTGAAGCCGTCCTGGTAGAGCTCCATCACGACTGATTGCGTGCTCCGGTAGGGGCCGCCGCCGGTCATCACGTAGATCTGGTCAAATGCCTGCAGTGCAGCGATCATCGCGAAGACCACGACGAACGCGAGCGTGTTGCCCAACTGGGGGAGCGTGACATTGGTGAACCGCCGCCAGGGGCCCGCGCCGTCGATCTTCGCCGCCTCGTACAGGGATTCCGGGATCTCCTGGAGCCCGGCGATGAAGACCACCATGTAGAAGCCGAAGTTCTTCCAGATGGCCACGGCCACGACCGTTGGCATGGCAAGCACGGGGTCCTGCAGGACGTTGCCGATCTGCACGCCGACCGTTCGCAGCCAGTAGGTCAGGAGGCCGACCTGCGGGTCGAGCAGGTACGTCCAGGCGAAGGCAGCCACGGCCAGGGAGACGATGAAGGGCAGGAAGAGAGCCGTGCGGAAGAACCCGCGCGCGACCAGGAGCCGGTTGTTCAGCAGGAGCGCGAGGGCCAGCGCCACGATCAGGGCGGTCGGGGTGAACATCGACGTGTACAGCGCGGTGTTGCCGAGCGTGGCCAGGATGCGGTGGTCGGTGAAGATCTTTGCGTAGTTGCCGAAGCCGACCCATTCCTCGATCCCGAACCCGGAGGCATTGGTGAACGAGAGCCGAAGGGCGGAGGCCATGGGCCAGAATACGAAGGCGAGGAGGACGACCAGGGCCGGGAGCATAAACAACAACGCCCTGGCCGGCAGGCCGCGCCGGCTTAGCGGGCGTCCGCCGAGGGGAGCCGGAGCCCGGTAGGGCGCGCGCACTCGGGTGGGAGAGATCATTGGGGGTTCTTTCTGTGCGAGGTGGCCGCCGTCACGGGGCGGCGGCCACCTCAGGGTCACTTGCCGAGGGCCTGCTGTACAGATTGGGAGGCGTTCGTCAGCAGCGCGGCAGGATCCCCGCCGCTGAGGGACTTCTGCGTCGCTTCGTCCACCGCCGTCAGCACATCGCTGCTGTCGGCGACGCCCGGGAGGAGGGGACGGGCGGTGCCGACGATGCCTGACAGGGCGGCTACGACGGCGTTCGAGGACACCGCCGATCCGGGAACGTCAGTCCGCAGCGGGGGCCAGCCGGAGCCGAGTGACCACTTGGCTGCATTGTCTTTCGAGAAGAGGTAGTCGAAGAACTTTCCGGCCGCGGCCTTCTTCGCCGCATCCGCCTGAGAGGTCACAGCAGCCGAGATCCCGATGGCCGACGCCGCCTGGCTCTTCGGCCCCGCCGGGATCGACGCAATGCCGTAGTCGATGTTGTTGTCTTTCGCCACGCTGGCCATCCAGGGCCCGCCGATCTCCATCGCGGCCTTCCCGGAGGAGAAGAGCTTGTCCGAAGCGATCCCGTCCAGGCCTGTCGGGGAGATCTTGGATTCATGCACGGCCTTGGACCAGTAGGCGAGGGTCTCCTGGTTGGCCTGGGAGTCGAGCACAGACTTGTCCCCATCGACGATCGCGCCGCCGTTGCCGTAGAAGAGACTGGCCCAGACCCCGTTGCCCACGGTCGCATGGTCCGGAAGCGCGAGCCCGTACTGCACGGGGGTGCCGGCATCCGCGCCGACTGTCAGCTTCTTGGCGTCGGCGACCCACTCGTCCCACGTGGTCGGGAATGTCGAGATCCCGGCCTTCTGGAATAGGGCCTTGTTGTAGATGACGGACAGTGGCACGAAGCCCGTGGGCACGCCGTAGTAGGAGCCGCCGATCTTCTCCATCTCGACCGCCCGCGGGTTCAATGATGCGCTCTGAGTCGAGGACGAGTAGAAGTCATCAAGCTTCTGCAGTGCTCCCTTGGACGCATAGACCGGCAGGTTCTCAGCGGGAAGCGCCACGATGTCTGGCCCGTTCTTCGCAGAGAGGGACGTGAGCAGGGTGTCGCCGATTACCGCCCACGGTTTCGTCGTGGTCTTGATCGTGATCGTGTTCTGGGACTTGTTGAAGTCGTCGACGATCTGGTCCAGGACCTTGCCGTCCGCCTCGGTGTAGCCGTGCCAGAAAGTGAGTGTGACGGGGCCGGACGCGTCGGCTGCAGCAGTGGAGTTCGTGGAGTTGGAGCAGCCCGTCAAAGCCAGGGCCGTGCCCACGGCGGACACCGCGAGCGTCGCAAGCAGTTTCTTCATTGAATGCCTCTCTGGGGTCGATCGGGCAGGACACCGATCGGCTGAGTCTTTACAACGATGGAAATACAACGTTGTAATAGGGAGTATAGAGGCCTGCGTCACACCCAGTCAACGGGCAAAATCAGGCGACTGTGCTGCGGATCCGTCCCGGCGCGGACTCGCGTGCGACGAGCGTCGCCGGGACCTCGAAGGTGCGCGGTCGGGGACTGTCCTCCTTGCCGCGCCCGGCGATTCTCTCAAGGAGCGCGTCGACGGCCGTCTCAGCGATCGTGGCCCTGTTGGGGTCGATAGTTGTGAGGCTGGGCATGGCGAACTGCGCCTCGGTGACGTTGTCGAAGCCGACGACCGCCACGTCCTGCGGGACGTTGATTCCCGAGTGGAACAGCGTGCGGAGGGCACCCAGGGCCAGTTCGTCGTTGAGAGCGAAGACGGCATCGAACTGCACCTCGCGCCGGATGAGCTCCTGCATGGCCTCGGCGCCGTCGGTCCGGTGCCAGCCTTGCCGGTGCACGACCAGGCTTGGGTCGAAGGGGATGCCTGCCTGCTCCAGTGCCGCCCGGTATCCGTCCAGGCGTAGGGGTCCCGAACCGACTCTTTCGCCCTCGTGGGCGCCAAGAACCGCGATCCGCTTCCGCCCGGAGGCCAGGAGATGCCGCACGGCCATCGCCGCGCCTTCGACGTTCTGCATGGTCACGTGGTCGGTCGGGCCGTTGAAGATCCGCTCCCCGAGCAGGACGAGCGGATAGTCCACCTTGAGCTGCAGTGCGTCATCGTCGTCCAGTCCCAGAGGGGAGAACAGCAGCCCGTCCATCATGGAGGTCCGGGAGCCGTGAAGCAGCTCAATCTCAGCCGACCGCTCCCCGCCTGTCTGTTCGATGAGGACCACGTAGTCGCGTTGTCGGGCTGCCCTGAGGACGGCGTCTGCGAGCTCGGCGAAGTAGCTGAACTTCAGCTCCGGCACGGCGAGCCCGATCACACCCGTCCTTCCGGTCCGAAGGTTCCGGGCCACAAGGTTCGGCTGGAAGCCGAGCTCGGCAATGGCGGCGTTCACCCGCTCGCGGGTGTGCGCTTTCACGAACTCGAAACCGTTGACAACGTTGGAAACGGTCTTGACGGAAACCCCCGCCAAGGCCGCAACATCGCGCATCGTGGTCACTGCAACCTCCTAGGCTTGAAGCACATGGTCGGCCCATGCAGACATCCGGGCAAGCCTGCCCTTCGGCTCCTTCTTCCCGCTGATGGGTAACCAGCGGCTTCATGAACTTTACATTGCAACGTTGTACAGACGTTGTAAAGACTGTGGTCCGGCTGCCTGCATCGAAGCGGCGACGCGCGGCGGCAAGTCTCCTCAGCCACATCGGCCTCAAGAGCTCATGAAACCCCGACCACTGCCGTATTACGGGGTGATGCAGCGCACGGGACACTGTGCTGCGTCTTGCCTCACGAAGGAAGAAAGCATGCACAAAACGAGGACCTTATGAGGAATATGAGGGCGGATTTCAAGGCAGCGTGGGGGCCGCGGATCGGGCCAAGGGGCCACATTGAACCTGTGGAATTCCCGTCAGTTCGTCCCGCATTTCTGGATCTCTTGGGCGGCCGGGTTCGCGACGATCGACGATGCTCGATCCAATCGGAGTTCATCCGCTCAGCCTTAGCCCATGCTGATCTCGCCCGCACGTCAGGTTACTCCGGTGTAGTCAGCGGTGGTGACTGGTCCCTGCGGGTGCGGTCTGAGGGAGCATTACGCGCCCGCCCCCAACAGCGAAAACAAGTAGAAGTTACTCTGGTTAGAGTCCCTGCGCGGGGGTTGGCTGAAGTGGATAATGGGATTGAAGTACCGGACCGGGTCTTCAAGCCCATTATCAGACGGGGTGGCGGCGGGGAATCCTTCTGGATGGGAGTCCGGGATTCCTTACATGTGCATCCGGACCTGGATATTTCCGAGACAGGATGGTGGGGTGAGACAACTCGGGTACACCAGAATCAGCACCGCCAGCCAGGACGCCCAACTCCAACTCGATGCGCTCCTGGCCGCCGGCGTCCAGAAGCGGGATGTGTTCGCCGATGTCACCTCCGGAAGCAGAACGGCGATAGAGCGGCCCGGGATGAAGAAGCTGCTGGAGTACGCCGAAGACGGCGACACCGTGGTTGTGTGGCGGGTCGACCGCCTCGGCCGGTCCCTGATCGACGTTCTGAACACCGTCAACCTGCTGCGCGAACACGGTGTGCACCTCCGATCCATCTCGGACGGAATCGACCCCGCCACCTCCACCGGGCGGATGATGCTGAACATGCTTGCCACCCTGGCCGAGTACGAGCGTGAGCTGATCGTCGAACGCGTCAACGCCGGAATCGCCGCAGCCAGGCAAAACAGCACCCGCTTCGGCCGACCACCAATCAACCTAGAGGTCATCGCGGAAAAGCTCGCAATCGTCGCCGATGCCCGCAAACGCGGACGCACCGCGGCAGACGCTGCCGCTCTCGTCGGCTGGAGCCGCGCGACGCTCTACCGCCACCAGACGGCCATTAGCTCCGCTGGAACCCCGGCCACATAGCGCTGCAATTTCTGCGGTCCACAGCGAATGCTGGTCTCGTAACTGACGATAGATACACTGATTCAACCAGCGACCCTGCCGATCCTCTGGGCCAGCGCCCTCGTGGGAATCATTTCCGGGTTTGTGATCTCACCCGTCGGGTACTACTACTGGGAGCTTCGAGGGGCCGCGAAGCGGCCGAACACATAAGCCTGTCCGACTACTCCCGTCGAAAGCGGGTACCAAAACCGGCTAAACGAGCGCCGGCTCGAAGCTCTCGACTATGCCGTCAGTCTGCCCCGGCCGGCGTAACTGTCGGCGCATATTTCGCTTCCGGTGGTGCCGCCGTGCCAGCTCCGGAAGCACGAAGCTGCTCAAACCCCAGACGGGTCAGTTCAATTTCGAGTCAGTCCGGGGGGAATCGGGGGGAGAAGTAGCCCTCCATCCAGTAGGGCGTGTAGTTGTAGTGGCCATAGACCGCTTCCTGGAATGCCTGGTTACTGCTTAGTTCGGGGTCGTACCCAGGTGCCACGGCAACGTGTTCGCGCGTAAGGTCCACGGTAACTTCCTCGGCGCCAATGCCGGCGACGGCATCCACCGGGATGAAAGAGTGCTCCTTCCCGATGCCGAGGAACCCTCCGGAGGCGACCAACAGGAAGCGCACCCTGCCGCCCTCGGGGTCGATCAGGAGGTCATCGACCTTGCCGAGATCCTCCCCGTCGCGGTCTTTCACCACGAACCCACGAATGTCTTCCTCCCCCAACGCCACGGTCCTGTCCGTCTCGCTCAGTTTCACCAGCTGACGGGCCTCATTTGCAGTCATTTGCTGTCCCTCCACTCTTCGTTTACCGCTTCTTCACCCGGGATGTCTCCATCGTAGAAACTCCGGCAGAAAGCAGGCAATGCCCGCCGATCGGTCATATGCGTCGACGTCTCGACGACCACGAGGGAAGGGGACCACGGATGTTCGGCTTCAGGGGCGGGAGAGGCAATGCAGCCTTGGTTCTTACCGCAGCGGTGCTGGTCTCGGTTCCGGGGCGCATGGGACCAAGCGCACCAGCGTGGGCGTGCCGGTCATCGATACGTGGGGTCCGCGTTCTTCGGGATCACACGGCAGATCCTGTACTGGTGTGTTTCCCCGACCGGGGTTGTTGGTCCCTCGCCGTAGTAACCTTTGTTCGGCCCCCGGGCCGACAGCTCCGGCGCGCTATCCGGCCGGGTCAGGCGGAAGGGCATGTCCTCGCTGAGGTTGACTGTGTTTTGTCCTGCCCTTGTCGGGGTGGGGCCGGTTCGTTTCCGCGATCTGGTGCCGCGTGCGGTTAGGGCATGGTGTAGGAGTTCAGCGGCCTGCCGGTGGTGCCGTAGGTGAGGTCCAGGATGAGGAGGCCTTTGCGTTCGAGTGCGCTGAGGTAGCGTTGGGCGGTCGGACGGCTGACACCGAGCAGCTCGGCGATCTCAGCGGCACTGACCGGAGCGCCGGCGGCGCGGACGGCGTCGAGCGTTTTTTGCATGGTGGGCTGCAGCCGCGGCGCCGGGGCGGCGGGCCTGAGCCCGGCCGTGCGGGCGTTGTAGAGGCTGTCGATGGTTGCCTGGTCGGCAGTTGATGCGGATTCCAGTTCCTGGCGCCACGTCCGGTAGGCCTCCAGCTGTGTGCGGAGCCGCTCGAAGCTGAAGGGCTTGACGAGATAGTAGACGGCGCCGCTGGCCATGGCTGACTTGACGGTGGCCAGGTCCTGGGCGGCGGTGATGATGATGCAGTCCACCGGGGTTCCGGCCGCCTGCAGGGACCGCAGCAGGGAGAGACCGTCCTCGTCGGGAAGGTGCACGTCCAGCAGGAGCAGGTCCGGGTCCAGTTCCGCTATTGCCTCCCGCGCGGCCGCGGCGCTGTACACCTGGCCCACGCATTCGAAGCCCTCGACCCTGGCCACACGGGCAGCGTGGATTCCGGCGACCCGGAAATCGTCGTCAACCACCAATGTCCTGATCACCGGCCCTCCTGTCCTTCTCCGCAAGGTGAGGGTTTGCCGGAAGCCACACCTCAAAGTTGCCGCCGGGACCCGGGAACACGTCCAGGGTCCCCCCTGCCCGGTGCACGATCCTGCTCACCAGGGCCAGCCCGATGCCGCGCCGCATGCCCGGCCGCGGGTCCTTGGTGGAATAGCCGTCCACCACCACCTGGTCGATCTTGTCCGCCGGGACGCCGGGGCCGTTGTCCCGCACGGCGATGAAAACGCCGTCGGCGTCGTCGAACTGTACGGTCACCGTGCGTGGCCGGGGCGTATTGGCCAGGGCGTCCACGGCGTTGTCCAGGAGGTTGCCGACGATGGTCAGGAGTTCCGCCTGGTCAACCTGCGGGCGTTCCAGCCGGGACTCGGCGGTCACTGACATTTGCACGTCCTGTTCGGCGGCGACGGTGATCTTGGCCAGCAGCAGGGCTGCCAGCTCCGGCGGCGCGATCCTTGAGCGCAGCCCTTCCCCGAGCGACCTGGACATCGTGGACACTTGCGAGACGAATGTCCTGGCTTGGTCCACTTCCCCCATCTCCAGCAGGCCGTCGACGATGTGCAGCCGGTTGGCGTATTCGTGTTCCAGGGCGCGCATCGCCTCCATCAGGCCCCGGACGGAATGCAGGTCCCGGACCAGGCCCTCGATCTCCGTGCGGTCCCGCAGGGTGATAACGGAACCGATGCTCCGCCCAGCGGTCGAGACGGGCATGCGGTTGACCACCAGCAGGGCGTCCTCGGTCAGCGCCACCTGGTCCGCGCCGGGGAGTTCGCCGGTGAGCAGGTCCCGGAGCCGGCCCTCCGGAACCAGTTCGGCGACCGGTTTTCCCAGGGCCGGCTCCTCGATCCGGAGCAGCCGCCGGGCCTCGCCGTTGATCACCGTGATGTTCCCGTCGTCGTCGAGCCCGAGGACGGCCTCGCGGATCCCGTGCAGCAGGGCCTCGCGCTCCTGCAGCAGGGAGGCGATCTCGGCCGGTTCCAGGTTGAAGGTGACGCGCTTGATCCTGCGGGAGAGCAGCAGCGACCCGCCGACGCCCAAGGCCAGGACCAGGCCCGAGAACCCGGTGATCAACCAGATGTTCTGGACCTGGTTGCTGAAGACATGGGTCTCCTCGATGCCCACCGACACCTGGCCGATCACCGAGCCGTCCGCCCCGAAGACCGGGGCCTTGGCGTTGGCCGACGTGCCCAGGCTGCCGGGGTCGAACCCGACATGGGTTTCGCCGTCAAGGACCGCCACGGGTTCCTCCAGCCTCTGGCCGATCAGCGCCGGGTCCGGGTGGGAGAACCGGACGCCGGCGCGATCGGTTACCACAACATAGTCAGGCTGCGCTGCGGCCGTGATCTCCCGGGCGAGCCCTTCGATGACGTGCTGGGGATCCTTTGCCGCCAGGGCCGAGCGGATCTCGGGCATCTGCGCGGTGGTCGTGGCGATGCCCAGGGCACGCAGCTGGTACTGCCGGTCCAGGGTCTGGTTGCTGATCATCGTGAACAGCAACCCGCCCAGGACCACCGTGAGGACCAGCAGCGAGAGCGAGCCCAGGAGGATCTGGGCGGTCAGGGTCCAAGAATGGCCGCCGCCCCGGAAGCGCTGCGCCGCTGACACCCGGTTCACCGGGACCCGCAGTACGGCCGGGCGTCTGCCCTGTGGCAGAAAACGCACAAAACGTGCACTTTTGCTATTAAGGCGCACATCTTACTGAAGACTTCCGGCACGAACGCTCACTTTCTAAGCTTTACATAGTTTCAGTGATCCACATCACGAATTCGTCGGACTCCCAAGGAAGGGATCCGGGTGACAGCGCAAGCTGCCGCCGGATAAACGAACTCATAGGACCGCCTCGATTCCCTGGCACACCCCAACGCGGTGCCTGTAATCAGCGGTCACAAGATCGGAAAAGACAGAGAGGTCTTAGCGTTATGAATGCCAACCACCCCAACCGGCCGCCCGGGGCCCCCGAGAGGGCCGAGGACGCCGCGGGCATCGACATTGTCGGGTTGACCAAGCGTTACCTCACTCCCAAGCACGAGACCTTCACTGCCATCCGCGATGTGACGCTGCGGGTCGAACCCGGCCAGTTCTGCGCGATCGTCGGACCGACGGGCTGCGGCAAGTCGACCACCCTGGCCCAGGTTTCCGGCCTGGAACGGCCAAGCGCCGGCTCGGTGAGGGTCCACGACCAGATCGTTGACGGCATCACCAACGGCGTCAGCTACATGTTCCAAGCGGACGCGCTGTTCCCGTGGAAGACCGTTCTCGGGAACGTCTTGATCGGCCCGGTCCTGCTCGGGACGCCCAAGAAGGAAGCCACCTTGCTCGCAAGGGACTGGCTGCGCCGCGTAGGCCTGGCAGGCTTCGAGGACCGGTATCCGCACCAGTTGTCCGGCGGCATGCGCAAGCGCGTCGCTATGGCGGCGGCGCTGATCAACAACCCGCGGATCCTCTTGATGGATGAGCCGTTCGGCGCCCTCGACGTGCAGACCAAGGCCATCATGCAGAACGAGCTGCTGCAGCTCTGGGAAGAACTGCGCCCCTCTGTCCTGTTCATCACGCACGA
>NZ_JBFRHB010000055.1:0-21212 GCF_052115645.1 Arthrobacter sp. 2MCAF14 | reverse complement strand
CCCACCCAGCCACCCGGCGCAACCAGGACCAACAGTGGAACACCGAAGGGCAGCGAGGCCTGGCACCCCAGCATGCTCCCTGCCCGCACAACGAGCCGAACCGGATTCAAATCATCAGCCCGGGCACATCGGTGGATCGAGGCTAAGCCGGGGCCGGGACATTCGGTGAACAGATCCGCCTATGCCGGACCACGAGGCTCTCCTTGCCCAGGAAGCGAAGGGCATTCCCACGCAGGATGCGGTCTTGGCCGGCCTCCAGGAAGTCCGCCCGGTGTACCACGTTCGCCATCCGCCGTTCTCCCAGAGGATATGGATAGTTGCAGATCCTGATTTCCCCGACAAGCCCACCCTCGGAGATCCGGTCGCGAGTCTCCTCGGACGCCGCCGAACGCTGATGTCCGTGAGCCGGTGGATCATCGGACGCCCTTGCGTCCGTTCAGGTAACCCCCACCGTGCGCTTGATCCCCTTGGGTTGCGGGGTGGATGCGGGGTTCCTGGAAATCGGCGTGGTCGGCTCACGCCAACCCCTCAGGGTCGTCCTAATGGTGTGAGCTGGATCTGTTTCGCGAGTGCGTAGGCCGCACCTCGGTCGTCTTCGTCGGCGATGAACACCCGGCCGATGAGCAGGGCGGCGTGGTGCGGTATGTCGATCCGGGCCATGCCTGCCGGTGTCTCGCCGTCCCAGTTGGGTTCGCAGAGGATGAAGTCGCCGGGGCCGGTTCCGGTGGTGCGTTTGCCGACGTAGGCGAAGTTCGCCCCGCTGGCCGGGTCGGTGAACTGCACGCTGTAGTAGCGGTCGTCCATTTCGGGTACGTGCAGCACCCGCGGTCCGGCCTTCACATCCAGCCAGCCGCCGAGGTAGAGGACATCATCGGTCCCCGTCGCGATGACGCTGCCGGATGATGCGGACTGGGATGGACTCTCCGGCACGGCATAGAGCGTGTTCACGGGGACCGGGCCGCCGCCCAATCCGTGTTTGACGACGATTCGCTTGAAGCCTCCGACCGTGATCCGCGGCCAGAAGTAGATGAAGACGAACGCTCCGAGCACCCACACGATCACAGCCGTCACCGCCAGCAGGACGATCGCGTCGACGCCGCCAGCAGCGACCCGCCGATAGATGACCCACGCGAAGACCGCGAGAATGACGATCGTGACCGTGGTGCCATATTTCAGGATCAGGCGATTCATGACCGGACCTCGACGACCGGCGGCACTTCGTAGTCGCCGTCCACGATGGCGGCTCCTGGCAGATAGGCACGGAGCATGAGCTTGAACCGGCCCGCCGGCGTAGCTATCCAGTTCTGTGCCGTGTCGGATGACTGATGTGGTTGCAGCAGAATGTCTACCGAGCCGTCGGTGTTCTTCACAAGACCGGAGTGGCTGTCCACGCTCGACCGGCCCGCCCGCCCGCTGATCATGTAGCCGACGGTGTCCGTCGCGGTGAGTGACCAGAAGGCGTCATTCGGGGGAAGCTGATCTGCCGGGAAGTGAAGACGATAGGCATGCTCGCCGCTGAGGCGCCTCCCTGCCTTATCGCTGGTCGCCGTCCAGTAGGCGGCCTCTTCGAACACGTTGACGACCGGCAGAGCCTTCTGCAGTGCGGCACGCACCAGGAGCCCGTTGCCGGGGCGACCGGCCTTGCGGATCGCGCTCCAGCCGTTGACGGTCCTCGTCTCGGCCTTCGCCACCGCGCTCAAGACCACGATCGTGGTCAGGTACGCGAGGGTGAGGCCGATGATCACCCCCTGCACGATGCCGGAACCCGCCATCCAGGCGAGGAAGCCGCTAACGATGACGCCCGCATCACAGCACCCCGGTTCTGAGCAGCACGACAAGGGTGACGATCGCGGCGACGACGACCGCGAGGATCAGCCAGCCCTGCCAGGAACCAGGATGCCATCCCGGGCCGGACTGATTGCGTCGAAACCACCGCTTGCCTTCTTTTCTGTTCGGCCGTTCGGAGTCGGTCGACCATTCTTGCTCATCCCCGGGCATACGTCCTCTCCTTCTTCCTTACTTGGCCACATTACTTGGCGGCATGGCAGTCGGGTTGTTAGCCATCGGCCCTTGTGGAGAAGTCCTGCAAAGGATCGACTAACGGACAGCCAGGGCGCATCGCTACTGGAGCTGATCGGTCCGCCTTGGTAGCTTTCAAGGCATGGCTATCAAACTTGAGAATGTGGGTATCGCTGTTCGCGATCTCGAAGCAGCAATCGCCTTTTTCGCCGATCTCGGTCTGACACTCATCGGCCGTGACACGGTCAGCGGGGAGTGGACCGATACTGCTGTGGGACTTGATGGTAACCACGCGAACATTGCGATGCTCCAAACCCCAGATGGTCATGGTCGCCTTGAACTCTTCGAGTACATCCACCCTAAAGCGATCGAGTCGAACCCGACTCGTCCTAACGACATCGGCATGCACCGCGTGGCCTTCTCGGTCGACGACATCGACAAAGCCCTCGAGACAGCTGCAAAGCACGGCTGCCATCCGCTACGCGGCGTAGCGACCTATCAGGACATCTACAAGCTCACGTATGTCCGCGGTCCCAGCGGCATCCTCGTAATGCTCGCCGAGGAACTGAAGAAGAGCTGACACCCAAATCGGCCCAACTAGCCTGAATTGCTAGGCCTCAGGATCGAAAGACTGTCCCGTAAAGGATCGGCGCAACGTCGTCGAACCCCTTCAACACCCTCAAGCAGGGGCGGTCACTGGCCACCCGGTACGACAAACTCGCCCTCACGTACAAATTCGGAGCGCAACACTGGGTTTTGGGCATCCCGTAGAGGATCAGCTGGCGGACACTCTCCCGGTCTTCTCGTTTGCCGGGGCAGGCACCTCACGTGAGGCGGCCCCAAACCGGTATCAGGTCGATGTGAATCAGAGCTGGCCCGTGGCTTTCCGTACCAGCTCCGCGATGACCTTCTCGTCGGCCGATGAGAGCTCGGTGATGGCGTAGGACGTGGGCCACATCGTGCCATCGTCGAGCTGTGCCGGCCCAAAGAACGCGAGGTTGCCGTAGCGGGCCTTGAACCTCGCGCGTTCCTGGTAGAACAGCACGGGCTTGCCGTCCGCGTTGGCATAGGCGGGGCTGCCATAGAGCAGCTTCGGGGCCAGCGACGGTGCGACCGCCGTGACGATCGCGTGAATGCGCTCAGCGTTTGTCTTGTCCGGCTCGTCGAGTGAGGCGATCTTGTCGAGAACCGACTGCAGGGCCTCGGCGGCGCTCTGCTGCTCCTTTAGCTCCTTGGCGCGCTGCTTCATCGCGGCCCGCTCCTCAGGGGTGAACGTGGACCCGGAACTTTTCGACTCAGCCATGGGCCCATTCTTGCAGGCAAGGGTGAGCCCGGCGATCCGTAGCGGCGTTTCTCGCGGCGTGTCACGCTGGGCGTCGCGTAAGGGGGGATCCTTCAGCGGGCACAGACCCGGCGCTCCGCGGGTACCGTATGATCGCTGTCATCGTCCTGAACTGGAGGTCACCGTGGCGGAAGATGACGTGAGTGGGCACAGCCTTGAGCTGAAACCGCGTGCCGGAGCGCGTCGCCGGGAGCTCGCGCGCCGCATTGAATTCGGCCTCGTCATCGCACTTCTGGCCCAGTTCCTCCTGGGCATGGCTGTCAACCTCTTCGTCAAGGTCCCCGAGTCGCATCCCGGCGCGAAACCGCCTGAATACTTCAGCGGGGTCGTCCAGAGCGTGGGCTGGGCCGTGACGGACGGTGGCCTGTGGCTCGTTCTGCACGCTGTGCTGGGCCTGCTCCTCGCCCTCGGTGCGCTGGCTGCCCTCCTCCAGTCGATCGGCAGCCACGACCGTGCGGCCGTAACCACGACAGTAGTGGGACTCGTCTGCGTCCTTGGAGCCGGTTTCAATGGCGGTAGCTTCCTCAATTACGCCGAGGACTTCAGCTCGATGATCATGGCCTCGCTCTTCGCCGTGGCCACGGGCAGCTATGCCTTCGGCGTCTACCTGCTGGGTCCTCGCGAGCGGTAGCCGCTGGTCGCCGCCGGGGAAAGCCCCATTCCGGCATCCTCCGGCAACACCACTCGGCACCGGCTCAACCGGGGCGGCGGCAAGGCGACTCAACCGCGCCCTGCACATGGCCACCATTGTCCGAATGACCCACGATCCTGCCACGCGCGCCTACGCCGAACGCAGGAGGGCCGAAGGCAAAACCGGCCGCGAGATCCGGCGGTGCCTCAAGTGCTACCTCGCCCGCCACCTCTACCGCACCCTCAACACGCTCCACGCCTCCGGCGACACGATCCCGAGCCCCGCTTGGCAGAGAAGATTCACGCCCTAAACAACTTACGCGCCTTAACACCAGAGCACCTGATGCGCTGGTCAGGCCTCGGAATGCTCGATGATCAATTGCTGCAGATGTTCCAGCGTGCTGAGCGTCCGGACGGTGATGTGCCGGTACTCCTGGGTTCGGCCTATCCGTGCCAGGACGCTGTGGGAAGCAGCTTCGGTGCGGATCGACCAGTAGATGTGGCTGCCGGCAGGTGTTACTTGTTCCAGATCCGGTTCCGGCTCCATGCCGGACAACAACAGCGCGGCAGTGACGGAGCCAGTGAGAAAGATGACGTGGTGCGCATAGCCGGTCTGATCGTGCCATTGGGCTGGCGCCTCGTCCAGCACGCGAGCGAGTTGAGTTCCGGTCAAGACGACCGCGGGTGTGGGCCGTCCGAGCCGCTGCCCTACTGCCCGCCCGATCTGCTCGGCCAAGTGTGCCGTACTCGTCCGCGGCGCCTCGATGAGGAGATTGCCGCTTGGTAGGTACGATTCAAGTACGGTGATGCCCGCCTGCTCGACGCACTCCCGCAAGGATGCCGTAGTGATCCTCGAGTTCGCTCCCGCGTTAACGGCCCGCAGTAGCACGACGTAGCGCAAGTCCGACCTCCATGTCCTCACTGATGAGTTCATCATCCCCCTGCTTCCCGGGATCGAGAACGCACTCATCTGCTGCTCGTCGGATCGCGGTCATCGAGCACCACAGCATCCCGAGCGCAGCTTGGCAGATATAGAGGATTCACCCCATATGGGCAACGCGGAGACAAACCCCGGCAATCCGGCACGAAGCGGGGCGAGAACCCGGCCAGCTAACGCCGCGGTTCACCGTCGTGTCCATCACAGCACTCGCTGCCACCGCATCACACGCGGCGCGTCAGGCCGGAGACGCCGTCAAACCGCTGTCTCTCGAAGCCAGGCGAGGATTGTCTCCAGGCTTTCGGGGTCGAGATGAGTGCCCGGGGCGTTGTATCCGTTCCCTGGTGTCGCGGCGACTTCGGCCGGGTTGCGGGTGTCTTCCTTGAACACGTGATTCGCGTTGGGCGGGAAGGCGAAGGTCACGTTCGTCATCCCGGCGGCGGTTTCCTGGAGGGGGTCTCCGTCGGCGCGCGCATCGATCTGGACGTCTCTGCCGCCGATCAACACCAGCGTGGGGATCTTTACCTTTCCAAGCGAGTCGCAGGTGGACTCGACCCACAGCTCCCGGGCAAAGGGAAGGTTCATGGTGGCCTCGAAGCTTGCGAGTACCATCTTCACGTTGTCGGGCAGGCCGGGATCGGGGTTCATCGGCTCTCCGGCCGCGTAGCGCGCAGCGGCTTCTTCGACCTTGGGCATCCACCCTGCCCCGCCGGGGACCTGCGCGGACTGGAGAGCCAGCTGGGACAGCAGCACAGCCTGGATCGGGCGCCCGGGCGGAGCGGCGAGCACGATCCCCGCGAAGGGAACATCCCGGCTACTGTCCAACAAGCCATCGTCACCTGGGGAGGATCCAGTCAACAGGTGATCCGTCGACCGGAATGATCAATAGGCATCAGTAACCTCCGGGACAGGTTCTCACCTCATCGGCGAGACTTGACTGCATGGACAGCGAGACGAAGGTATCGGAGAGACGAGGTAGGGGCCGCCCGCCGCAGTACCTGCTCAGCGCACTCGCCGTCTGCGGCGTCTGCGGCGCAGGTGTCAGAATTGGCACGCAGAACCCCGGCAAGCGCAAGCCCGGCAACGGTTCCAAGACCAGTTCCGCTCCCCGCTATCGCGTCTACGAATGCCCGGGCTCTCCCGGCGGCGGGGGCGGGGGCTTCCTTTGTGTTGACGGTGACCCCCTACGGGGTGCCGCCGTCGGCGCGGCGATCACGACCCGGTCGCCTTACCGGTACTGTCCAGTGTCGTCGCCAGCCGTCACTGATGCAACGGATTCCGCGCGCTGATGCTTCCCGGCAAGCGCCTACGGGATCGGCGGACCGGGGCAAGGAAGCGCGCCGACGCCCGGTGTCTCCCCGCCGGGCATCGGCGCAGCTACCGCCGAGAGCAGTTTCCAGGAAATCACCCTCATGTAAATCGTAGGCCGTCAAGGCAACCGGCGGTGGAGTGCCAGCTACTTGTTTCTGCGGTTCCCTGCCCCAGGGACGTCTTGGTATCCGCGATCCGCAGTTCAACGGCGATAAGGCGTAGGTTTTCGACGGAGCAGACTCCGCTGGCCCCAGGTGCGCGGTGACCGGCCTGGACCCACTCGCTCAGAGCCGGTGCCGGATGATTTTCCCGGCGCAGCCTAATTTGCCGTTTCCGGCCTGTCGTCCCGGTTACTGGTTCCGTGGATCGTTTCCGATGAAGGTCCCGGGCGGCATGCCCGCCCCGAACACGGGGCCCGGCAACGGGCGCTTAGCGTGCCACCCGTCGTCGGAGTTCCGTAGTATCAGCCGTTGCAGGACCCAGGGGAACAGGTGCTCGCGTGCCCAGATGATGTCATCGGCCCGTGCCTCGCGCCAGCTGCGTTCGGGGAGGTCTTTGGGGACCGTGGGCTCCAGGGTGTGGGGGACGTTGAGGGTGTCGAGCACCATGATGGCGATGGTGTGATGGCCCAACGGGGAGAAGTGCAGCCGGTCCGGATCCCACATGAGTGGGTGGGTGAGCTCGCGGAGGGCCCAGAGGTCGGCGATCAGCGCATCGTGGCGGTTCGCGATGGTCCGCAGGTTCTCGTTGAAGATGGCCACCTTGCCGCGGACCCGTCCCAGCAGCGGCGTCGCGCCCCAGTCCGGGCCGGCGAACAGCACAACCGTGGCTCCGGTGGAGGCCAGCAGCTCCACCCCGGCGTCCATCCGGTCGGCGAGTTTGTCGGGATCGCTTCTACGGAAGATCAGGTCATTGCCCCCGGCATTGAGCGTGATCAGATCCGGTCGCAGGGCCAGCGCGGGGCCGACCTGCTCATCCAGGATCTGATGGAGCAACCGTCCCCGCACCGCCAGGTTCGCATAGGCGAAATCCTCGTATCCGGTGCTCAGCTCTTCCGCGACCCGGTCCGCCCAGCCTCGCAGGCCCCCTGGGCTGCGGGGCTCCGGGTCTCCCACCCCCTCGGTGAATGAATCACCCAGGGCCACATAACGGCTCCACGGGTGCAGGTGGGCCCCGGAATCGGCGGGACCGCCCTGCGCCGGGGCATCGGCGCCGGGAGCGTTCATCCCTCCATACTGCCCCTGCCGGACCGCCCGCGCCATGGCCTGCGGTCCTGCCATGGAGTCTGTTCATCCCGCTGCTTTCTCGCCACATTTTCCGGCGTAAGGAAAGGAATTTTCCTTCAGCGACTATGAGGGACAGGCCACGTGCCCGGGGAAGGGGAAAGTTTCTAGGCTGCCATCCGGGAGTCCGGTCCGTGGGCCGCCTTTCGGGTGCCGGGCGTAGAGCCCCGGGAAGCCCCGGCGTCGGGAATGCTTGAGCCCTCGGGCACCAGCACCCCGGGCAGTCGGACCCCGTGGCCGATGCGCGCCCCTGCCCCGATGCGTGAGTGGCTGCCGACGACGTGGACCCTGCTGCGCGGGGTCGTCTCCTGGCCTACGTAGACATCGTCCCTGACGTGGTCCCGGCCAGGGCCTGGTGGTGATCCAGACTCGACGGCCGATCCGGCACCCGGAGCCGACGCGGGCCTGCTGCCTTGACGTAGTGGTTGCACCGATGAAGGAATTCGGTTGTCGTGGTCTTATGTCAGGGCGCACGCAGTGGGATGATGCAGGCATGAGCGAAAAAGCGTCATCGAAGCCGCCGCATCCCGAGCATCGGATGACTCCGCCGCCGGCGATGCTCATGGACGATGCCGGCAGCCCGGCCACACATCAAATGCGTGTGATAGCGCGCCGCCGCAATGACGCAGAAGCCAAACTCGGGCACCAGCTACACCGGTCCCAGGAGGAACCCGGGACCAAGTAGGTGCGACGACGCCGGAACTTGCCTCGCGCATCTTCCCCTTGGGTAACCGCTGTTGGTTAGGGGACGCGGGTGCGCACTATCGGGGTTGAGGAAGAGCTCTTGATTGTTTCGGCGGGAAGCGGACTGCCTTTGCCGCTGGCCGGAAGCATTCTGGCTGCTGTCGGGACGACGGGTTCCGGGCCTGTGTTGACGACCGAATTCAAGCAGGAGCAGATCGAGATCAACACGAGACCATGTGGGACCGTGGATGAGCTTCTCGCGGAAATCCTCGCCGGCCGGGCCCTGGCGGATGCGGCGGCCCGGTTGTTGGGAGCCAGAATCGCCGCGACCGCAACTCCGCCTCTGTACTCCGCCACTCCGACCATGGGGAACCGGCGGTATGCGGTCATGGCCGAGCGGTTCGGCGCGGTTGCCCGGGAACAGATCACGTGCGGGTTTCACGTCCACGTCTCCATTGAGTCCCGCGAGGAAGGCGTCGGAGTGCTGGACAGGATCAGGCCCTGGCTCCCGGTGCTCCTGGCGCTCAGCGCCAACTCACCGTTCTGGAAGGCCGAGAACACCGGTTTCGCCAGCTACCGCACGCAATTGTGGAGCAGATGGCCCACCGCCGGCCCGACCGACGTCTTCGGTTCAGCCGCCGGCTACGACTGCGCGATAGCAAGGCTCATCGGGACGGGGGTGCTCCTTGACGAGGCCATGGTCTACTTCGACGCCAGGCTTTCGAAAGACAACCCCACCGTGGAGATCAGAATCGCCGATATCTGCCTGTACCCCGAGGACGCCGCCGTCCTCGCCGCGGTGATCCGGGCCTTGGTTGAAACGGCCGCCCGCGAATGGCGGCTCGGGACCCGTCCCCCCGCCGTGGACACCGGCACGCTCAGGCTCTCCAACTGGCAGGCGAGCCGTTTCGGGGTGAACGGAATGCTGATCGGACCCCTCGACGGCCGGCCCCGCCCCGCAGCCAAAGCCGTCGACGATTTGACCAGCCATGTCCGCCACGCGCTGGAGCAGTCCGGAGACCTCATGCTGGCCCGCGCCGGTCTCGGCGACGTCTTGTCCCGTGGAACAGGCGAGCGGCGGCAGCGCCACGCCTTCAAGAGGCGAATTGCCGCCGATGTGGTGGCGGCCATTGTATCTGCGACCCACGGAGTGGGGCGGCCAGACGTCGACACGGCGCCGGCGCCGGCGCCGGAAAAAGAATCGATATGAGAGTCGTCATTGACCGGCCGCTCACGACGGAAACAGACCTCCCAACCCGTCCCGGAATGCTCGACCCTATCGCCAGCGCCATGGCAACTAGGCAGAAGCAGCCGGCCATCGTCCCTGCGAAGACACCCGCCGGGGAGAGCGGAGCGGGGAAGTCGCCCGGACACGGAATTCTGCGGCCTTCCGTCCACGCAAGCGACGGGGCCCTCGACACAGGGCTGGAAAATCCGCACCTGAGGCTTCTCCATCGCCGGTTCCCCGTGAATCGCCCCCCGCGTCAACACGACGCCCACCCCCTGCTACCGGTCAGCTCCGAAACCATTACGGATGGAGGACGATCGTAACAGACCGAACCTGCCGGCGGAGCGTGTCGTCCGAGGCCCTGATGGCGGGAATCGGTACGGAGGACCGGATTCGTTTCCGCGTCACATGGCCGATCCAAGCCGGCGACATCAATCGATTCCGCTGCTCAAACAAATGGAAACGTTACGGGGGCTCATTCCCGAGGCCGGGGAGGCGATCCCGGGAACCCGAAAGACTGACATTTCCGGGGAGGAGCCGAACGGGGCGGCACCCACGAGTACCACCGACGACGGTGGCGCCCCCGGGAGACGTGCATTTCGCGCCATGGACTCAGTCGGATCTGCGGCCGGGATTGCCGGTGACTTCAGTAGATTCCATGGATGGTGATTCACCGCACTTGCCGCACTAGCCATCCCCCGCCTCGACCTGTTCCTCCATGTGCCGACGCTGCTCGTCGAGTTCCTTCTCGCCTTCCTCCTCGGCTTCGTAGAGCTTGGCGTTGGTGATCCGAAGCTCACGCATGACAGCATCAAGCTTCAGGTGAAGGGCCGCACTGTCCCGGTTCTGGGTGTTCTGGATGATGAAGACCATCAGAAACGTCACGATCGTGGTGCCCGTGTTGATGACCAGCTGCCAGGTGTCGGAGAAGCCCAGCAACGGTCCGGTGAACGCCCAGACGATCAGCACGACGACGGCTGCACTGAACACCCAGGCGTGGCCGAGAACTTTGGCGACCTTGGTGGTGAACCTGGTGAAAAAATCCTGCTGGGTTTCTCGGCCGTTGCTGCTCATGCAGCCATCATCTCCCATTCCCCCGGGCCTCGAAAGCGACAAATGCCGGGTTGTCTGGGGGTAGCCGGGCGGAGGCAGCGCCAGCGTGAATGCAGGGCTCAGTGGTCGCACCAACCGGAGAGCGTGTCACCCTTCGGAGGCCGCAAGGTTGCTGCGCTGGCCCTCATGCCGCGCGTCATATCGCGCCTGTTGCGGCCAGGTCCGGTCTGCGCTGCTGGTAAGGCCAGGTCGTCCTTCGGGCTGCCCGTGGAACTGAGACGGTCCACCGGCGAATCGCAGGCTCGGCTGACTGAGGGTTTCAGTGGTTGCGAAGGGCTTCTATGAGTTCGGTTTTGCGCTTTCCGGAATAGCCGTGCAGGCCCAGTTCCTTGGCCCGGGCCTTGAGTTCCGGGACGGTGCGTTCGTCGTAGTCTTCCGCGTTGGCTCCGCGGCTGCCGATGGTCCCGCGTCCTTCCTTGGCTGCCGCGTTCGAAATGCGGGCGGCCTTCTCCTTGGAGGCACCGTCTTTCCTGAGTTCTTCGTACAACTCCGGGTCTTTCAGGCTCGGATTCTTCTTGTTCGGCATGCTTTTTGCTCCTTCGGGGGGAGAATTTCGTCACGGGCTGATCTCGGTTCACTCCACCGGGGCCAAGGGCGGCAGCTCAGGATCGGCATCCGGATCCGGGACGGCAGGGGTGGGAACCGGTGCAGGATCAGGTGATGGAAACGGACCCGGCAGTCCGGGACCAGGGACAGGAGGCAACGGTCCCGGGAGCGGTGCCGGTTCAGGCTCTTGGGCAGGGTCCAGAGTTGGGTCCTGGGTTGGGTTTTGGGGTAACTCGTTCATGCGTGCTCCTTGGAATCAGTGATTCAGGATGCCCGGCGCCGCCGCGCAGCATCAGTTCCGCGATTCAAGTCTAGGTCCGGGTAAGTGAGGTCCGAAAGCCCATTGATCTTTACGAGTTCAGGTCCGCTGGCACGGGCCGATAAACGCTTGCCGGGCGTGTTCTAATCCGTCCCGGAGGGGTCGCCTTCTCTCTGGATCGGCGTGGCCGGGGAGCCTAAAATTGGAACGTGCCCGGTGCTCCGCCACGGCCGGACATGAGGACCGGGTCTAAAGGAGATCGCCATGGGACTGGGTGACAAACTCAAGCACACCGCCGAAGGAACGGCAGGCAAGATCAAGGAAATGGCCGGACACGCCACCGGAAACGTGCGCCTGGAGGCCGAGGGAAAGGCCCAGCAAGCTGCCGCGCACGTCAAAGAGGACGGCAACCAGGCAAAGGAAGCGGCCAAGGACATCACGGAAGACATCGCGGACCCCTTCAAGGAAGAATGAGCGCCTCCGCGCGGGTCCCTGCTGCCGGCGCGGCGGCGCGGAGGTGGACCCGCGGCGTCAAAACTGCCGGACCCCTGCCTTGGCGCATCCGCCGGCATGATGCCGGATCCTCCGTGCGACGGGGGTAAGAAACGATCACGGACCGGGCGGCTCCGGTCAGAGAAGGGGTGCGGCATGCGCCTCAGAACCATCATCGGCATCCTGTTGCTGCTGTGGCTTGCCATCGGAACAGCTGCCGCACTGCAACGCGGCCAGTTCAACGCTCCCCCGGCGAGCTGCTCCCAAGCCGGCACCATAGCCGTCACCATCGTGTCCGGGCCGTTGAACTATCTAGGCGTGAACCCAAGAATCGGCTGTCAAATACCTAGCCCCAGCCCCTAACCCCAGCCCTTAGACCTGCATCACAATGGAAGTCATCCGGCATCCGTCGCGGCTCAACTGCCCCCTGCTCATTGGTTGGCCAAAGCCGGTCAGCGTCCTGCTGCTTTCCTGACATCTTCCGCGCCATGCCGCGGGGAAGCGGCATGGCGTTTCCGGTAGGTGGAAAGTTCGTCGTGCCCGTGCCTGCGGTCCCTGACCATGGCTGTCCCGGCGATTTCCCTGATGCTTGCAATGCCCTTCGCTGCGGCACTCCCGTCGGGGAAGGTCACCGACATCGCCACCAGATAATCCTCGGAATCCACCAACGCCACCCTGTACCCGCCATCGGGAGCATCCATAAGTTCAAAATAGCCGGCCATGACATTTGCCTCCCGTCCGGCACATCCACGTGTGAAAAGGGACAAACCAAGTCTACTGATCATCACCGCTCCAGGCACCCACGACCGGCCCTAGGACAGGCTGTTCCGGCTCAGTCGTACCATTCCCAGCCCTCGGGTGCCCACCCTGCCGGGACCGGATATGTCGTGGGCGCCGCTCCGCATTCGCTGCAGGTGAACCTGAGCGTCGCGGGGATTTCCCGGCGCGGGCCCTCGCCGACACAGTGCGGTGTGAACAGTGCCAGTCTCGAATCCGCCGGGGCTCCACATGCGCCGCAGCAACGATCCTGAGGCGAAACGACCGGAGACCTGCCCGACGTGTCAGGGCGTTGCCCCGGCCTAAGCGATTTGACCATCGTGACCACCTCGCTGCAGATTCGATGAGGTCCCGCGTGCGTCAGGGCGCCCGGTTCGTCCTCGTGTACCGTGGGGCTGATGGAATCAATCCGAGTCTCCCGGCCGCGATGCGCAGGCTCACCCGTCACTGGGATGCGGCCTTGTCCCGGCCTGAAGATCGTCCTAGCGTGGGAGTGAGGCCCATGGCCTGGGAACCGTTCAGGGCCGGGCCGGTAACTGAAGGAGCGAAACAGTCATGGCTACCGTGCTGGAATCGGTCGACGTCAAGGTCCCGTTAACCCAGGCCTACAACCAATGGACGCAATTCGAGGAATTTCCGCGTTTCATGGACGGCGTCGAGAGCGTCCGGCAACTCGATGAAACCAACGTGCACTTCACCACCGACATCGCCGGGATCCGGCGCGAGTTCGACACCAAAATCACGGCACAGATCCCCGATGACACCATCAGCTGGGAAAGCACGGACGGCCCCCGCAATGCCGGAACCATCTCGTTCAGGCCCTTGAGCCCCACCGAAACCCGGATCACCGTCACCATGAACTGGGAACCACAGACAACACTCGAACACCTCGGCGCGTCGGTTCACTTCGACGACCGGCAAGTCAAGAAAGACCTGCAACACTTCAAGGAATTCATCGAGGCCCGCGAAGTCGAAACCGGCGCCTGGCGGGGAAGCATCACCGAAGGCGAGGTCGAAGGCCCCCCGGGCGCGTAGCCAGTTGACCCGAGCCACCCGGTACCAGGGAGCCCTCACCGTGGACCGCCCCCTGGATCCTCGGGCCCGGCGCCAGGGCATGAGTCAGAAGCAAAAACCCGAGAAGCCGCCCGCAGCGGAACACCTTGCCCGGCGTAACCCGGGCCACCTTCAAGGAAGGAACGACAATGACGTCCGAAACCACTTTTTCCTCCACCGACGGGGCCGCCCACCGGTCCGGCGACCGCCCATGGTGCGATACCTGCGGCACTGACGAGTTCCTGATCATCGAGACCGGATCTGCAGCTGACCCTCGGTTATGGAGATCTCCACGTCCTTGTCCGGGTCAATGCCAGGAAATTCGGCCGCCGGCGACCGGCTTGGCAGCCGGCCGGGTTTCTCATTGGGAGGAGAGCGGCACCAATGAAGCCTGACCATCAAGAATCGTCCGACTCCCTTCCGATATAGGGCGCCGTGGTTTTGTCAAGTTGCCGGACGGATTCGACGCCTGACGTCGGCGGATTGCTGCAGGCTGGCCATGATCGAAACTCCCCCATCAACGGCGAGGCCTGCCCCAAGGCTGTGGGTGGTGAAGCCTCACCTCAAAGCTAGGCCGATTCAATCATGGGTACAAAGCGCCCTGGATGGGCCGGGGCCTCCGCCTGCGCTGCGGCACCCGCCGATGGGCATTAGTTGCCGTTCGTCGGCAGAGGCCCCGGGTTTACGGTCATTGCTTCACTGTTGAACGGCATCCACGCCAGGACCCGTCATTTGCCTCGTTCAGCGGCGGGGGTCATCAAGAGGCGGGACTTCCAACGGCGGGGACCCAGTGACTGTTCGTTGAGAATGGCGGTCCTTTTCACCCTGGTCTCGGGGGCCGGCGACGCCTGAGTTGAGAATCCGAGCCCCCGGGCTCCAAGGATTCTCCGTCGCCGGCCCCGTCTGGCGGCCGGGCCGGCAGGCCAGGCCTGTTCCTTTGTGGCCGATGCTCACAAGTAAACAAGCATGTCGGAATCCTGGCCAGAGTGGCCTGTACCTGTTTTTTCGAGACGGGGACGGGAGTCCGTGGCCTCTGTCCTGGAATCGTGTGAATGTCTAGGCGGCCAGCGGAGTACCGAAGAGTTCCCGGGCGCGCCGGCTCAGGTATGCCGGGACGTCGGATTCGGCGGCCGGGCCGGCGTTGCCGAGGAAGACCGCGGTTCCGCGGGCCGCGTCGGCGATGTCCAGACCTGCATCGTGTGCGAGCTGGGCGGCACGGATGTTGGGCTGCATGTTCAGGATCATGCCACGGGCATTGAGGTAGACATGCCAGTCGCCGCGGGAGATTGATTCGACATCGCCTCCGACCAGCCGCCGCAGGGCGGCCGGGCCGGTGTCCAGCCTTCCTAGGATGACGGATTCGCCCAGGCTTGCAGGAACAATCAGCGCGGCAGGTTTGCGTTCCATCTTTTGTCCTCTTCAAGTAAACGGAACAGCGTCCCCCGCTGTTCCCTCCGGCAGACGTGCGTCCTGCCCGCCCCCCCCGCGGACCGGTCTCATCGGGCCGGGGCGGTGGGTCGGGAGGTCCTGAGGGCGCTCTCCAGGCGCTAGTTGGCGGCTTCCAGTTCCGGGACCATCCGGATGCCGGCCAGGTTCAGGCCCAGATCCAGCAGTTCACCGATCCGGCGCAGTGTCACGAGATCGTTCTCGCTGTACTGGCGGGTTCCGCCCAGGGTCCTGCCCGGTTCCAGCAGGCCCTTGCGCTCGTAGAGGCGCAGATTCTGCTGCCCCATGCCCACGAGTTCGGCGGCGAAGGAAATGGCGTACACACCCTGTCCGGGGGTCCTCATCCTGCACCATCGGGACCTCCAAATTCGCTGGAATCACGCTTGCCCAGACTCGTTGCTGGTGCTATGAGACGCTGACTTCATCCGGCCCCGGCCGAAGGAACGCCGGTCCGAGGTCTGTCAGGACTGCAGAGCACTACATCGCAGGCCCTTTCGTGCTTCAGGTACTGGTCAACCGGCTTGCTGACCGCATAATCTAGGGCCACATGTGTGCCGCGCGTCACAGACGCACGTAACCTGATCCCTGACCTGACCAGAGTCTTCGGAACGCAACGCCGCGTCCCGGGTCCGAAGAGAAAGCCGGCGCGGCTCCTTCCGCGCCCAGGAGGACAATCATGGCAGTACATTCGAACTCTTCCGCGACGGCGACAAGGCCTTCAGGTTCAGGCTCACGTCCCCCGACGGGACCGTCGTGGCCCTCTCCGAGCCGTTTCCGGACAAAGCCTCCGCTGTCGCGGGTATCGCCGCCGTCCGCGAGTGCGCCGGCATGGGCCTGATCGCCGACCTCTGCCCTCACATCCCCCTCCACCGACCATCAGCTCAAACCATGCCGGCGGCCCGGACCACGTCCCCGCTGTCCACCGCTGCGCAGCCTTCGTCCCGTTCAGGTGGCGCGCTGCCACCCCCGGACTGCCACGGTCACACCGGCAGGACCCGGACACGGCACAAGCCACCGTCCCAGCCGGCGCACGGCCGCCTGAACTGCAATCAGGCCGGCCCCGGCCGGAGACGAACCGGCAGGCGGCGGCCACAGGCTAGCCGCATAGGAACGCCACGGTCAGGGGCGACAACGCAGACCGGGAACGGGTCACACGCGGGACCTTGGAGCCGGGCGATATCATTCCGGAGCCCGTGCACGAGAGTTCGCGGCCGTCCCCGAACCCGGTAAATGCCTTCATGGCGGTGGATGACGGCCCCGGTTTGACGGCCACCCTCCCGAGCCCATTTCCGGCGTGTTCTTCGCGTCCTCCCGGCTTTCGTCAGCGCGTCATGGCGCGTGCGGCCCGGCAGGAGCAGTATGGGGGATGAACGTTCCCGGCGCCGATAGTCCGGCGCAGGGTGGCTCCGCTGGTTCCGGCGCCCGCCTGCACCCGTGGAGCCGTTACGTGGCACTGGGTGATTCGTTCACCGAAGGGGTAGGAGATCCAGAACCCCGCAGCCCGGGGGGCCTGCGAGGCTGGGCGGACCGGGTCGCGGAAGAACTGAGCGCCGGACACCAAGATTTCGCCTACGCAAATCTGGCAGTCCGCGGACGGTTGCTCCATCAGATCCTGGACGAGCAGGTGGGCCCCGCGCTCGCACTGCAACCGGATCTGATCACCCTCAACGCCGGGGGCAATGACCTGATCTTCCGCAGAAGCGACCCCGACAAACTCGCGGACCGGATGGACGCCGGCGTACAACTCCTCGCCGCTGCCGGCGCAACGATTGTGCTGTTCGCCGGCCCGGACTGGGGCGCGACCCCGGTGCTGGGACGGACCCGTGCCAAGGTGGCCATCTTCAACGAGAACCTGCGCGCCATCGCGGCCCGCCAGGATGCAGTAATCGCCGACCTCTAGGCCCTGCGCCAACTCACCCACCCCCGGATGTGGGATCCGGACCGGCTGCACTTCTCTCCCCTGGGCCAGCACACCATCGCCATCATGGTGCTCGACACCCTCAACGTTCCCCACACCCTGGAGCCGATGACACCCAAAGACCTGCCCGGTCGCAGCTGGCGCGAGGCAAGGGCGGATGACATTGTCTGGGCACGCGAACACCTGGTCCCCTGGGTCCTGCGAGGGCTCAACCCTCGGAACTCCGAAGGAGAGTGGCACGCCAAACGGCCGGACGCGGGTCCGGTGTTCGGTGCGCGGATGCCGCCAGGGACCTTCGTTGGAAACGGCGCAACAGAACCCGAGCCGGGGATGATAAGAGAAAACCGGATAGCTGAGCGACCATGATCCGCAGGCGGCTTCGACTCCACCACGACGTCGTCCGGGGCCCAGCGGGCCTGCGCCCGGAACCGCAGCCCTGAACCGGAGCGGGCCGAAGCCCTTTTTCGCCAGAGCCGGTGCCCGCTCCGTCTCCGGGCAGAGCCGGAGCCCGCCGGTGAGCGGCGCTGCCCTATCCGGTGTCTTCGCGGGCGTCCGGGTAGTCGTCTTCGTCGCCGGTGGAAGGTTCGATGGCCCCCTCGATCAGGTCTGCTTCGGCGGCCTCCGCTTCCGTGACGGCGATCCCGTCATAGCCGTGGCTGCCGGGCTGCACGGGCGTGCGCTGCTCGATGAAATCCGCTTGCGGGACCCCGTCGGGCAATTGCTCCCCCACCGTCAACTCCCCGGAATTCTCCGGCACGACCGGTGTCTGCTGCTCTAGAGCATCGGCCTCCGGCACCTCGGGGCCGATTTCTTCTGGCTCGATATTCATCGTCCACCTTCCTATCGTTGGATCGACCAAGCCATCGAACCCTTTGCAGGGCAAGGGCCCCGCCATCAGGCCGACGGCTCTACCGGTCCCGGGCTGGGAGTTTTCGGACCTCTCAGTCGTACCATTGCCGTCCGGGAGGAATCCAGCCCTCGGCCCCGGGATGCGTGCGTCCAGGACTCCCTGTCCGGTCCGGGCCCCGCGGCCGGCGGGTCCGGTTATGGGCCCGCCAGGCGATGTTGTTTGTAGTCAGTGCTCATTCAGTGCGATGGGCTGACCATGTGGTGCCGGTGTTCCTCGGTGCTGGGCTTGATTGCGGTCGCGGTGACGACGAGCGCCACCAGGCCGGTGATCCAGGATGTCCAGGCTGCCCCCGCTTGCATGGCGTAAGAGCCTAGCCACGGAGAAAGGAACAGCAAGGCACCGAAAGCTGCCTGCACCCACTCCATGACCGGTGTTCCGGGCATGGCCAGATTGATGACACCGCTAACGATCAGCAAAGCGCCGAACACGACCATCAAGGCAGCCGACGAGCCGGCCGCCGTGGTCCAGATGACCGACAGGACAGCGTAGAGACCGGCGGCAACCGTGACCCAATCCTGCCATCGTGTCCATTTCTTCATAGGAAACCACCTTCTTGATATGAACGGTCCTGCGCTCTCTTGAATTGAACCCGGGCCCCGTTGTTTTGGTCGACGGTTTCGCTGCCGTCATGCGGCACCGCGCGTCGACCGGTGGTGGGGAGGCCTGCACGGCCTCCCCACGTCTCATCGGAGCGGCCGGCGTAGGCTTGAGCAAAACCAACGCCTTGGCGACGCACCCGCTCCCACGGCTGGCCCCGGGATCCGCGCACCGTCATCCTCCCGAAGCTTCTTGTCCCTGGCCCGGTCCGGAACCGGCAGGCAGGCCAGCGCAGGGGGTATCCGCACGCACCGCCGATCATGAACAGGAAGCCCAGGACCCCGAGAACCGGTACGTGGGCGGCGATACCCAGAATCAACAGACCGAAACCCCAGAGTGTCACGAGGATGCCCGTCCATCTGCGAAGCCAGAGCCGGGGAGGCGTCCCCGCCCCCAGTTCCCGCGCCAAAGCAGGGTCCTCGGCAGCCAGATCGTATTCGAGTGCCTGGAGGCGCCGGCGCTCATAGTCCGACAGCGGCATTGCTAGCTTTCCTCCCCTCCCCCGTCGTCTGCGACGGCGCCGTCACGGTCGGACGGGGTTCGGCATCCATCTCCACCGGATCGAGGACAGCTGCGGGTAGCCCGTAGGTGACGAGAAATTCCTCCCGTCGCGCCCGTTGCCGGTTGTCGTGGCCGCCCGCCGGGAGGCCACGACAACAACCCGCTGGGCGAGCCCGCCGAGTTCGCGGAACAGGACGGAACCGGTCGGAACGAATCGTCATGCTTTCCCCACTCCCGCACAGAAACTGAGGGATTCTTCCCAACAAACGTATGTCGTGGTTGGGATAATTTTTTTATAGCACTGGCCAGGAGGCTAAACAACAGACTGTGACGCGTGCAACAAACGAAAGGAATTTGGGGTCGTTTGGTCGCTACGCCGGCCAGTAACTGACCGTGTGCCATCACTTTAATTGGGGCATTTCCGTTCGGGAGTTCCTAACGTAGTGTTAGCCCAGACACGGGTGGTCTCCTCCATCGGAGCGCACGTGCACCGACCCCGAGACCCGTCAGCCGTTCCGAAGCAGCAGCGGCGATAGCGGGGACTCTGAAAGCGATCATAGAGAACGTGAGGGACAATGCTGACTCTTACACCTGCTGGACATCGACCGATAACCCATAGTTCCGGCATACCGGGACGCAAGGCCCCTCAACTTTGTGGTCCTGGCTGCACGTGGACCGGACCACAGACTCCACTACGTCGAACAGGGCCCCGCTCCGCGTCCACTGGCTGATCCATGCACAGCGGTCGCGCTCTGGATCCGGGTTGCCATTGTCGCGGCGCTGCCACACCTTCCGGCCCGTGCGATCGTAAAGCGGTGTTCTGAAGGCTTGGCGGCTAGCCCCGCGGGACGGCGTGGGAGCCGAGGCCAAAGCCATTCAGGGCGAGGAGCCTTCCACGATGATTCCGGCACCATCCGTAGGTGCGGCTGGCGCCACAGTTAATCCTTTCCTCCGACGTCGTTTTGAGCGCCGTCTGTCCCCCGGATTTACCGGGCGTTTTGTGCTTGGTGTGTGGCAGCCGACTTTCATACCATCGCCCCCGGAATACTCGCCAGTAGGCCGAGCGCCTAAGTACCCTGAGTTTCGTCCGCGTGTGGTGGACCTCACAAACGACGTAAAGAATCGCAATGACGACCTGATGGCCGGGACGCCCCGGACCTGACAAGTAAAGACCACGCGGCTCGTTTCCCGATCCAGGAGGATGCCCATGACCGGTACTTTCGAACTCTTCGCAGACGAGAACATGAGCTTCAGATTCCGTCTCAAAGCAAAAGACGGCACCGTAATGGCCCTTTCCAGGTCATTTCCCGACAAACCCGCTGCTGTCGCCGGCATCACGGCCGTTCGCGAGTATGCCGGGATGGGACTTATCACCGACCTCTGCCCCGAAATCCCCGCCCACGGATCGCCACCCAGGTCAGATCCCGCTCCCCCGATCATGACTCCGCGATACCAGGCTGACCACTCAGCCGATGCCCCAGGCCCTGCCGTCCACCGGAATAACGCTGCCTGAACGTCAACACGACACAGCCAGCGAAGAGGATCGCTTTGCCGCCTGGGCTCAGTGTGGGCGAGGGACGGACGACCTGATTCCAGCTCGGCGGTGCGCTGTGGGCATAGGTGACCCTTTGCCGGCTGCCGTGCCTCTCGCCTGTACGCTGTGGGCGCAAATGAAGCGGAACGACACAAGAGTGAATGTTTTCCGAATGTACCGTTCATGGCCCTATCCAGGGACCGATCCTGAAGGTCGTCGATGCGTCGAGATCCCTTCCACGGCCGAAGCCAAAACGCTCGTCCGGCCGCGCTACTCGGCTGTTGTACTAGCGACACTCCCCGCTGCCGTGGACAGCTCCCACGGCGAGGCGTGTCGAGGTAAGCCGTTCCTGATGGATGTCCGGCGGATTTGTCCGTTCAAGGTACGGCACGGCGGACTTACCGGTGAGAGGCTTCGGTTCGCACGTCTGGACACCCCGAGGTTGACCGCCGGACTACAGCTTTTGCGCCGCCAGTTCCCTGCCAAGGTTTACGCCGGGGGCCCCCGATTCGGAGGTCACGGGGCGGAGCGACGGGAGCATCTGGGTGGGCGGCAAACCGCCGTTGTCCATTTGACGGCCGCTGTCTCCGACGGCACCGGCGATGAGCTTGACGAGTGACGGGGACGGGCCA
>NZ_JBFRHB010000054.1:0-22081 GCF_052115645.1 Arthrobacter sp. 2MCAF14 | reverse complement strand
AGGGGCGAGACGCTGCCCGGCAGCTTCGAGCCCAAGCTCATCGAGCCGGCAGAACGTAGTCAGGTCAGGAGGCAGGAAGGTAGCGTGGGACACGTCGAGGTCTTCCGGATGGGCAGTGTAGGAACTTCCATCATCGGAAGACCTCGACCYCTATCCGGCCACCGACGCGCCCACCCCCGCTACACCCTCAAATGCGATGAGCCATCAAAGTGATTCTTGATGCCCAAGTCGTGCGACATGACGCTGGGTGATCTGGATCTAAATTTAGCCAAGTTGCTCATGCTCGTATAATTCTTCAATTCATGGCATTCTGTCGTCAGAAAGTCGAGCCGTCATGCAATGCCCCGAGTTACCTATGAGATCTACCACCAACGTCACCTGCAGCTGCGCCAGCTTTGGAACGAACGCCAGGGCGTCTTTGTCCTGCTCGATCCAAAAGAGCAATGGGCAGTCCATGAATACTTCCTCTGCGCTGACCGGCCAACTGAGACTGAACTCCATGCTCACTACGTAACCCTAAAGGTCGAAGGCAGTTCACTACCCCATCGCGCGGGCAAGGCCTACGCCGAGCTGGGTCGGCGGCTCCAGGCGGGGCGACCGGTCCAAAAGGTCTATGCCGCCAGTGACGTCAACAAAGGCAAAGTCTTGAGTCTGCGTCCGCTCGTGCAGCCCCGCATCGATCTCGATGCGTACGTCACTACTAGTATGCAGATTGTGGACAGACTGGCTATAGAAGACCCGGATCGCTTGCGTGAGATGACACGTAATCAGAAGCTTGACCGATAGAAATTCGCTGTCACAATAGGGGACAGAATGTCTATCGTGCAGCGCAATAAATTTGGGGGTACCTTGACGAGCCGGACGTCGGTGGACCTAAGTTGCGCGTGCTTAGCCGGGGTTGTCTAGTGAATTATCGTCTACCTCATCTTGCCAATCAGCAGCAAATCGAGGAATGGGCTATTACTTATGCCACGAGAGCTAAGCTGCCGAACGTAGTTAGGAATCTGATTACTGCCATCGTTCCGGGCGTAACAGAGCTAACGATGGAGGGGGATGAGCATGTCGACTTCCCAGGATACGACGGTATTGTCACATCTCCAGTGCAGACTCCCTTCGTACCACTAGGACGGAGTGTTTGGGAGTTTGGGACGGATGCTAACCCAAAGAAGAAAGCGAATGAAGACTACGACAGTCGCATGGAGGACTCCCTTGGCGTCGATAGGAGTTCAACGACATTTGTGTTTGTGACGCCTCGCCGGTGGCGCGATGGACACAAATGGGCGCGGGAGAAGGCGGCTCTTGGTGAATGGAAGGACGTCGTCGTGCATACGTCCGCAGACCTTCTTGCTGCACTAGAGAGCTCTCCTCGTACTCACATTAGGTTTTCAGAAGAGCTTGGTCTCCGTTCGAACGGTGTTAGTACATTGGAGCATTGGTGGAACCAATTCACGTCCGGCACTCAAGGTTTACTCACCCCTGAGCTTCTCGTAGCTGGCCGTGCTGACCAAGCGGCTCAATTGTTGAGGCGATTCGTCGACGAAGATAGCGCGCATGTCTGGATCAAAGCACCATCAACAGACGACGTGTTGGCCTTCGTTGCAGCCGTAATCAAAACAGCAGAGCCTAGAATACAGCAGGATCTGCTTGATCGAGCACTTGTGGTGTTTGAGCCCGGCGCACTTATGGATCTCGGGCGAACGACTGGCTCACTTATATTGGTTCCCTTTGAAGAGTCTCTGATCAGGCATGCCGATCAGGTTACTGGTCATCATGTAGTGATGCATACTACGGACCCGGCTGCAGCATCTGTACTCTTGCCAAGGGTACCTATAAACGCTTCTGAGTCGCTCCTGGAAGCAGCTGGCATGGATGCGACTCGTGCATCAAAGCTAAGCTTGGCCTTGAGTAAAAGCGTACCTCTGTACAAGCAGCTTGTTACTGGGACTGTCAGTGTCGTAACAGCAGGGACTGTGGAAGGGGCAGCTAGCTCTGTCATTGCACGGCGCGCTTGGCTTTTAGGGTCATGGAACCTCGAGCGTCCGGGCGATGTTGCAATGCTTGAAAAGATGACGGGCCTGAGCGTTGATGCCGTCGAAGCCGAGCTCAGTAAGTGGGTAGACGGTGCTGCTCCTGTTTTCACGAGAGTTCGAGGGGCTTGGAAAGTCTTGGAACCGAAGAGTAGCTTTCCGAGCTTTGCCCCTCGAATTACTCTTGATGATCTTCGCTCCTGGGAGCTTGCGGTCCAAGAAGTATTGGGTGCCGTCGATCCAAAGCTCGATTTACCTCCTAAGGATCGGTGGCGGGCCAATTTGGATGGAAAGGTTCGGAGTCACTCGACAGACTTGAGGAAAGGCATCGCCCGAACGACCGCTTTGCTAAGTGCACTAGGTGGCGAGGTTGACCATCGGGCTGGTAACCAGTCTCTTAAGGGATGGGCGGAGCTCGTCTCGCGAGCAATCCTGGAGCGAGCCAATCAGGACGCAACTGGGAAGCTATGGGAGTCACTAGTAGACGTTGTCGGTCTTCTGGCCGAGGCCGCCCCAGACATTTTCATGGAAGAACTGGACGTTGCCGTCAGGTCTGGTGGTGTGCTGGACGGAAAGCTATTTGATGATACGAGTAACGACTTCATGTCACCGACCAGTCCACATGTCTACTTCTTGCAGGCTCTCGAAGCGCTTGCCTGGTCGCCGGCTTACTTCGGGGCGGCCACGGAGCTATTGATGCGCATAGCTGAGATGGATCCGGGCGGCAAGTTATCCAATCGACCAGTCAGCTCATTGGTGAATATTTTCCTTCCTTGGCATCCCCAGACAGGTGCCACACTAAAATCCCGAAATGCTGTTCTCGCGAAGTTCACCAAGTCACATCCGCAGCAGTCGTGGGGACTCTTATTGGCTCTTCTCCCGGAAGCCCACTCGACAGCATTTGATGGCAGCGGCCCAGAATTTCATGACTGGAAAGAGCTACATGCTGACACCAAAGTCACGATGGCCAACTACTTTGAGGCTGTGGCTTGTGTCGTTGACTTGGCGCTAGATCTTGCGCGCCTGGATACATCAAGACTCGTAAACCTTGTAGATAAACTGGATGACCTAACGCCTGACTTGCGCGCGCAAGTGACTGGAGTTTTTCAAGAATCGAAGGCGCTCGGCCTGACTCAGGAAACTTCGGAATCGATCTGGAAGTCGCTGACTTCATTGATTCGCCGGCACCGACAATTTAAGGACGCTGAGTGGTCGCTTGATGAGACTGCTCTTCAGGAGCTTGATTCACTCGCAGAGCAGTTCAAGCCTGCCGATCAGGCGGAGAGGGTTGAGTGGCTTTTCGATCACACCCCGGATCTCGGCTACATCGACCTTAGGGACGACTACGACAAGTACAACGCCGAAGTGCTTAGAAGGCAGATCGAAGCCGTTGAAAGTGTCTATCGCCAAGCAGGTATTCCTGGGCTGATTGAATTTGCGAAGAAGGTCGTCAAGCCTTGGGCTGTGGGATATGCGGCTGCATCTTCTCCGGAGATCATCTTTGACCTAAACGAACTTGCTCAACTACTCGCTGCTGACGAGAATTCCTCGATAGAATTCGCGCACTCCGCTCTACGGAAGAGGCTCGTAGACGATACAGACGGGCTTCTGGCACTAGTCTCGGGCCAGGAGCAACCGCTCGTGAAAGCTAGAATTCTTCGTATAGTCGAGGACCTACCAAAGGCATGGGAAGCGGCAGCCGAGGCGGGGCCAGAAGTGGATGAGTTGTATTGGTCCGAGTTTGAGATTTTCGGTCGAGGAGATTTCGCCCTAGTAAATGAAACCGCAGCCAAGCTGGGTGAATACGGTCGTATCGCAGTCGCGCTCGATCTCATGGCTATATACTCGCACAATGGAAAAGCGGCCTTAGATTCAAAGTTGATAGCGTCTCTACTGAACCAGCTCACACAAGTAAAAGATCCTGACCTGCATGGGCTTTCTCAGTATGATATCGCTGCTCTGCTCGACTACGTAGGTACGGCCAACGAAATTTCCACAGAAGAACTTGGTCTTCTCCAATGGCGGCTACTTCCCGCTCTCGATGACGGCGCCAATATTCTCGCGCTTCAATCGCTCCTTGCCTCATCACCAGAGTTCTTCGTACAGATCATCTCTCATCTCTACCGCAGGAAAGATGGCAAGGAGGAGGAGAAGAGTTCAGATGCTGTCGTGCATAACGCATGGGAGTTGCTGCATCGATGGAAAGTTATTCCTGGATCAGATCCAGAGTCGGGAAAGATCGATGAGCCAGCGCTCATCGAATGGGTTAACTCAGCTCGTAAGCTGTTAGGTGAGGTCGACCGGCTCGACGTTGGAGAATCTCATATCGGACAAGTATTTGCACATGCCAAGACAGATAAAGATATATGGCCGCCACTTGCCATACGAAACTTCTTAGACAGTAGCAGTACTGATGTCATCAATCAGAACTTCATTATCGGCATACGCAACAAGCGAGGTATGACATCGCGAGGCATGACTGAAGGCGGTGACCAAGAGCGTGCTCTTGCTGCTAACTTCGACGATTTCGCGGCGAAGATTACTGATGAGTGGCCGAAGACGGCCCGACTACTTCGTCGTGTCGCTGAGGGTTACCGCCACGAAGCCCGACGGAATGATGAAGAAGCGCAACGAGTGCAAGAAGGCTTTGACCTATAGGTTCTCGGCTGTCTCCTTGGGTATCAGATGCTCATACGAACTTCGCATCTTCACGCCCCTCTCAACCAGCCGCGACCGCACCGTATGCGCTGTCACGCCCATCCGCGTGCCGATCGTCGCCAGGGAATCACCCTGCTCATAGAGCCTGACTGCTTCGGCAATCTGCTGCTCGTCTAGTCCAACTGGGCGTGGGGCAATGCCATGTCGACGGAGGTGCTTACTAACACTGCCACGATGGATACCGTAGGTCTTCGCTAGCTCTGCCACTGGCACACCACCCAGATAGGCCGCTGCCATCTCCGCCGTCTGCTCAGCCCTCACCTGGATGAACCGGCGGGGGATAGGTGAAGGTGTCCGTGTTAAAATAGGGGCAGCGTGGAGCCTACCTATTAAGGAACGAAGTTTGACCGATTGGCTACTTTGTTTCGAATAGGCTTGTAGGACGCCCACCATAGAGGCCTTACTCAAAACTTGGACCAAGTTCATGCCGCCGAGTAGGTCTTCAACTTCTTGGAAAACGCGAGAGCCACCCGCTGGGGTGGCTCTCTCGTTTTCTCCGGTGTCCTCGTTGTAGATCGGCTTGGAGTGTTGGCTGCTCTTGTCCGGTTGGTTGATGCCGGTCGCGATGAGGTTCTGTACACGCTGGACGGTGTGCAGTTCGGCGAATGGTTCGTTCAGGTGGTGGCACCATCCTGGACCCTGGAATCTACGGCTACCTTTGCGTCCACTACGCCCTGCGGTCACTCATTGGCGAAGTCGCACTGCTGTTCGAAGAAGACCCTTATGGTTTTCCTTCACACGCATTCTCCCGGCAGCCCGTCGAACCCTCGCCGACGGCCCGGCTTTTTCCCCCCGAAAACTCCGGAAAGCCTTCGCCAGCTTCACCGGCGAGATCCTCCACGACCTCCTGCCAGCACGCCGACAACGCACCAACCCCGCGTCGTCAAACGCAAGATGTCCGGCTGGCAACTCAAACGGATACCCAAACCCGCCTAAGTAAGCGGTATTGCGGTTAGCCCGGATACTGCTTCCCCACCGACAGATTCCTGTCGGTCAGAATGGCCCGAGCATCAGCTGTCATTCGAGGCGTCAGTGTGGTTGCCGCTGTCGCTCGTGGTGAGATCGAAACCGTCGAGTGTCATGACGGAGCCGCCGCGCTTGACGATCGTGACGGTGTGGGTGCCCTGAGCCAGGTTCTGTTGACTGTAGATGGCCTGCTGCACCTGCCGACTGCCCGCGGAGGTGTCGACCTGACCTTGGGAGATCCCGTCGATGTAGACCTCGACCAGGCCTTGGTTTGAGTTCTTCTCGCCGATCACTTTGATGCTGGTTCCGGTGAATGCGAACGCTGCGCTGGCTCCGTTGGCCGAGGTGTAGTGGATACCGTCGTTGAGGTCACCGACGCCCCGATTCGCGGCCGCGGACCAGGGTCCGAGGTAGGCGATGGTCGGCTCGTCGTCATCGAACAGGCCGGTCTTCGGCCGGTACTTCTCGTCGGGACCGACGACCGCGATGATCGCTTGCGCGGCCGGCGGCCAGGCGCCATCGGTGACGATGGTGGCTTGGTTGAATGTGATGTTGGTGCCGTTGTTGTTGTATCTCGGGTTGTCCGAGTAGTTGTCGTGGATGTTGATGTCATGGATGCTCCGGATCCACATGCCGATCCAGGTCGCCCCGCCGAACCGCACCAGGTTGTCGTGGGTGTTCCAATACGAGCTGCCCTCGTCCTGGTAGAGCATGTTGTTGGTGTTGTTTCCTTCGGCGGCTACGTTGCCAGCGAGCACGGAGGTTATGCTGCCGTCGCCGCCGCCTTGACCGCCGAGGGTGTAGATCGGACCGCCGTCGTGCAGTACCCGCATGACGTTGTGCACGGAGTTGCCGATGATCTGGTTGGCTCCCGCATACGTGGTTCCGTAGCTGGATGCGTAGCCCCAACCCCAACCCAAGGAGATCCCGGAGTAAGGGGTGTAGCCGACTTCGTTGTGTGACACAGCGACGTTGCGCGTGTAGCCGACCCAGATGCCGACGGCGTCCTGGTAGTCCTGACCGACGTACGTGATGGTGTTGTTGGTCACCGTGTTGCCGCTCGTCATCAGAGCGGTCTGGTTTTGGTAGTAGTCATCGGCCTCACCCATCGAGATGCCGCCACCGGAGGTGTCGGTGATGATGTTCCCGTTGACGACGGAGTTCTGGGTACCGTCCGCGAGATCGATCCCGGTTCCGCCGAGGTGGCCGAACGTGTTTCGCTCGAACGTGATGTCGAGGCCGCGATGGACCTGCACCGCCGCCGGGATCCGAATCGGTGCCTGCGTGACGGGATCCCACAGCACCCCGGCCTGGTTGTCGATGTAGCCATCGGTGGTGGGCCGGTTCCAGGTGGCGTAAGCGAAGCCGATGCCGCGGAAGGTGATGTCGTGCACCGGGGTCACGGCATCGGGAATCACGGTGAAGGCATCGACGAGCATGAACTGGCCGGACGTCTTCACGAGCTTGACGGTGTGCTGGCCCCGGGACAGGCCGGTGATGGTGACGATCGGCTGCTGTACTCGCCGGGAGGTGGCGCCGGCAGAGACCGACTGGGTCTTCGTGCCATCGACGTAGACATCGATATTGCCCTCGTCCGAGTTGACCTCACTCAGAACCTGCAGGCCCGTGCCGGTGAAGGTGTAGCTGACTGAGTCACCATTCGTGGTCGTGTAATGAACGTCGGAGTTGAAGTCATTGGTCCCGCGCCCGGCCGAGACGCTCCAGGCACCCGTATAGGTGGCATGGCTGTCGTTGTCATTCACCGGGGCGACGTGACCCGGCGTGCCGGCGACGTCGAGCAGGGTCTGGGCGACCGGCAGTTCGACGTCCGCGGTGGAGAGGTCCTCGCCCGCACGCGGGATGTAGTATAGCTCGCCCTTCGTGCTGTCGAGGTAGAACTGACCCTGCTGGTTCAACAACTGATAGGCATTCTCGAGCCAGGTGATCCCGGTCAGCCTGGGCAGACCGGACCCGTTGAACGGGAAGCCCGGATGGGGCACGTTCGTGTTGTTGTTGTTGAAACATGCTGGGCTTACGTTGAGGCTGGAGCCGCCGCCGCTCGCTGTGATGCTCGCCAGCGGGCAGCGCATGTGCTTCCACGCCGAGTTGAAGACCACCTCGATCTGGTTCTGGTTTGTGAACGAGGCGTAGGACGGGTCGGCCGTCGTGAACGAGGAGCCGGACAGGGTGAACCCGGACGGGTTGAGCGTGCTGCGAGCGCGATCCGCACGGACCCCGTTGACGAACAGCTGACGGCTCACGGTTCCAGCGGGCACGCTTGCCCGGTAGATGTGCTTGGCACTGTCATACAAGCTGAATCCGGCAACCTTCTCCGCGCCGTTGATCACCGGCTTCTGTCCCGGGAACGCGGCCCACACGACCTTGTGGCCACCGGTGCCGGAATCCTGCGGGCCGAACGGGATCGGTTCGGACACCCGGTAAGTGCCGCCCCGTAGCAGGACGGTGAGGTCATCCGTCATCGAGGGCGCCAACTGGCGTACGACTTGCTGGGCTTCGGCCAAGCTGCAGGGCGCGGTGATCGCGCACGAGCTGCCTGAGCCGGTCGGTGATACGTAAAGGGTGTTCGGTTTGGCCGCCTGAGCGGTACCGGTGCTCACTGCGAAACTCAGCAGCAAGGATCCGGCCATCAGTCCGGACCGGATGACGGGACGGGTTCGCATGGCTCTGACTCCTATCGAGGGGGAATCGTCGGTGTGGTAGCTGGCGGCGCATGTCACTTGGCCATTGATGCTGTGTCGGCTGGTGCCGACATCACATACATCGGATGTTACAAGTGAGTTTATACGCGATATCAGCGCCACCGCGCAAGGCTTTGGTTGATTGACCTTCTAAACATCCGATGAAAGATTGTCGAAACTCGCCCAAGACTAGGGCTTGGCGCAGCGGGCCTGGATCTGTCGCTGGATGCCGGCCGGGTTCAGTGGTGGGGCACGATCCTCCACCGGTGCCTGGGAGAATCCGGTTACTTGCTCATTCCCATTGTCAGTCCCTCGGTGAGTCGTCGTCCGAGCCAGAGGTAGACGACAAGCATCGGGAAAACTACCAGGCACAGGCCGGCGAAGAGGCCGCCCCAGTCAGCGCCTGAGTAGGTTTGCTGCTGGAGAAAGGAGATCAGCGCTACGGGGAGCGTGTACTTCTCAGTACTCTGGAGCAGGGTCAGGGCCAGTAATGTCTCGTTCCAGTTTCCGATGACCTGCAGGGTGAATGCCGTGACCAGTCCGCCTCTGGCGAGGGGGAGGGTGATCCTGACGAACGTGGAGAAGGCGTTCGCTCCGTCCAGGGCGGCTGCTTCCTCCAGCTCGAGGGGCAGGCTTCTAAAGAAGGCAGCGAGCAGGAAGACATTGAACGGCATGGCAAGGCCGATGTAAGCGAGATTGAGTCCGAGCAGGCTGTCCGTCAGTTGCGCACGGTCGAGCATGACGAACAGCGGGATAAGGACGACCTGGACGGGAATGCCGAGGCCAAGGATGAAGTAGAGGCTGAGGAAGCCTGTGAGGCGGTTCTCGATGCGGCTGAGGTAGTAGGCTGCAGGGGCCGCGAGGCCGACGGTCACTGAGGAGGCAACGAGGGTGACCAAGACGCTGTTGAGGGTCGCCAGGCCGAATGAACTGGAGGTCCAGGCGTGGATGAAATTCGTCGGGTCCGCGGAAGTTGGCAGCCCCCATGGATCCCCGAGGATCGATCGGGTGTCGCGGAAGGCCTGGAGCACCATCCAAAGGAGCGTGGAAATGCTCAATGCGACGATCCCCCAGAGGGCGGAGACCCCGACGGTGCGCAGGGGCGATCTCTCAACGAGGGTCTGGCTGGCACGGCCGGGAGCGGATCGCGGCTTCGCTGGTGCTGTCATTCTGATGCTCCTAGAACTCGATGGCTTCGCGGTGCATGAGCCGCCGCAGCAGGATGACGAGTACCGACACGAGCGCGAGCGAGATGATGGCGGACGCGGTCGCCGCCCCATAGGCCGGTGTCGACGTTCCGGAGAAGGCGGTGACGTAGGTGTAGACCGCTGTGGTCCAGCTTTGTGTTGGCGGGATTCCTGAACCCGAGCTGCCACCGAAGACCCAGATGATTTCGAAAATCTTGATCGATGAGATTGTCCACAGGACTGCGCATGTACCGAACACGTCCCAGGTCAGGGGGAGGATGACGTGGCGTAGTCGTTGGAAGGCGGTTGCGCCTGCCAACGCGCAGTCCTCGAAGAGGTAGGGCGGGATCCTGTCGACGGCTGCCATGAGGATGGTGGTGAAGTACCCGGTGCTTGTGGCCACCAGCGTCGCCATGATCAGCGGGAAAAGATTGTCTTGTGCGAGCCAGGCGGGCGGGGACGTCACATCCAATGGCCTTAGAAGAGTGTTCACAAGACCCCCGGGGTTGAAGACGAAACCAGCGAGGATGCCGAAGACCAGCGCGTTGATCAGGTGGGGGAAGAAGATCACCGATCTGATGATTTTCCGTCCTGCCATGTCACGCAAAAGAAGCGTCATGGTGAAGGCGAGGACGAAGATGACGGTGCCGACGACGAAGAGGATCAGCAGTGTGTTGCCGAACGACTTGAGGTACAGCTGGTCCTGGAAAACTGCGGTGTAGTTCTTGAGGCCGACGAAAGTCATGGGCCCTGATCCCGTCCAGGCGTTGAAGCTGATCCAGACGGCCGCGAGGGCGGGAACGACGAACAGTACTGTGTAGAAGAGGAACGCCGGCCCGACGAATGGAACGAGCAGCCGACGCCGCTGGCGTTCGATGGTGCTGCCTTGGGCAGCGGTGCGGGACCGTCGCCCAAGGCTTGCGGGACGAGCCTCCACCGGTGTTTCTTGGCGGCGGAGTATGGCTGTCACTGGCCCTTGTCCTTCCAGTACTGGATCTGGGCCGTTTTCATCTGTGAGACGAACTCCTGCGATGAGATCTTGCCCAGGAACAGCTGGTCGTCGAGTGGGCCGAACACCTTCTCGATGTAACCAGGGTAGGTAACGCCGTCGTTCTGCAGGTACACGCTGGGGGCGCTGTCGAGGGACTCCTTGGCTTTCTTGAGCGCGTCGGGAACTGCCGCGTCCGACCGCACCGGGAGAATCGTCGCCTGCGTCCCGAAGGCGTTCTGGTACTTCTTTCGTAGCAGGTATGTCGCCAGCTTCTCTGCGGCCTGCGCGTTCTTGGCTTTGGCGGGGACGGCGAATCCGGTGAAGTCGGTCCGCGCCAGGGGGGCTTTCCCGCTTTCGCCGGGCAGGGGGAACGAGGAGTACTGGAAGCCTTCGGCCGCGTAGCTCTTGGTCTCGGCGGGGATCCAGGATCCGTTGAGGATCAGGTCGGCTTTCCCCGCGCCCCAGGCTTGCTGCTGGGCGGGGAACTTGCTCGCGTCGTATCCCTTGATGAGGTAGCCGGCGTCGACGAGCTGCTCAACCTCCTGGGCGACCCGCAGGACCTTGGGGTCGTCCCAGCCGGCGCCGGTGCGGTCAGAGACCAGCGTCCGGAATGAGCCGGCTCCGCCGGTCCGGTTCATGAGGGTCGTGAACCACATTGAGTTGTACCCGGCAATGTCCCCGTCGGCGGCGATCGGCGCGACGCCGGACGCCTTTATCTTGGCCAGGAGGGCCAGGAAGCCTGCCCAGTCCTTCGGCGGTGCGGTCACGAGATCCGGGTGCTTGGCTGCGTTGAACCAGATCCCGTCGGTGATGAGGTTGTAAGGGATGAGCCAGGGCTGTCCGTCTTTATTCTGGATGTTCACCAGCGACGAATACTTTGCCGGGACAAGCGCCGAGACCTTTGAGCCTTCGACGTCCGCAGCATAGGCGTCGCCGAGCGATTTTGCCTGGCCGGGATCGCCGAGGACAGTGGCGAGTTTGGCGAACGTCTGATCGACAATGTCCGGGACGTTGTTCGTATTCAGGGCGGGGACGAGCTTGTCCGTGTTCGATCGGCCCTGCCACTGGACCTTGACCTGGATGCCTGTTTCGCCCTCGAAATCGCTGATGGCCCCTGCGATGACCTTCTGCTGGGGTTCTCCCTCCTTCCACATCGACCAGTAAATGATGGGTCCGGTGGAGTACCCGGCGGATGTTCCGCCGGTGCCGCAGCCGGCCAGGGCGAGTGCCGACACGGTGGCGAGGGCCAACGGCCGGATGAGACGGGAAGCAATTCCCATGTCGTCCTCCTCTTGTCAATAGGGGGCCGCGATTGCGGCCTGGGCCTAGACATAACCAGCGGGAAATAATAGGAATCAAGCAGGAATGTATGAAAGGTCACCGTGGGTTGAGTTGTCTTGACGGCCCCTAGGGCGGCCGAGGTAGGAAATAAGGGAGTTCAGGGTGAAGTGCGAACGGAGTACTCCTTTATTCCTCCCTTTCTTATTGGCGAGACTCGAACAAGCCGCGATGTGGAGGAGGGAACAGTGTCGTTGACGCCGAGCGGGCATGCCCGGTACATGGTCTCGCGCGAACTCAAGTTCAAGGTCCTGGCCGAGGAACTCCGCAGGGGGATCCTCGCTGGTGCGTGGCCCGTGGGTGCGAAACTGCCAACGGAGGCGGAGCTTGCGATGCAGACCGGCCTGTCGCTTACGACCGTGCGGCGAGCCTTCGACGAACTGGTGGAGGCAGAACTCGTCGTCCGGCGACAGGGTGCCGGGAGCTTCGTCGCCGAGCCCCGTCCGGTGCTGCGCCGTTCGCGCTACGCCGTGGGCGTCCTTCTGCCAGACACACAGCTGTACTACCCCCGGGTCCTCCAAGGCATCGAGGAGACGCTGAGGGCCAACGGTGTGAGCTTGCACCTTTCGGCCTACAACTATGACCCCGGACTGGAAGACACAGGTATCCAGCGGATGCTGGAGTCAGGAGTGGATGGCCTCATCCTCGTTCCTACGCTGACCGGTATCTCAGACCCTCATGCGCGCGCCCAGGATCTCATGCGGAAGGGCGTTCCCGTAGTGCTGCTGGAGCGGAGCCTCACGGACCTCGGCCCCGCAGACCGCACGGAGCATGTGTGCTCGGATCACGTCGGGGGAGCCTATGACGCTGTCGCCCACCTCCGCGGTCTCGGACACTCTTCGGTGTCCCTGCTGACCCGTGGCCGGACTGCGACCGAGCCGGCGATCGTGGCCGGATACCTCCGGGCTGTGGAAGACTTCGGTTTCATCCCCCACCTCGAGCGGGCCACGAAAACCGAATGGGAGGCGGGCGCTGCCGAGGAGATGCTGGAGTTCCTGCGGTTCCATGCCGCGACGGCGGTTCTCGTGTTCGGAGACCGGGAAGCGACCCAGATCCAGGCCGCGGCCCGCCGGGCGGGCCTCCGCGTACCCGAGGATCTTGCCCTCGTCTCCTACGACGACGAGCTCGCCGATCTGGCGGAGGTGCCTTTGACGGCCGTGGCGCCCCCCAAGCACAGGCTTGGACGGATCGCTGCCGAGGTGATGCTGCGCCGACTGAAGGAAGGGGACGAGTGCCCGCTGCACCAAGTGCGGCTCCGGCCCCGAATCGTCGTACGGGACTCGTGCGGCGCCCGGAACCTGGCCGGGACGATCATCTTCCAAAGCTGAACGCGTTTCGCGAGGAAAGGACAAGAGGACTGTGCAGATAGGGATCATCGGAGCGGGGGCAGTGGCACGGCTGCACGCCGTGGCTGCGGAACGGCTCGGTCTACGGCTGACGGCCGTCTGCGATCTCAGGGAAGAAGTGGCACGCTCGGTCGCCGCTGACTGGGGGGCACGGACAACGACCGACTATCGGCGCCTCCTGGATGACCCTGAAGTCGACGCCGTCATCGTGAACACGCCGCATGCACTGCACCGTCAGATGGTCCTCGACGCCGCAGCAGCCGGTCGCCATGTGCTCGTGGAGAAGCCCATGGCGACCAACGTGGAGGACTGCCTGACGATGGAGGCAGCATGCCGCAGCGCCGGGGTAGCTCTCGTGGTGGGGATGATCCAGCATTTCCTGCCGGAGAAAGTGGCCTTGGAGAAGGTCGTCAACGACGGCGAGCTCGGCCGGGTGCTGGCCGTCCAGGACTTGAGGAGCACGGACTACCGCCCGAGCGCCCGGCCGGCTTGGTTCTTCGACCCGGCAGTGTCAGGCGGAGGGGCCTTGATGAACATCGGGGCCCATTGCCTGGACCGGGGTCTCTGGCTCGGGGGCGCGCGGGCCGAGAGCATCCGGGCGAAGGTCCTTGACCGCTTTGCCGCAGGGGTCGAGACAGACGGGCGGATTTCGCTTGCCCTGGCCAATGGCGTCGATGTGGGCATCGGGGTCGTTTCGGACTGCCCGGAGCCAGTGGACAGGCTGCTCTTGGTGTGCGAGGGCGGAACCCTCCTGGCCGACGCGCGGCGCGGCGCTTTTCTTCGGAAGAACGGACGCACGAGAGTGCTCCACGAATACGCGGACCTCGACATCCAAAGTGCTTTCACCTCCCAGCTGGCCGACTTCTGCGCGGCGATAGCAGGGGTGCCGTCCCTGGTGTCGAACGAACACGCAAGGCACATCGTCGAGGTGGTCTTGCAGGCCTACCAATCTGCCGCAACCGGGCAGACCCGCACGCTGCAACCGGCGTAGACCCTGCTAGCAGAATGGAGCACCCGAGGACGCTGCACGCAGGACCCTGCTCAGGGTTGCCGCGTCCGAGAGCACGTTCCGGGGGCTGTCGTCGGCGACGAACTCCAGCATGAAATCCAGCTGCCTGCCAAGGTCCGAGGCGGCGGAGGCGACCGACCGCCACAGACCAAGACGGTCATCCAGAGGCCGGCGCTCGGTGGCCGGACGCCAGCTGAAGCAATGCACGCCGGCAACGAAAGGTCCCAGCTCCAGGAATGAGGCAAGGGCGGCCCGATCTTCCATGCCGACCGGCGGCTGCCAATACGTGCGGACGTTCCGCCCGGTCGATGCGATCGAGGAGCCGGAGGGTGGATAGGGTGCTGTCGGTCAAGGTACGGCCATGGTACTCGAGGGCGATCTGGATCCCGGCCGCCGCGGCGAGGTCTGAGATCCGCTGTGCATCGCCGACAACGGCGGACCAGTCGCCACGTGAAGCTTCCGCGGAACCCTTCCCGCCGGCCCAGACCCGGATTCGGGGAGCACCTGCAGCCTGTGCGCGCGAAAGGACCACGTCGAAGCCGGTGAAGTCGCCAAGCCTGTAGTAGGAGCCCAATGACAGGACTCGAAGGCCGCGGCTGCGGCAGAGCCGTGATGCCGTCCTGGCCTCGGCATCATGTTTGAGATGGGTATCCGTCCCCCATTCGATGCCATCCAGACCGGCTTGGCTGGCAGAGGCGACAACGGACTGGATGGGTAGCTGTCGCAGTGTGACGGAACAGATGCCGGCCGTAAGCAACGCGGTCCTCGGGCCTGGCATCAGCGCGATCCGCCGATCAGGAACACGGGGCGGGAGTCTTCGGGAATCGCAGCGGGACCCTTCGTATTCCGCTCGAGCGCGAGGATCCAGGCGTCAGGCTGAGACGCCAGCTCCTCTTCCATGTGCCGTCTGAGTCCTTCGGGCCCGGCGGGCAAGTCTGTTCGTTCAAGGAGGGAATGAGTCTTTATTCCTCTGGTCCTGGAGGGGTCCACTTCTGTGAACACCTCCACTGGCATTGACGCCCGAAGATCCAAGGAGAACGACTATGAAGAACCCCCCAGCCTTAGCCGCCACCCCCTTCACCCGACGGAGCCTGCTGCGCGGAACGGGAGCCGTTGCCGTGGCAGTGGCGCTGGGCACCGCCTTCGCCTCGACCGCGACTGCGGTGTCCGCTTCGGATCTGGAGCCCCTGCGCCAGCGGTGGGTGGACCAGCTCACCGGCCGGACGGCCGTCGCCACGGGAGACCCCCGGTTTACCGTCGTCATCACCCGTATGGACTCAGCCGTAGCCGGCGTCCGCCGTCTGCTGGTTCCCGGCCCGGGGACACGGACCCGCATCTTCAGCGACGCAGACCTGACCCAGGACGCCCAGATCGTGACCACGTACTCCCGGATCGAGACTCTCGCCATCGCCTGGGCGACACCCGGAACCGCCGTGCAGGCCGACCCTGTGGTCCTGCAAGAGATCATCGACGCGCTCGCCGACGGGAACCGGCTTGTCTACAACGCAGCCCAGCCGGAGTTCGGGAACTGGTGGTCGTGGGAGATCGGCACCCCGAAGGCCCTCGGTGACACGCTGGCCATCGTCAAGGACCATCTTGATCCGGCCCTCCTGGACGCCTGCTGCCGGGCCATCGACCACTTCATCCCCGACCCGACGCTCCAGTACCCCGACTCAAGGGGCAAGGTTCTCTCCACGGGTGCAAACCGGGTCGATATCTGCCAGGGGATCATGGTCCGATCCATCGTCGGGGGCGACGTCCCCCGGCTTCAAGCCGCGATCTCCGCACTCAGCCCGACCTGGCAGTACGTAGCCAGCGGAGACGGATTCCATGCCGACGGCTCGTTCATCCAGCACAATACCGTTCCCTACACCGGAACCTACGGACTCGGCCTCCTGTGGGGCCTGGCCAAGCTGTTCTCGCTGCTCGCAGCCAGCACATCGTCTGCATCGGACCCCGGCCGGTCCCAACTCTTCGACAGCGTCGACCGCTCGTTCGCCCCGTTCATCCACGACGGGCTCATGATGGACTCCGTCCGCGGGCGTGCCATCTCCCGCAGCTCCGAACCCAGCTTCAGCGACGGCGCGAGCGCCATCGAGGCCATCCTCTGGCTCGCCCGCGGCGTCGACCAGGCCACGGCAGCAGCCTGGCGCTCCATGTGCCTTGGCTGGATCAAGCGCAACACCGTCACCGACATCTATGCCACATCCTCGATCCCTCGGCTGGCCCTGCTCATCGAGCTCGAGGCCAGCACCTCTGCCACCGCCCCCGAACCCTTGGGACACCGGTACTTCCCCGCGATGGACCGCTCAGCCTACCGAGGACCCGGGTGGGCCGTCGCCCTCGGGCTCTGCAGCCGGCGGATCGCCTGGTACGAATGCGGAAACGGCGAGAACGAAACGGGCTTCAACACCGGCTCGGGGCTGACCTACCTCTACGCCGCAGACGCCCCCCACTGGGACGACAACTACTGGCCGACAGCCGACCTCACGGCGCTGCCCGGCACAACCGTCGACACGACGCCCCTTCCGCCGAAGGCCGGCGGGGAGTGGGGTTCTTCAACGCCAAAGAACGAATACACCGGCGGAACCACCTTGGACTCCTATGGCCTCGTGGCCCAGCACCTCATCGGACCCGGCGGAACAGGCCTGAAGGCCCGCAAGACATGGTTCTTCACCCAGGAGTTTGTCCTCGCCCTCGGCGCAGACATCACCACCGCATCCGCAAACAGCGCCAAGACGACGATCGAACACCGGAACCTCGGCCAGTCCGGGGGACGGGCCATCACAGTCGACGGGGCACCCTTGAGCACGGCCGACGGCGCAGGTGCACAGGGCGTGCACTGGGCGCACGTCGAAGGCGTCGGCGGATACCTGTTCCTCGGCCGGGAACCCGTGCGTGTCTCCCGCGAACGCCGCTCAGGGACGTGGCGCGCCATCAACACCGGAGGCCCCGCGACGGGCTACAGCCGCGAATACGCCACGATGGCCATCGACCACGGCCTCCGCCCGGCCACCGGAACCGCGGGAACCTACTTCTATGCCCTGTTCCCCGGCGCTACGCCAGCCGAGACAGAGCATGCCTCCCTCAACGGCCTGCGCACGGAAGTGCTCCGCAACGATGCCACCGCCCAAGGCCTGCGAACCGGCAAGGTCACCGCAGCCGCATTCTGGCAGGCAGCCACCGTCGGTTCGATCACGGCCTCAGGCCCCGCACTGGTCCTGGCCTGGCAGAGCAATGGAATCGTCAAGCTGGCCGTGTCTGAACCTACCCAGACCGCCAGCGAACTGGTTATCCGGGTCGCAGGCACGAAGGCAACGAGGGCGCGCTCGGCGGGCGAGGTGAAAGTGAGTCCGATCCCGGACGGCGTAGAACTACGGGTATCCACGGCCGGCCTTGCCGGCACAACCCTGGCCGTGGACCTCCTTCCCTAAGGATGGGACCCGGACATGACGTGCGGGCGGAGAGACCGACTGACGAAGAACGGGAGGAACCGGCTCCAAGGAAATTACACGATGACTACAAGAAAGACCTCAGTCCCTGCACATCCCCTCACCCAAATCAAGGAAAGCTCAATGAAGACAAGCACCAGGAGGTTCCGGCTCAACCGGACCCTTCCGACTATTCTGGCTGCCTCGCTGGCCGCCACCCTTTCCGCCACCGCCGCGTCGGCCGCGCCCGCCCCACAATCACAAGGAAACACCGCATACTACGTGGACTGCGGACAGGGAAACGATGCCGCTTCTGGCGCAGATCCCGGACACCCCTGGCGCAGCCTGGCGAGGGTGAGCGCGCAGGACTTCGCCCCCGGGACCTCGATCCGCCTGCTCCGGGGCAGCACCTGCGTCGGCACGCTGAACATCCACAGCTCCCACGTCACCGTGGGCGGCTACGGCAGCGGAGCCAAACCACGGATCGACGGAGCGGGAGCCAGCGACGCCGTCCTGATCTCCAACGCCGAAGACGTCGAACTGCACGACCTCGATGTGAGCAACACCGGCGCCTCCGCGGCCCAGCGACGTGGAGTCTGGGTCCGCCTTACGGACTTCGGCGTCGGGCACCACTACGTTATCAAGGAGGTCGACGTCCATGATGTCAACGGGCTCGACGACAAGAGCGTCCAAGGCTCGGCCGGCATCATGTTCTCATCATTGGGCACCACCACCCCGACCCGGTTCGAGGATGTACAGGTCCTGAACAACAGCGTCCAGCACGTCGACCGGACCGGCATCAGTTTCGCCAGCATGGAACAAGCGACCCGAACAAGGCGACCAGACCACCACATGGTTTCCCAACACGGGCGTCCGGGTCGTCGGGAACCACGTGAAGGACATTGGCGGCGACGGGGTTGTCCTGCGCGTTTCGACAGGCGCCCTTGTGGCCCACAATACCGTCGATGGATTCAACGAACGCTCAGCCGCCTACAACGCCGGCATGTGGTCCTGGAACGCCGACCACGTCACCTACGAGTACAACGACGTGAGCCACGGGCACGGAGTTCTGGATTCGATGGCGTACGACATCGATGGGGCGAACAACGGCAACATTTACCAGTACAACTACAGCCACGACAACGAGGGCGGTTTCCTCCTCATCTGCAACGCGCCCGGGGCCAAGACGTCCGACAACATCGCCAGATACAACGTCAGCATCAACGACCGCAACACCTGGAGCCCGCCCTCCGGGGTCATCACCGTCGGATGCGGGGCCCCGACCACAAACACCCAGGTCTACGGCAACACCATCGTGACCAACCAAGCCGGCACCGCAATGGTCAGCGACTACCACAGCAGGGGCGGGGTAACCTTCCGGAACAACATCTTCACCTCCACGGTCCCCGGTGGCCTGCCGTTCTACGATTCCAGCAACACCTACGACCACAACCTCTTCCAAGGGCTGACCAAGTTGCCCGCGCACAGCACCAACGCGGTCACCGGCGACCCCAGGTTCATCGACGCCGATCCGAAAACGCCCAAGGACGTCCGGCTCCGGCACGATTCCCCCGCGGCGGGCGCCGGTACGCCTGTCGCCAATGATGTGACCACCGATTACTTCGGCAAGGCGATCCCCGAATCGCCCAGCCTCGGTGCCGATACGAGGTCACCGGGCGCCAAGCTGGACTAGCCGGGCCAGCAAGGGGCGGTCCCCGTCAGACGGCAGGGACCGCTCTGCTTGGTTGCCGTCCAAGGAAAGGACGTCGCAAAAGTGTTAACAATCGCAATCATCGCAATCATATGGCTCGCACTGATCGGACTCGCTCTTATCTTCGGACGTCGGCTCGCAAAATTCCGGGGCCGCGATTAGTCGAGCGCCGCGGTGATTTCCCTGCGCAATGACCACAACCCCGGGCCCTTCCCGATGGTCCCGGCAGCACCCGGAACCGGACCCGTTCCGCGAGCCTTTTCCAAATCAGGCACACACCCAATTTCGCGAGCGCTTCTTATGAGTCTCATCGGGGGGGCCCGCTGACGGACTCACCCGCCGATGCTAATCTCTCGTCAATCATCCGATCAATTACCCCGTTTGGAGAAGCAATGTGCAACAAGATACCGCAGTACCGCATAATCATCGGATCATTGTTAGTCATTCTCGCTGTGGTGTCGTTCACCGCGGGCACCGCAAATGCACAGGCCGGCTCCGCGCAGCCGCCCAAGGACGTGCGAATCACGACTGCGCCGCAGACGCCGCCGGCCACCTCGTTTACGCTTTACGACAACACGTCGTACCCGCGCGCGAACCTCGAGCAGTACGGGCTGACCAGGGCCGCGGTTGTCTATGACGTCTGGCATATGGCCTGTACCGGCACCGGCTGCACCAACGTGCCCACCCGGAGCGATTTCACCGCGAAGGTGCAGTACTTCATCAGCCAGTTCCACGCGGCCTCGACCACGCCACTCACGCTGGATTTCGAGAACATCCTCTTGGTCAGCGCGACCACCGCCGCTCAGGCGCAGAACGAACTGACACTCTGGCAGCAATTGATCACCTGGGCGCATGAGGCCGCGCCCTCGGCGCCGATCGGCATGTACTCCTACGACTGGTCCACGAACTACACCAGCCTCACCCAGCAGCTCTACACACCCGGGTACCTGGACTACTTCGCCCCGGCGATGTACACCTACTATTCGACCCTGTCCGGGTGGGACAATGCCCTCAACCTGGCCGTCACTCACGACCAGTCCCTGAACCCCGCGTTGCCCATCTACCCCTACATCTGGCCGCAGTGGGACAACAACGGCGCCAGCCACCCCTACATCTCCGCATCCGACTGGACTCACATCCTCACCAGCCTGCAGGCACAGACCCAGGGCGCCATCCTGTGGTCAAGCAACAACTCCCTGGACGCCACCGCCTGCGGATGGGTCGGCGTGACCTCCGATCAGGCGGCCGTCCTTACCGGAACCCAGAGCTACGCGCCGCTCACGGTCTCCGCCGCCATCCCCGACACCTGCGCACTCACCCGCGGCGCCACCACTGCCGTCGCAGTCACGGTCACCAACAACGGGAAGAACGCATCCGCACCCACAACCCTGCAACCGGTCGCGGGCCAGCAGGGCATCACAGAGTCCTACAGCGACACAAATATCCCCACGCTCCCACCGGGGCGTTCGTGGATGACCACCCTCAACATCACGGTCCCTTCCACCGAAACGGACACCACCGCACTGCTACACATCAACTACGGCACCGGCGACCAGCACCTCACGGTGGTCATCCCCTGAACGCGGCCGGGTGAGCCCCGAATCGAAGTTGCGACGGGCCACCGCAGGGCATCAGGCAACTCCCAATTCCCCTACCTACGCATCAGCGGGGATAGATGACGCAGCGCAGTATTTGCCTTCGACTCTGATCTAAACATCGGATGATTTGCCGATATGATCTAGTCATGGCTGTCACAGATGAAGCAATCAGCAAGTTCAAGGACATGCCGGGGATCGCCTGCCGCCGGAAACTGAACTGAGTGAGCGTCTTGGTCTCTCGCGCAGTTCGCTCCGCGAAGCTGCTCAATGAAGCTGCCGCGTTCGTGGCCGACCTGCACTAGGAGTTTCACCGCGTCATCACCGACGCCGCGGGCAACGACTACCTCAGTAGCTTGCTCGAGGCTTTATCCAGCTGAACGGTCCGTGCACGAATCTGGCGGGGGCTGACGCAGGACAAGGCAGTCGCGCACACTCTGGCCGAGCATAGAGCGATCGTGGACGCACTGGGGCGCCGTGACGCTGAGCTTGTCCGGCCACGCCCGCCAGGAATTCCCCATCAATGTCGGGGGTCAGATTCTCAAGACTGAACCATCGTTCACCGTCTTCGCCCCGGGCCAAGACTACGGGCCGCTCGTCGCCGACGCGGCCCCCCTTGCAAATCTAAGATCCACAGTTCCCCCTTCGTGCTCGCACAGTCGTCCGAACTCTGTGCAGTTGCTTTCTCCAATCGTACGAAAAATTCACCCGTTGACAAGCTAGACATCGGATGTTTATTCTCGATTGAGATTCCTGACCGGTTGGCGAAAATCGTTGTCGGGTGCACAGGAGAAGCGCTACGGCGCTGCCAAGCAAGGAGCACTATGAGCGTCATCACCGCGGTGGACACCTTCGATATCCGCTTTCCCACCTCCCAGGAACTGGACGGATCGGATGCCATGAATCCGGATCCTGACTATTCGGCGGCATATTTGGTGATCCGTACCGACGCCGGTGACGGTCATGAGGGTCACGGTTTCGTTTTCACCATCGGGCGCGGGAACGAGGTGGAGGCGGTGGCGATCGAAGCCCTCCGCCATCACGTCCTGGGCCGCAACGTCGA
>NZ_JBFRHB010000053.1:0-22223 GCF_052115645.1 Arthrobacter sp. 2MCAF14 | reverse complement strand
TCGTGCGTGATGAACAGGACAGAGGGGCGCAGTTCCTCCCAGAGCTGCAGCAGCTCGTTCTGCATGATGGCCTTGGTCTGCACGTCGAGGGCGCCGAACGGCTCATCCATCAAGAGGATCCGCGGGTTGTTGATCAGCGCCGCCGCCATGGCGACGCGCTTGCGCATGCCACCGGACAACTGGTGAGGATAGCGGTCCTCGAAGCCTGCCAGGCCTACGCGGCGCAGCCAGTCCCTTGCGAGCAAGGTGGCTTCCTTCTTGGGGGTTCCGAGCAGGACCGGGCCGATCAGGACGTTTCCGAGAACGGTCTTCCACGGGAACAGCGCGTCCGCTTGGAACATGTAGCTGACGCCGTTGGTGATGCCGTCAACGAGCTGGTCGTGGACTTTCACCGAGCCGGCGCTTGGCCGTTCCAGGCCGGAAACCTGAGCGAGGGTGGTCGACTTGCCGCAGCCCGTCGGTCCGACGATCGCGCAGAACTGGCCGGGTTCGACCCTCAGCGTCACATCGCGGATGGCGGTGAATGTCTCGTTCTTGGGAGTGAGGTAACGCTTGGTCAACCCGACGATGTCGATGCCCGCGGCGTCCTCAGCCCTCTCGGGGGCCCCGGGCGGCCGGTTGGGGTGGATAGCATTCATAACGCTAAGACCTCTCTGTCTTACGGATCCCTTCCTTGGGAGTCCGACGAATTCGTGATGTGGATCACTGAAACTATGTAAAGCTTAGGAAGGGATCATCCGGGCCAGAAGTCTTCAGTAAGTTGTGCGCCTTAGCCGCAAAAGTGCACGTTTTGTGCGTTTTCTGCCGTCGCTTCAACTACCGGGAAAATGAACGCACCGTTGCGGACAAGGACAGGAGAGCAGACGTTGATTAGGACATTGGTGGTCGACGACGATTTCCGGGTCGCCGGAATCCACGCTGCCCGCGTGGCCAGGGTTGACGGTTTCGAATGCGTCGGTCAGGTCTACAGCGCCGCGGCCGCGCGGGAGGCAATCGAGCGCCTCAACCCGGACTTGCTCTTGCTGGATGTACACCTTCCGGACGAGGACGGGATCTCGATGCTGCGGTCCCTGCAGGCGACCGGAACCGACGTCGATTGCATCGTGATCACCGCGGCCCAGGACCTGGCCACCGTCAAATCAGCGATGACCAGCGGCGCGGTCTACTACATGGTCAAGCCCTTCAGCTTTGACCGGCTCCGCACACAGTTGGAGGCGTACCGGAACTGGCGGCAGGAGCTGGATTCCGCTTCGACTGCCGACCAGGTAACCATTGACAACCTTTACAACGCGCGCTCGGCCGGGGTCAGGCCCGCGGCCCCCGCGCCGCGCCTGCAGCCCACCATGCAGAAAGCGTTCGACGCCGTCCGCGCTGCCGGGGGTCCCATCAGCGCCGCTGAAATCGCCGGGCAGCTCGGCGTCAGCCGCCCGACGGCGCAGCGTTACCTCAGCGTCCTGGAGAAAAAAGGCCTTCTCGTCCTGGATCTCACGTACGGCACCACCGGCCGCCCGCTCAACTCTTACACCGTGAGTTGAGCGGACGGCCGGCTACCTCTTGACTACTCGGCTGCCGGTTCGCCCTGCTTGACGAGGGCAGCCTCGAGGTTGATCTTCACCTTGTCGCTCACCAGGAAACCGCCGGTCTCCAAAGCTGCGTTCCACGTCAGTCCGAAGTCCTTTCGGCTGATCTCGGTTTCAGCGGAGAACCCGGCGCGGGTCGCGCCGAAAGGATCAACCGCGACTCCGGTGAACTCCACTTCCAGCTCCACCGGCTTGGTGATCCCCCGGATGGTGAGGTCGCCCGTGAGAGTGTAGTCCTCGCCGTCGCCCTCTACGCTCGTGGCCCGGAAGGTCATCTCCGGGAACTTCTCGACGTCGAAGAAGTCGGCGCCGCGGACGTGGCCGTCACGGTTGGCATCGCCGGAGTCGAAGCTCGCGGTCTTGACGGTTGCGTGAAGGGACGCGTCAGCCAGGGACTCGCGCACGCGGGCCTCGGCACTCGCATCCGTGAAGCGGCCGCGGACCTTGCTGATGCCGGCGTGCCGGACGCTGAAGCCGATCTCGCTGTGGGACATGTCCAGCAACCAGGTGCCTGAAGTCAAACCTGTGGGAAGAGTCATTATTTGGATCTCCTGTTTCGAAAGAATTCGCTTGGATCGATCCCTTCCACCCTTGTGGAGCCCGAACTTGAAGTCAAGGTTTCCGGCGCGGCCCACAGGGACTTGACTGGCGAGGACCGTCGGCAGAGAGTGTCACATGTGAGGCGTGATGCCGTTCGGGAGTATCTGGCGAGTGCCCTGTGGGCGATGCCGACCTGCGCCGTCGTCGTCGCGATCATCGCGGGCGCCGGCCTCTCCGCGGTACAGCTCGACGCTACGTCACCTTTCGCCGTCCTCCTCTTCCAAGGGACATCCGACGACGCGCGGAACCTGCTCATCGGGATCGCGAGCACCATGGTGACGGTAATCGCCGTCGTGCTCGGCCTCACCGTCGTGGCACTGCAGCTCGCGTCGACGCAGTTCAGCCCACGGCTGCTGCGGAACTTCCTGCGCGATATCCCCAACCAGGTAACCCTCAGCGCTTTCGTCGCCACGTTCGCCTACAGCACGGCGGGCCTCTACACGGTCGGCATCGCCGCCGGACAGCGCACCCAGGACTACCCGCGCCTCGCCGTGAGCGGGGCACTCCTGCTCTTGTTCGTGAGCATGGTCATGCTCGTTTTCTTCGCCCACCATCTGTCCCACTCGATCCAGGTGGACCAAGTCATGAAGGGCGTCGAGAAGGCCACCCTTAAGGTGATCGAGCGGTCCTTCGTCCCCGGTGATCCCGGAATCCGCATGCCAAACCCGCCGCCCGGCGCCACCGCTTTGCTGGTGCCGCAGTCGGGATATGTCCAAGCCTTCCATGTCGAGGCGTTCGTCGGGGTGCTCGCGAGCCGGGACCTCACTGCCCGGATGGTGCCCATGATCGGCCGACACGTCGTCGCGGGTTCCCCGCTCGCCTGGGTATGGGAGACCACCGGCGAGCGCGTGCGTCCTCTCGCGCCCGACGGCGGTACTGAACTGCGCCGGGCGCTCGCCCAGAGCGTGCGGATCGGTTACGAACGGACCCTTGAGCAGGACGTCGCCTTCGGGATCCGGCAACTCGCCGACGTCGCGTCCAAAGCGCTCTCGCCTGCGATCAACGACCCCTACACTGCGAACCAGGCGGTGGACCATCTCGCCTCGATCCTTGCCGCCCTCTCGCTCCGGCAGCACGGGCCGCGGGCGGTGGCGGACGCGCAAGGCACCATAAGGCTGCACGTACCGGCCCGCGATTTCGCCTATCTCGTGGATCTGGCCCTCGGACAGGTGCGGCGGTACGGCGCGAACGAGCCTCGCGTCGTCAAGGCCCTGTTGCGCGTGTGCCGTGATCTCGTGTGGTTCGGCGACGCGGCCCACCACGCCGTCGTGCGGCAATACATCGAGACCCTCATGAGCGACGTGACCCGGCTCGTGGCCCAGCCGGCCGATCGCGAACCCCTCCTCGCGGAGGGCGCGGCGCTGCTCGAAGCCTTCGACGACGCCGACGGCGGGAGCGACGCCGGCAGCTAGCTCGGTGCGGGCGTCAATCGATTTCTGCTTCCGCGGCTACATTGCGGATGCCGCGGGGGCGTCCTGCTTTGGTCCAGAGCCGGTAGAGGAGGCCTGCGATGGCGAGGGCGGCGGCTAGGCTGACGATGGGGAAGCCGCGGGAGAGATTGGCAACGAGGGTGAAGGCCACAGCGAGGGCCCCGACAGTGCTGAGGATGAGGACTCCCGGCTGGCGTTCCTTGCGGGCCAAGAGCGCCATGGAGACCAGGCCGCCGAGGAAGCTGAGGAGGACTGCGACGGCGTAGAACAGGACAAGCTCCTGGTCGTTGCCGCCGGCGATGGCTGTCACGGCACCGGCCAGGACGATGAACACCGCCACGCCCCAATAGGGAGTGTGGTGGTGGTTGGTGTGGCCCAGGGAGAGCGGAAGGACGCCGACGGTCTCACCGTGGGGGTTGATGTGGCGCGCCAAGGCTTTGAGCAGGCCCGGTCCCGCCTGGAAACCCGAGGAAGCCGCTGAGAGCAGCAGCAGGGCAGTGACGAGCTGGAAGGCGGCGAACACGGGCGCCGGAGCAGCGAGGCGGGCAAGTTCGGCGATCTGCGTGCTGTCTTTCGGCGGAATGCCGACGTGCAGCTGCGCGGCCTCCAAGGCGAGGCCCAGCGTGATGGTGCCGACGATGGCGAGAGTCAGCCAGAGAGTGAGCTGCCCGAAACGTCGCTTCCCGTCACTGTCGAGCTGCCCGAGCTGGGCAACCGCCGAGGTCGCCGCTTCCACACCGGTGGCCATGGCCATGGCGACCGGGAACGCAAGCACCACGGCAAGGACCGGTGGATGGCCGGAAACGCTGGCGATCGCGCTGACCGGTTTAGGTGCTGCGCCCAAGCCGTAGAGAAGGACGACAACGGAAACGACGATAAAGGCCATTGTCATCGCCGCGAAGACCAACCTGCCAAGGTGACCGAACCAGGTCGCGGCGCCGACAAGGACCACCAAGCCCAGCCCGAGCAGTAAACGCCGGGGAGCAAGGGCGGGAAAATAGGCGATCACCGCCGAGGACCCCGCCGAGACGCTGATCGCGATAGTGAGCAGGAAATCCACCACCAGCGCACCAATGGGGATGAAGGACCAGCCATCTCCGAAGGCCTCACCCACCGCGGCCGGCGCCCCACCGCCTCTCGGGTAGCGCGCGACGAGTTGTCGGTAGTTCACGATGACCAAGGCGACGATGGCCACCACCAAGATCATCGCCGGGACCAGCAAGGCCAAATCGCCGTTCAGGGCGCGCAGAGCCGCTTCGATGGCGTACGCGACGGAGGAGACAGGGTCGGCCATGACCGCGAAGGCAAACGCCAATAGCAGTGCGGTACGGGAACGCAGACCTCTTCCCGGTCCACCTCCGGGGGACGTTCCGCTCGGAATCTTCACGGGGATCTCCGGTTCCATGACAGCCTTATCGAGCTGCCGACCAGACTTCCCGGCTCACCTCCGAATGCCTCCCGCCCGCAGCTAGGAGCGCGGGCGGGAGACGCTATTGCGGAATCGCGCCGATCTGCTGCATGAGGCTGAGGGTGTCAGTGGATCCCCAGTGCTCAGCAACCTTGCCGTCCTCGACGCGGATGATGTCGGTCCCGCCGAATTCGACGCTATTGCCTGATGCCGGAACGCCCGCCATGTCACCGCGGTGCGTACCCGTCATCACCACGTGGCACGCCTCCAAGTGTCCGTCAGTCAGCCACGGCTCTATCGTCTTGACCTTGATGTCCGGGAATGCCGTCCGGATGGCGGAGACGAAGAACCGGACGCCTTCCTTCCCAGGCGGTTGCCCGGGGAGAGCCTCTTCGTGGTCCACCAGGTTGTCCGTCGCCAGCTCATCAATCAGATCGAGATTTCCACCCTCGATGATTTCTTTGTAAAAACGCCCGATCAGTCCAGTACCATCAGTCATTTCCGGTTCCTTTTATGAATGAGACCGTCCCATTTCCCCCGCACTTACATCCCGACGCCGGGCACCATCCCCGGCGCAACGGCGATGGCCACCGCGATCAGGGCCAGCGCGACGGCGACCAATCGGTTGGCGATCCGCTTCCACGGAAGCATCTTCTCCAAGGCAATGAACGCCCCCACCACAGCCATCCAGCCGACGCTCATCACGCCGAGCGCGAAGAGTGCCACCATCAGCGCCCAGCAGCAGGCAACGCACCACGCGCCGTGCTCGAGTCCGAGGCGCAGCGCGCCAAGGCGTCCATAGCGGATGCGGCGCAGGATGAAGTCCATCGGCGTCCGGCATTTCATCAAGGAGACGTTCTTCGCCGGGGTGAGCTGGTAGACGGCCGCTACAAATATCACTCCGGCTGCCAAGTAGCGACCGCCCGGATCGGAGGAAAACAATCCGGGGATGAGGGACGCGACCATCGCGTAGAGCGCGTACGCGGCGAGGCCGAAGATCGTCCAAGAGATCAGGTAGCCGGCCACGAATACAGCCGTGGAACCTGCCGGGGCATACCGTCCCGTCTCCCGACGGTGGTGGGTGATCCTGGCGTAAGCAACCACCATGGGCGCCACCGACGGAAACATCATCGCCGCGAGCATCACCACCCAGGTGGTGATGAAGAAGCCGAGCGGCCCCGGATCTGTCCAACGCCCCATGTCCATCCCGGACGTTTGCACGGCAGAAACGATCCAGCTCACGGCCGCGAGGATCAGCAATACAGCAACCAGACCGGCCTCGCGTGGATCCAAGTTGAAGGCTGTGGCGCGCGGGGTAGCGCCCGCCACAGCTCCCCGAATTGACTTTCTGCGAGGCAGGTTCCCGGCCGTCATACCCGGCCCTTGGGGGCGCCTTCAGCCATTTCGCTTGCGTAGACGAATTCCCCGCTCTCGCCGTAGATCCCGTCGAAGTCCAGGCCGAAGAGATCCGAGTGCCCCGGCGCCTTTCCGATCATGTAGTCGGCAGCGAACGCGTACATCGCGTTCTTGACGGTGGTGACGCCGCCACCCGGTCCGGGCAGTGTTTCCAGTGTGTAGTTCACACTGTCTCCCACCGAGGCGGACGGGCTATCTCCATCCGAGAACGTGACGCTGGCCCTCTGAACGCCCAGCCATTCGCCGTACAGGGCCGCTAGGTCCCCAAACGGTCCGCCGACCTCGCCGTGCAGGATGCTTTCAAGGGCGGTCGCCTGCCCGTCCGAAGCGCCTTCGTCAACGACGACGCCGATCTTCCAGCCGCCCGCGGTCAGGTTCGACGGGAAGAAATTGACGAAGGCGAAGTCGACACCCGAAAGGTCGGTGTCATCGAGCTTCCCGTTCGCAACATGGAACACTGCCACGCCGCGGCACTCGCCGTTGGCACTGTTGGGCCTGCCGTCCACCGGACACGGACAGATCAAAGCGCAACTGCAATTGGCAACATATTTTCCGGACATTTCCCAAGACATTGAGGACTCCCCTCGCTAGTTCATTCGACTAGCGGAGCTCCCCCAGAGGCAGCGCCGAAACCATGCAAGACGAGACCACGAACCTCGTAAGGCCGAGAGTATTCCCGCAAAATGGGGGTGTCAACAAGCTCTGCTAAACCAAAGGGTGGGCCTCTCGAAGAAGCACTTCAGGGCGACTGGCTGTTCAATAAAGCCGCAGGTCAGGGGCGGTAAGTCATCGACGATACACCGGGTCAGTTCCCCGTGGCCGGGACCACTGACCCGGTTTCGAGGCGGACCGGGCAGCCGAGCCGCGCTTCGTAGGCGGCAGCCAAGGCACTGCTGTCTGCGCCCTCTGAAACCGTAACCACCACATGGGATCCATCATTGTCCATCCCTACGACCCGGACTCTTGCATCTTCTGTCAAAAGGGTTCCCGCCCGGTCCATGACAGTTCCCGGGACGCACGCTGCTGAACGGATCGAGATGTCAACCCCGGGGAGTTGGTCGCGCAAGAGTGCGATGCGGTGGTTCTCCGGGCCGTGCCACATGATGACGAGCTTCCCCTGCTCAAGGGCGACTGACCCGAACTTGGGGTCGCCGCTCAACTCTTTGGTGATGAGGCTTGCCGCTGACGACAGCGCCCCGTCTTGCGGTGCCGCTTCGGTAATCCGGACCGGATCGGTAACTCTTACCGGGCCGGCATAATGTTGGACGCCTCCGTCGCAGGCAGTCAACGCGGCTCCGGAGATCAGCATCAGCAGGGCGCCGGCAGTACTTCTCAAACGCACAACGACCCCCACCTACAGGGCCCTCACGAACGATCGAACAAGGAGATCACCGGGACTGTAATTCTCTGCCCACGATGCGAAACTTTCATTGACCGCCAGCATGTACAGGCTGGCGCGGAAGGTACCTTCGTAAGTGCCGTTAAGTCCCAATGAAATAAGAGGATAGAAGTCCTTGTGCTCATCAAAGCTGGCAAAGATTCCTTCCAGCAACGCCTGGCGGTCCGGACTAAGGAACCACTCCGACGGCGCATCAGGCTTCGACTCTGCGTATCTTGGGTCCGCTTCCTCCCACGAGTCGAGCCATTGCGCAGGCACTTCGACCCTCATCCCGCTTAGAACGCCGCGGATGGTATGCCAGGAACCCTCTAGGTTGCCAAGCACCGATTCACCAGTTTCAAGGCCCGTGACCCTGATTCTGACTGTTGTTGTGTCCATTTGAGCTTGCTCGTGCAGACCGATACGCGGTTCATCAGGGTGCATTCTCGGCCGTACATGAGCATGTCCGTCGGCTCCCGTGAACAGGCGACCGCGCGCTTCGACCAAGCTTCCGTCTCGGACAGGAAGTAACAACTGGCGTCTGCTTGGTGCGCTATTTCTATCCATAGGATGTACTGACCTCTCAGCGGAATTGCCCGGCCCCGGTATTGAGGGAGAGCGGAATTTCTAGGTTCTGGCCGGGCGTCCTTCCAATCGGAGTTGGGAGAGTACTGCTGCCGCGAGTGGCGAGGTGCGTCTCCTTAGCGCGAAGAACGTCCCTATAGTTGCGATTGAAATAAGCAGCAACGACTCACGAAGAAGTATGCCCAGGGGTGCGAGCATGATCGTGCCGTTCCGCAGCATGTGCTCACCCAGATCCGTTCCATGGATCAGCAGAACGAGCGCGGCGGTGGCTACGAAGATCCGGGTGCGCGTCCGTCCCAGGAACCAAAGCACGATAAAGGCCGGTATTAGATATACCCAGTGATGCACCCAACTCACAGGTGAGACAAGATTGGCAGTCATTCCGACGGTCAGAACCGCCGCCAGCGTTTGTCCCGCACGGAAGACCGCCGCAGCAGCCAACAAGCCGAGAATGGCCACAACGATAACGATGACCTTGGAGGGCGAGACCGCCCAATGCCCTATCGCTCCGGCCGCCCCCTGTATGGAGTTGTTGCCTGCGCTGGCGAACTGGGTACCGAGATCAACCTTTGAGCTGAGCTGCCAAAGGTTTGAGAACCAATAAGTGAATGACATGGCGGGAAACATGATCCCGCCAATAATGACCGTCCCGGCAAATCCGACAATGGCGGAGACCGCCATTTGCCATTGTCTTGTCATCAAGAGATATGGAATGAAGATGGCCGGGGTCAGCTTGATACCGGCAGCGATCCCGATCAACACCCCTTTCGGAACGAACCGGGACCACCTTCCATTGGTGTGACGAACGAAATCCGCGAGACAGAGTCCGGCGAGGAACAAGTTGATCTGACCCCACACCAAGTGCTGGGCGATGACGGTGGTACAACAGCCCAGCAAAAGAAGCGCGAGCCATATCGTCCGGCGCCTAGGCAAAGACTGCGGCAGGCAAGCACCAATGATGAACGCCAACGTTGCTAGGCAGCCCGTGGTCCACAGCACGAAGGACATCTGGGCAGCAAAAAGGCTCGTGACAGACAGGAGCGCAGCTGCGAACGGCGTGTAGACGAAAGGCAGACCCGCGGACGGCAGAAGTTCCCCAAAAATGTTGCGGGCATAAATGTCTTCCCCGAGCCAAGACGCTACGGAAGCGTACCGATAAACCAAGAAGTCCACCGGAGGGTAGACGCCGATATTGAGCTGATACAGGCTGGCAAAGACGATCCCGAGCACCGGGACAATTGTCATCACTGGCCACATCCGAACAGCGCTGCTCAAGGTGTCGGCTAATTCTAAATAGCGCCCTTGTGGAAGCGCCCGTACCGGCGAAGGAACAGGTATATGCCTACGAACGTCACCAGGCCAAGACCGGGCCCGGCCCGGAAAGCAACGGGCGTACCGTGGATGAGAACCGCGGCGCCCCCGAAAACCGCAGCGACGACTCCAGCTCCAGGATTGGCAGTAGCCAGTTTCCCCTGGATTTCGCGGCCCAGTTGGCGGTAGTGAATGGCTTGCAGGACAGCAAAGAGCATGAAGGCCGCGACCATGATCAAAGACCAAGGCGGGTCTGTCATCGACACTACGCTGACAGTTACCCCGAACAAGGCTGAAAGTGCGAACCAGTAATTCCGTACGGATGAATCAGTCCCGGTGTTCATCAGCATCCCCTGTTGAAATCAATAACGGACCCGGCGATCGCCATCGCTGCCGAGCATCCCAATGCGGCCATGGGGCCGAAGAAGCCCATCGCGACGCAGACGGCCGCGTTTGACGACGCCCCGACGACGCAGATGCTTCACAACGAAAGTATGCAGACCAGATAAAATAGTCAAGACATTTTAATAACAGGTCGGAAGACTTTAATCTTAAGGTAAAACCAAAATTAATTGATGCATTCGTGCAGGCTTCGAAACTACTCAATTCCGACTTTGGCACCACTCAATTTGAGGTTTGCGCATACTCAATTTCGAGTATGCACCACTCAATAGGAGCAAAACACTTGACATTGGCAGATAGGGAGTGCACTCATGCTCCCAGCTGAATTACGTCCGAGCATCTGCAGCCGGGCGTCCAGTCACCCGCCGTTTGTTTGGGAGTTTCGAGCGTGCTCATAAAGGGACTGGCGCGTGGTGGTTCCGGTCTTGGCAAGGGCTCTGGAGATGTGGTTTTCCACGGTCCGGGGGCTGATCCCCAGGAGGGCAGCGATTTCGGGGTGCGTTGGCTGCCCGCCAGGATGGCGATTTCCCTCTCCCGAGGAGTCAGACCCTGGGAATGCCCTCCCGTGTCGAGGGTCAGTTCTACCCCTTCTGGCGGGAAGCGGTTTTCGAAAGTTGAGATGATCTGACGAAAGGTCTTGGCCAACCCCCGGTGGCGTTTGAGGAGGTGACCCTTCGCCACGCCTTTCAGGAGCCTCGTGATTGCGGGAAGGTCGGAGTCGGCTTCGTATTGGTCCAACAAGATTTTTAGCAGTTGGTGGTCGCGGTCACGAATGGCACCGGCGATGGCGAGGAACTGGGCATGGGTGCTCACGCCGTTTTCCTGCAGTAGCCGTTGCGTGGTCTCCAGGATCTTGTGCCCGGGATAGAGGGACAACATGAACAATGAGGCATACACGGCTTCGGTGATGTAACCGCGGTCCAGTTGTTGTTCCAGAAGGTCCGCAGCCTTTTCGTCAAAGTCGGCTGGATCGGCGTATTTCCGGGTAACGAGCTCATAGACTGCTTTCCCGGTTCCAGGCAGGGGGCCGATGTCCGCGACGTTTTTGCGTGCCTGTATCCCGAAGGAGGCGGCATTCTGGCCGTGGCCGGCCAGTGCGCGAAGGCCGGCGATTCTGAGCATCGCGTCGTGGAGAAAGCTCACGAGGAAGCCGGGCCAGCCGAGCGCGAAGACGCCAGTCATTACACAGTCAGCTTCCTTGCTGAGCCCTTGTTGTGTCATGGCCAGTACCGCAACGTAGCTGCTCGCGACGAAGCCGAACTGATCAAGGCGGCGCCGCGCCGCGGCACGTTGACTGAGGGAGAAGATCACTGCTTCTTCGCCGTGGCCGGCAATATGGAGCGCGAGTCCGCGGACGAAGGGTTCCATGCCTGCGGCAAGGCCGAAGCCGTCTGCTGAATCAAGGGCCCGGAGGGCAGCCTGGGCGTCGAAGCGGTAGAGCTCCAAAATGCCCCGGATGACTGGCAGAACGCCGCTCTCGGGGTGGCGGCTGCGGAGCCTGTCCAGAATTTCGTCGAGGTTCACAGGCATTCGGTCAAAGGACGCCTCGAGGTAGAGCGCGAACGCTTGGGCTTCTGCCTTCCAATCGGGGTGAGCTTGGCCGATCGCCTGGAGGATGCCCGTCGCGGCAGATGCGTCCCCGCCGCTGACGATGGCCCACAGCGCCCGGGTCATGGCGAAGAAGAAGTGATCGCCAGAGTCAGCTCCTACCGCCTCAGTTTCGCTGAAGACTTGTTCGATGCGTGAGGGATCGATCGGACCGCCCCAGTAGAACTTGAGGAACGCTGCTGCGTTGGACATGGTCTTTTCGGACTCCCAGACGCTGAATTGTGATTCCTCCAGTTCCCGGAGCTGTTCTTGGAAGTGCTGCGTCGCAGCTGTGCCGCCGCGGGCTTCACTCCGCAGGTCTCTGATCAGTTCGGCCAGAAGCTCAGGCGAGGAACTCTTTATGGGCCGGTCATGGGAATCGATCTTCCGGCTCGTCCGATCCGCCAGCACCCTGAGGGAGGATCGCACCTGAGGGTCACGGAAATGGTCGACAACAATGTGGGGACTGACGCTTACCCATATGGCTCCACCGCTGTCTTCGGTGAGCGCAACCAGCCCCCGCATTTCGAGCCTGTCCAGGATATCTGCCTCAACTATTTGCATGAGGGACCCTATCGGCCGGGCTCCCACCACGGACAGGGTGTGCAAAGCCGTCCGCTCATCGGCGCTTAGTCCGTGAAGGAGTTCCTGGACGGTGCTCTGGAGATATTCGTTCCAGAGTGTGTGCCCACCCATGCTCCACTGTCCGTCATGGAGGACCAGCTGCTTGCTCAGCTCCGCGCTTTGGGCGATCCTGACCACCAGTCGCGGGTTGCCTCCAGATTTCATGAGAACGGCGGTGGTCAAATCCACGTCCGGCGGCGACCCGAGCGTGTGGGCCAGGAGTTTATTGACTTGATCGTAGTGAAGAGGACTGAGTCGAATCGTTGCCTCCGGCCATCGGGCAGGCGTGAATACGGAGGCCCCTGAGTCCAGTGGGGCATCGTCCATCGTCACCACCAGCGGCCGTTCGGTCCGCCTCTGAACAATGTCAATGACTGCCGCTGATTCCTTGTCGAGATCATCGATATCATCAACAACTATTGCCCGGGGGCCTCGCTGCGCCAACTGTTCGGCGAGCACGTTCGCGACTCCTAGCGGCCCATTCTCTTGTCCGCGCCCTTCCAGTCCGAGTGCGCCAATCCCTGCGAACGGGGTCTCATTCAGGAGCCGCGAACCCGAGATGCTGTAGACCGTAAACCCGGCCTTTTCGAGGCCGGCATCGATCGACTGCAGGACCGTTGATTTTCCGCTTCCGGGGCCGCCGACAATCCGAACACTGATACCGCGAGCCACGTAGTCGAGTGCCCGTCGGACTTCCTCTTCGAACACTTCCCAACTCCTAACGCAGGCACCCCAGCTTTGAAATGTGAGCCTAGTGGCCTTCCAAATCTGAGGAGAGCGCCCCAGAGCCCTAGCCTGACAATCTATCCAACGCTACGGGCGAAAATGATCACTGAGTGTGCATTGCACTGAAATTGAGTGGGCATCGCACTGAAAATGAGTAGTCGAGGTGCGTCGGAGTAGGTATAGGGGTTTGTCGACCCGCAGCGGGGTTTCGGAGCCGCGCGATGGGACCTAAGCCACCATCCCCGGCTTCCGCCAAGCCAGGGCCAACACGAACACCACAGCGCTCAGCCCCAGCATCACCAACACCATGAGCCCCCAGTTCGTCTGGTTGACCCCGGGCCCGTACAGCACACCAATGAGAACTGTCGCCGTGATGGCCCCGAGGTATCTGCACGTCTGAAAAATCCCGGCGGCCACTCCCCTGTCCTCAGGCCGCGCGGACACATACAAACCTTGGTTGGACGCCGTGCTGACCACGCCATACGGAACACCCATCAACGCCGTGAGTATGAGCACCAGCGGCGGCCAGAAGGACAACGTCAGCGCCCCGAGCGCGCCGGAAGCCAGGGCCAAAAGCACGACGCCGGCGATCATCACGGACCGCACGCCGAACCGCTCAATGAACCGCACCGTCACCGGCGTCATGAAAACCGACATGGCAGCCAGGGGCAGCATCAGCAGGCCGACCACGCCGGCGTCGTACTTTCCAGCCTGCTGCAGCAACTGCGGAAGGCCGAAGAAGGCAAAATAGTAGACCGCGCTGAACACTGCGAAACCCAAGTACAACAGCAGCAACGGCCGGTTCCGGCCGAGCAGCCGCAAGTCCAGGAACGGCGGACTGAACCGGAACTCGCGCCATGCGAACAATCCCGCCAGGACCACAGCGACGGCGATGAACCACCAGCGGTAGGCCGGCATCACGTTGAGCAGCGCCATCATCGCCAGCGTCAGTGATGCGATGAACCCCAGGATGCCCGGAATGTCGGAATCGCGCAGGAGGGCCGAGAGCTTGCCGCTTTCGCGTCCGACGTCGGGCGGCGCCACCTGCCGCACCACGATCAGGGCCAGAAGCGAGATCGGCACGTTGATCGCGAACAGCGCCTGCCAGCCGACCAAGCTCACCAGAAGGCCGCCGACGACGGGCCCCACCGCAGCGGCCGAGGTGTTCGCCATCTGGATCCGGCCCAGGGGTCGGGTGGAGCTGATGTTCGCCTGCCGGCTAAGCGTCGAGACCATCACGACGGCGCACGGGTACGCCGTCGCGGTCCCCACCGCCATGAGAGCTCGAGCCACGCAGACCAATGCGAAGTTCGGCGAGAACGGCGCCAAAAGGCAGGAAATGGCGACCACCGCCATACCGAAGGTGAACAACCTCCGCGGACCGAAGCGGTCTGCGAGCCGGCCCATGAGCGGCTGGCCAGCGGCCGAGGCGAGGTAGAAGGACGTGATCACCCAGGTGACCGTGGCGACGTCGAGCGCAAAGTCCTGGCGCAGAACCACGAGCGCGACCGCGATCATCGATGAGTTCAACGGATTCAGCGCCGTCCCGAGACTCAGTGCAGCGATCGCTAGGCCGGGGCGGGGTTTGTTGGTCACGTCCCTAAGTCTGGTCCATCGTTGCCTGAGGTCACGAAACGACGCGTCACGAACCTCGGCTGGGTGCCGTCAGGGCCGCCGCGTTAGTGTCCCCCGCCGAACGCCGCCGGAAGGAAAATGAGAAGGAAGGCCAAAAGGCCCAATACCGAAGCGATGGTGTCGATCCACCCAAGGACCTTCCCCAGGGTTGCCGAGTGGTGCAGGGCCTCGGCCTTCCTTGCATTGGCAATCGCCAGGGGCCCGAAAACAATGCCCAGGAAAAAGAAACCGATGACCCCAAAGATTATCGACTTTTCCTTGAACTTGCTCCCCTGAAAGTGCTCGAGGGAGTTGTTCTGCTGGACGTTCGGGTAGTTCGGGTACTGATACGGCTGGTTATAGTTTGGCTGAGACATTTTGAGACCTTTCGACTGCTTTGTCGCTGCGAATAACAATTTCGGGAGTCGCCCGTCAACCTCAGTTATCGGCCATGCCGTTCGTCCCCCGGATCGAAATTACTTAGCTACAGCTCCCGACGGGGCAAACTAGGTCAATCTTGGGGAAATCTTGCAGTGGAGCAGCGCTAGACCAGCCTGGGAACCTCGGCTGGGTGCCGTCAGTTCTGCGCTATCGACAGCACCGGCTTCCGCTTACCGCTGGCGTCTGTAGTCAGCGTCGGGACCGGGGGCTTCGGCGGGGCCACTACCGGAGCAGGTGGCGGGAGTGGTGGCGGTGCCGGCGGAATGCAGGAGTAGTTGTAATCGAAGTCAGTGGTGAATTGGGTGAGTGCAACCACGCCGCCTGCCGTCAGGGGCGGGGCCGAGCAGAGTTCCGCTGCCGACTCCGGAGACGTTGCTCCGGCAAGCCAGCTCTTGAGCCCGTTCAGGTTGCTGTCGGGATGAAGCTGACCGGCGATTACTCCGAACTGGTACGAGGTTGAATAGATGCCAACCTCCGCGCCAATGCTTTGCAGGTAGACGGCCATGCCTTCAATATCCGCGGCGTTGGCCACGGTGTCCCAGGACCACGCGTTCCCGATCTCCACGTCCAGCCACCACATGTGCTTGGCGGGGTCGGGTACCCCGTAATGATTAACGTCGTCGAACGCGATGGCGTAACCGTAGAGGTAGGCGCACGCCGGCGAAGCCGTCCCGTCGCAGCTCCCATACGGGTTTGGCCGGCTCATGCCCACGTCCGCATCGGATGCCGGCCACCACCCGCCGTACTCCGCGGGATTGGCGGTGTTGACGTACAAGGCAGCCGCCGCTTGGCTTGTCCCGCCCGCCGAGCCGCTGGCCCAGCCCAGCTGCTCGGCGAAACAGGGATTCGCGGTGCCCGGACGGCCGTCGTTCACGCCGACAATCCCAAACGCCTGGCCCACAGGAAGTCCGCCACCACATTGGGGCCAGGAAATGTCGCTGCCCAAGACAATGCCCGAAGCATCCATCGGTGCGGCATTTGCGGCGGATAATGGTGTGGCTGTCCAAGCAAGCAAAAGGCAAGCGACGGCCATGAGTTTTGCAGTTTTCATGATGTGCGTCCTTGGCATGGTTCAGGGCCCTGCCGGGGTTGGTACTGCCGCACATTGCATCCCAAAAGCAATGGCAGTGAGCCATCTTCGGCTCACTACGGATCCTACGGACGGGCTTCTGGGCAGCCTTGAGTGATCTCTACTGGACTTGGTTAACGAATTTGCGAGTGTTGCCCGGGTTGCACCCGGAGGACGCACGACGGCGGGCAGCGTGGCGGGGGAACGACGGCGGGCATCGGCACTCACAGATCGCATCCGCCCAGCACCTAATGTGGCACCAAACACCACGCAATTTGACCGCCAGGCCACTCAATTCGAGAAGTTCTGCCACCTAAGGCCAAAAATCCACCCTAGGTGCGCACCTATCAATCGGCAACATTCGAACAGTGTCCAACCCATTTTGGATGCACGAACACGTGCCGGCCTTGGATTGAATTTCAGTTGCACGGAAACAACACCGCTACGCACACTAAGGGCATATGAACCGAGGGAGTCAGACGAACGGAGGTAGATGCAAATTGATAGCACGTACCGTCATCTTTGCTTTGTTAGGGACGATATTTCTCGTATTCTTCTTTCCCTACATTCTTGCCATTCTTGCGCCGCTTGCCGTGCCTAGTGGCTTGGAAACGTTGCTGCTGGTAGCGCTACTCTGGACTGCTTTCTGGGCTGTCGGCCGGTTCCGCTCGAAACGCGCAGAACGACGCAGCGCTAGCGCGGAGTAGTTTGCGTTGAGACTGTGGGTCCGGGTTGGTAAAGAGGTACTAACCCGGCCCCACAGGTTGAACCCGTCAGGAAGCGATAAGTCCGTCAGCGACTACCGCGAGCATCGATGCTGCTGCATCGGCCGGAAGTTCGCTGTTATCTACCACTGCAGCCACGCCGCCGACGAGCCGGCTGATCTGCATTGCATCGATGCCGGGGCGCAAGGCCGAGTCCAACGCTTCGATCACGCGCTGGTTGGCGCCCAGGTAGGTCTGGCACTTTGCCGCAAATGGTGAACCCGGGTCGCCCAGTGCGGCGGTAATCCGCGCGGCGGCGCCCTTGTGTTCTGTCAGCATCGACGCATAGTCGGTCAGCCAAGTCAGCAGGCGCTCGCGCGCGGAGGCGTCGAGGGTAAGGGCGTGGTCGACGGCGGTGTTAACCTTCTCTGCCCACGCTTCGAGGACCGCGTCGTACAGAGACTCCTTGGTCGGGAAGTGCCGATAGAGCGTACCGGGTCCCACCTCGGCCGCCTTGGCGACTTCGTCCATCGAAACGGCTTCGTAGCCTTTGACCCGGAAGAGCGCACGTGCAACCTCCACAATCCGATCGCGGTTGCGTTGAGCGTCAGCGCGCACAGAAACACCTTTCAATACACCATTGCAAAACGGAGAGTGTCTCCGTATAGTTCTAAGCGGAGTAACTCTCCTCTTAGTGTACGTCAGCCCCTTCGGCTAGAACAGGACACCTCCCATGACACCCACAATCGCCACTCGCGCACCCGCCGGGATCACCCGTATAAGCGGAAATCCGCGCGGCCGCGCCGGCAGCATTGGCCTCTGGCTGGTCATGCTGGCCCAACTCATGCTTGTCCTCGACGCGACCGTCGTGAACGTCGCGCTCCCCCATATCGCCACCGACCTCCACTTCGACCGGGCCGAGCTCAGCTGGGTCCTGAACGGCTACGCCGTCGCCTTCGGCGGCCTCCTGCTGCTCGGTGGACGGATCGGAGATGTCGTTGGCCGTCGTCGCACCTTCCTGGTGGGCGTCGCAGCGTTCACGCTCTTCTCTCTGCTTGGCGGCCTGGCCACTTCGCCCCTCCTCCTCGTTATCGCACGCGCACTCCAGGGCCTCGGCGCCGCATTCGCCGCCCCGAGCGTGCTCGCGCTGATCACCACCAGCGCAAAGGACGACGGCGCGCGGAACCGGGCGCTCGCCCTGTTCTCCGCCATTGCCTCCATGGGTGGCGCGCTCGGGCTCATCCTCGGCGGACTGCTCACCGACACCACCAGCTGGCGGTGGACCCTCTTCATCAACGTGCCGATCGGCGTCGTGGTGCTCATTGCGGTGCCGCGCCTCGTCGCGGAAACTCCCCGGAGGCCCGGGCGCTTCGACATCCTCGGAGCGGTGACGGCGACGGGCGGCGCCGTCGCGATCGTGTGGGGCCTCATTCAAGCGGGCGACGTCGGGTGGTCCAGCCCGCGGACGATCGGCGGCCTGGTTGTCGGGGCAGCGTTGATCGCTGTCCTCGCCGTCACCGAGCGGAGGGTGGCCCACCCGCTGCTGCGACCGCAACTGCTGCGCAGCCCGAGCCGAGTGGCGGCGCTGGCAGCGATGGCGGCCACCTACGGCGGGATGCTTGCGATGTTCTTCCTCATGGTCCAGTACCTCGAAGACGATCTGCACCTCACGCCAATGGTGACCGGGCTGGCCTTCCTGCCGATGCCGCTGAGCATCTTCGCGATGTCGCGGATCGTCCCGCGCCTACTCGAGCGCTTCGGGGCCGTCCGGCTGGTCATCTTCGGCACCGCCCTTCGCGTCGTCGCCTTCTTGCCGCTGACGCAACTGAACACGGACACCCCGTTCGCCCTTGTTTTGCTTGCACTTCTGGGCACTGGAATCTCGGCGGGCATGACGTTCATGCCGCTCACGACGCTCGCGCTGCGCAATGTCGAACCGGAGCACGCAGGGTCCGCGTCGGGACTCTTCCAGACAATGCAGCAACTGGGCGGCGCCGTCGGCCTGGCCATTGTGGCTTCGATCTACGCGGCGTTCGCCATTCCCGGCGACTTCCTGACCGGGGGACGGGCCGGGTTCTGGTCGGCAACCGTCCTTTCCGCACTCGCGCTGGCAGCCGTCCTGGGGTTGGTCTTCAAACCCCGGAAAGCCGTATAAGGACTGCGCTCACAGGCCGCCTAAGCCCTTGGCATAGGCGGCCTGCCCCACGTGCTGAAGGCAATCGGCAATAGTGCTGACCAACCGCACGCCGAGAGTGACGGGCGGGTCCCAGCGGGTGTCGACGATGCGATCAAGGTCCTCGTCCCCGAGAGTTTTCAGGAACGCAACCGTCTGCCGGTGGACGGCGTCGTAGTATTCGAGCAACAGCTCCGGCGGGGCCTGAACCGCATCGACTTTATCGCTCGAGTGGCCGTAGCCGGTGTCGCGTTCGGGCAGCGGCAGCTTGAAGCGGCCAGCATAGTCCTGCGAAGTCCACACCTGTTCGACGCCGGCGGCGGAGGCGACTTGGACGTCCTCCACCCGGCTGAGGTGCCAGATCAACCACGCAATCGAGTTTCCGGTGCTGGCGGGCCGACGGACCAGAGAGCCGTCGTCGAGCCCTTCAAGGGTGGCGGCCACGGTGTCACGGATCCGGCCAAAGGCATCCTGCAGCAGTTCGTTGGATTTCATCGCGTCCCTTCACTAAGCGTTGTCGACGGGCTCCATGCTTCCATGGTCTCCCAGTGCTCGCTATCGCCTCCGGTTACTCGCACACGCACCTGCGCCCGCTTACGCACCGAGCACGGGAGGTCCGTGCCCGCATAAGTCACGGAGGAGACGTTGACGAGGCCCGGATCTCAAATCCGGATGCGCACCGGGTCAGAGACGGTCCGCGCGTCGTTGCAAGTAGCGGCGTTCCGGTGAGCTCAGCGTCGCGAGTGCCGCCGCCCTGTAAGCCTCCCGGGCGCCCCGAAAATCTCCCGACAACTCCAGGAGATGGGCTCGCACCGAGGTCAGGCGATAGTGACCGGCCATGATCGGGTCTTTCTCGAGACGGTCGAGCAGCCTGAGCGCCGCTTCGGGGCCGTCGACCATCGCCAGTGCGACGGCCCGGTTCAGTGTCACCATCGGATTGGACACCATGTGATCGAGCAGGCTGTAGAGCTGGAGGATCTCCTCCCAATCGGTTGTCGCCGTCGAGGATGAATCGGCATGGATAGCCGCGATCGCCGCTTGAATCAAGTAAGGGCCTGCCGTAGACCTCTTCAATGCCGGGACCAGCAACTCCGTGGCCTCCGTGATGGCCTGCCTGTTCCAGAGCGAGCGATCCTGCTCATCAAGGGGGACCAAGTCGCCGTCGGGCGTGGTTCGCGCGGGTCGTCTTGCGTCCGTCAGAAGCATCAGGCAGAGCATTCCGATGCTTTCGCCGTCGTCCGGCTGCAGTCGCACGAGTTGCCGCGTGAGCCGGACCGCCTCGGCCGAGAGATCCACCCGTATCAATTCGTTACCGGCAGTCGCGGTGTATCCCTCGTTGAACATCAAATAGAGAACCCGCTTCACTGCATCGGAACGCTTCTGCCGCTGGGTGGGAGAGAGCCGTCCGAACGCTGCGCCGGCCGCTTTGATGGTTTGCTTCGCCCGGCTGATGCGTTGAACCATGGTCGATTCCGGAACCAGGTAGGCACTGGCTATCTCGGCGGTGGTCAGGCCACCTACCGCACGCAGGGTCAACGCGATTTGTGATGAAGGGGTCAGCGCGTCGTGACAACACAGGAACAACAGGTCCAAAGTGTCGTCTTCGCTTTCTGCCGCCTCGTTGCCCCCTTCGACTGCCGCGGGATCGTCCCTGGCGTAGTCATCGTCCCTGGTCCGACGCGCAGCCTCGCTCCGGATCAGGTCGATAAGTCGGTTGGAGGCAACCGTGTACAACCAAGCGGCGGGGTTGGCGGGAACGCCCTGTTCCGGCCATATGGTCACGGCTTTGATCAGGGCGTCCTGTACCGCGTCCTCGGCGGTGTCGAATTGGCGATATCGGCGAATCAACCGCCCGAGAACCTGCGGCGCAAGCTCGCGCAGCAGGCCCTCCACCGGGGTTGGCGGCATGCTCAGAAATCGGCCGCCTTCGAGAACATGATCGGCCGGACCTCAATAGCCAGGCCGTCGATCTTCGCGTCGGGGATCAACTTGGCCAGCTCAAGTGCGCGCTCCTTTGAGTCGACATCGACAAGGTAGAACCCACCCAGAAACTCCTTTGCTTCCAGGAAAGGGCCGTCGTGGATTTGCGGTACCCCGCCCGAGCTGCGAACAACGCTGCTTTTCGAAGGGTCACCGAGCGCCTGGGTCAGAATGAACTCGCCGGATGCCGTGATCTCATCAATGAAGGCACCGTGGCCTTTCCCAATCTCCTCGCTCTGGCTGGCAGACAGCGACGCCAATACATCAGGATCGACCTGCATCATCAGGAGGTACTTCATGGTTTCCTCGTTTCATTAGTCGCTCATTCATCGTGCCGGAGAGACACGATCACCACAGAGACGTAACGGAGAGCCAGACTTCGACACCACCCTACAGATTCTTTCTGTCTCACCTGGCGAACCGCAGGCATAAACTACAAGCAGAACGTCTCTTCCGACGCCGGGGAGCTCATCATCATGGACACTGAATTCGCCGATGTCATCGGTCATGATGTCACCACGATCACTTGCCTGTGCGGAAACACCGTCAGCAAAGAGGGATTGATTCAGGCCAACTCTCAAGGCGTCCCGGTGTACAGCGGAACAACCGAACCGGTCCCCGCTGGGCTGGCTCCGTGGCCTGACGATGAGGACCTCTACACTTTGTGTCCGGCATGCGGCCGGGTTTACCACGACACCGTCATTGAAGAGACGGGAACCGCACCCGTTGCCTTCCAGATCGACGTCACCGGCCCGGTCGCTGAGGCGATCCGGGTTCATTGGGACCTCAACACCTGATTTTTGAGACCTGTTTTCCTTGTTTCGCTTTTCGCGACGTCGATTGGCAGCGCGGGGGCCTTTAATGTCAGACCCCCGTGACAGGGTTTATTCATGGAAGGCATCGGTCAACTCGTGGCACGTCGGGCAGCCCCGCCCGAGAACGGGATCGCGGCGCTGGGACGTCTGTCCCGCCGCCTGAAGCCCGTCCCTGCCTGGCATGCCGGGCAGCAAAACCCGGCCACCGTGCCGTCGCGGGCCACCGTGCCGTCGCGGGCCGCGCTGTCGCCCGCACCTGACCTTGATCAGGCGGTGGCGGCGATGGATGCGCTGCGCTCAACCGCTCTCGCCGACGCCCGCCAGTTCGCTTTCCCCGAAGCCGCTGATTTCGCCGGCACGGTCGAGGAGATCTCCCGGAC
>NZ_JBFRHB010000052.1:0-22944 GCF_052115645.1 Arthrobacter sp. 2MCAF14 | reverse complement strand
ACGGCCCCACGGAAGCGCTCAATGGCAGGCTCGAACACCTCCGCGGCTCCGCCCTCGGCTTCCGGAACCTTGCCAACTACATCGCCCGATCACTCCTCGAGACCGGCGGATTCAGACCCCGGCTACACCCTCAAATGCGATGAGCCGGTAAACGGGCAGCCAATCTCCACGTGCTGGACGTGACCGAAATGTACGTCCAACTGGCGGAGCAGGCACGGCTGGCCGGCATGAATTCTAAGATCCACTACTGGCCCGAACCTGCCAGTCACGATCATGTCGGGGTGATCAAACTCCGGCCGGACGCCTATGTGGAGACTGGTTCTAAACGCTTCTGCATCGAAGTGGATCGCGGCGGCGAAGCCAGAAACAGCGGAGAAAACGAATCCCAGCTGACCCAGCAAATGCGGACCTACCTGAAGGCGATTGATTCAGGGCATTGGGACGAAGCCAAACGCGGCGTTTTTTCGTCGATTATCTGGACCGCGCACGGCGAAAGCGCTACCGATACATCGAGCGGATCATCGACTAGCTGGGAGAGCGGCAGCTCTTCTCCATCGTGCTATTCGAGGAGACCGTCGAGAAAATCATCCGTGCCTCGATGAGGGGCCAAGAACAAACCGAAAGGACAGCAAATGCCGACCTATGACTGGCGAGCATTGGCCCGCGATGAAGATCCGAACCGTGTCTATGTGCACGGGCAATTCTCACTGCCCCCGCAGACTCCCAACTTGATGAAGTGCGCCATGGACGTGGCAGTCGTAGATGCGATTCGAGAAGGTTGCGACCCGGATACGCTCGCTGATTTGAAAATGGACATTTCGGATTGCGAGCACGGTGACTTCGATAAGTGGATGGATGGCAGTAGGAAGTGTCTGGATTGCGGGAAGGGCATCAAGGGATTGGCCGGATAATGCCGTACTACTACTGGAACTCACAGCCATCGACGACGACGCCGGGGAGCGAGTCGAGCTTGGAGATCTGTACTTCATCGAGAATGAAAGTGATCCGAGGCAGGTGGCCACTCTTGTATGACTGCGGCGCGCGAGGATTCGGGAGGCCTCGGATTCAGTGATTTCAGAGACTTTTACATTTCTGAGATCTACTACGACCTGGAGTAGTTTCGACCGTCTAATCCATCGGCCAAGGCTGGCCAAGGTTGTGGGTGATCTCAGTCAGCCGGCCTGAGCCATTGCGCTGCCAGGCCGTGCCGGCGCTGTCTACGAATTTTGCGATCGCCGGGAAGTCTGTGCTGGGCATCAGGAATGAAGCCTCATCACCGGGAGCTAGTACCTCGCGGATATCATGTTTTCGTTCATCAGGCGGGCCGGCATAGAGCAGGACACGGTAGATCGGTAGCTGGCTGTCATTGCGAATGAAGTATCGATTCTGCACATACGGGCGGGGGATCGGTCCCGACATGACGTTCTTGTCTTGACGGTGCCCCACTGTGACAGCTGCGGCCTGGCGGCGCCGCTGATCCTTCTCTTGGCGGGAGTAAACCCGCACGCCGAGGAGCAGAGCACCGGCGGTGCCAATTGCGCCTACAGCACTGCCCACGGCGCCGATCCAGTCAGTTACTTCCGTCATTGGACAACAACTTTCGCTGCCCGAGCGTCGCGACCGATCTCTCTAGGATCAAAGCCCTCCGGTTCCTTTCCCTTCTCAAACAGAGTTCCTTTTGAGGTGCGAATCCATCGCACACCGCCAGCGTCGGTGAATTCAGCGTAAGCGGAGGAAAATTGGAGTTCCTCGCCAAACTCTTTGCGAAAATCATTGATCAGGACATCTTGAACATACGGTTGGCCATCCTCAAGTACGCCCCCATCTGGATCGAGGCAGAATATCCTCACGTTATGGATTGCTAGGTTGCTGCTATTCACCACCTCTACTGCGGTTTGGTCCAAAAGTAAGCCGGTCAGCCGACGAACGGAAACGGACACTGCCTGGGATCGACGCCGTTCCAGAAGTTCTGCATGCCGGTCTTCCCGCTGCTTCTCGTACGTCCTGGCGGCATAGATGAGGGCGCCGCCGGTCAGAAGAGCACCGAAAGCTGTTGCTATGGCTCCCCAGAATGTTGAGATAGCGCTTAGCCATTCGGCGGCGTTCGGCGCTTGGTCGGCGGTAGCGCCCTGTAACAGGCTGGAACCGGAGATGACTATCACTGGGAGGCTAACGCTAATAGTCGCTATTCCCAGCTTCTGCCCGAGGTTTATTCGCTTAATTCCATGGTCCACGCCGGATGTGATGCCGACTTTTTGAGGATAGATCCCCATTAGGGAACCAACGACCCGTGGCCGTCAGACTTCAGAAACACAGTCCAGCTTGTGCCGCTGCCCTTGGCCGACGAGCAGACGAACTGCATCGGGATAGAGTTCCCGGCCGGCGCGTCTGTGTAGCCGCCCGTGGTGTCGTAGCTGCCATCAGATGCCCTGTACGTGGAGTTGGTCTTGCCTGACAGAACTGTGGCTGTCGGGTGCTTCTGAAGAAGCCGCTTCTCGCATACGGTATTGGCTTCCGTGGCGTCAGCCGCGCGCTGGTCGTCGATGGCTTTCTGAGCGGCGTCCAAAGCCGCAGACATGGCCGACGCGCTGGCTATTGCACTGGCCTTGGCGTCGGCTTCCTGGCCAGCCCGTATGGCCTGGGAAGACACTGCGATGGCGATAATTGCCAGGAGCGGAACGACCGCACCGCCAATGATGATCAAGAGTTTGTTCCGGTTGGAACCAGGGGTTGGCGAAACGGGCTGTTCGGTGCTCAACAAGATGTTGCCTTTCAAAAGTGCCTTGTGGCCGGATGAATCGAAGGCCCGGACTGGCCGCTCTAGCCCCCAGCACGTTTGCACTTCGAAGGAAGATTACCGCAGGGAGGTGTTGTGCGCCCACTTATACACCTGTGGATAATAAAAAGCTCCCAGATGGCACGGGGAGCTAGGCAGTGTGCAGCCCCTTTCTCGGTAAGACGCGAGTGCTTATCTCTTTGTACGGTCCAGGTACTCCGACGCCACGTTTCGGCTATTGCATTATCGCGCTTGTGGCGCATAATCATAAATTCCTAATAAGATGAGAGCACAGGAATGACGCCGTACTCTCAAACCTGACTAGGGTGGATCTAGCCATTACTCTCAAAGTAGAGTGACTTGGCCTCCCAGACAACAAAGGAGGTTCTATTTGAAAGTAAGTACTGCCAAAACATCGGCCATTATTCCGGCCGAAATCAAAGAAATGACCTGAGCCTAAGCGCCAAAGGGTTATGCTTATCTGCTGCTCATGGTCGATCCGACGCACGCCACTATCAAAGGCATTGCCCTGGAATTGCGTGAGCAAGAAGTGTCCGTCCGACACGCGGCGACTGAATTAGAGGCGATGGGCTACCTCGCGGACGTGCAATGAGCCTCATCCGCAGCGTCAAGAACGCCAATTACACCACGATCTCTAATGTCGCCGCCAACGATCCCGGACTGTCGCTCAAGTCCAAGGGTCTCTTCTACTTCCTCATGAGCAAGCCCGACTCCTGGACCATCACTGAACGCGGGCTGATGGCTCAGCTGCGCGAAGGTCGCACCGCCGTGGCCGCGGCGCTCAAGGAACTCGAAGCGGCCGGCTACCTCCAGCGCGAGACACTCCGCAACGACAACGGCAAATTCACGGCTGGCGCCACCGTGTTGAGGGAGGAGCCGTGCTCTGATTACCGTGCTCTGGTTTCCCGAGCACGGGTAACCCTCTACGAGTAATTACTAAAGAAGGAAGTACTGAAGAAGAACATGGTTCTACGAACCATGGGCTAACGCCCCCGGAGCGAACCGCCACCATATAAGGACGCACATGGCTTCTCCGTCTACACGAAGGCGAGCCTCACGCCCAATGCCCTCACTAGCGCCTTCATCGACGCCAACAACCAGCCGCTGCAGTTGGCTCTGTCGGGTGGACACGCGATCCCCCTGTTATCGGTGGGCCCCGAGACAGCCGACCGGGCGTTTAGCGTAGTGCTGTTGATAGGCAGAGTGTAGGACTCCGTCAGATACCTAGAAGAGCCGCTCCGAAAGGGCGGCTCTTTGCATGCGACACGGCCCATTTTTGCCGTGCAACATTCAACCGTCTTATAGCCTTGCGAGGTGAATCAATGGTTAGCGGACAATATCTGGTTCGGAGTCGCCCTCAGCGTCGCCGGCATAATTGCGGGGTTCTATGTCCCCCGGTGGACTCGGCGCAAAGTCAATCCGGCATGGCAGCTACGTTCTCAGACGCCGCTGTTGGCCGTAGGGATGGACGGATCTGCCTTGAAGCTACTTCATGGTGAGGGTGAAGAAGCGAAGCATCCATTCCTCAACGTCATTCGTTTCGGCAATCGCGGTAAAGAGGAGATACTGGGCAGGGACTTCGACGGCGCGGTGACAGTTTCATTTTCAAAAGCAAAGCTGATTGGTGCTGCCATTCATGATGCGCTGGGTCTGGGCACCACGGTGGAGCTTGAACACAAGGGAAACAGCGTCACGTTTACCCCGGCTCTACTCCGGAAGGACGAATGGGTCGAGCTGCAGCTTGTGACAGATGGTGCCGCCGAGGTGCCTGCGCTGCAGGCACGCCTTGCGGATCAGCGCGCCGAAATGGTGGAGATGTCCTATAAGCGCCGCGACTTCTGGGCATTTAGCCAGTTCATGACTGGTTTCGGCTTCTTTGCCTTTATGTTGCTGTATCCCTTTATGCCATCTACCACTCAGGGGTTTGGCGCATTCGGTTGGCTCGTGTGCTTGATTTGGTTCTTTGTTGCTTCCAGACAGAAGTCGAAGTCGCCGACCTGGAAAAAAGAGCCCAAGGTTTACGGCCGCTTTTAGCTCTTGCTCCCACACCGCCATTGCCGCATTATTTGAGCAATGGCAACCACCCTACAAGCTGATTCATTTCGCCCCGGTCAATATCAAAGAGCTGGCTGCTTTAGATGCAGACGTAGCAGCAGGGCTTTCGTCCCTCACCCTCAGTATGAGCCGCCGATTCCAGATACGATTATGAACACGATCAGTCGTTACCTCGTGTCCCAGGACAGAGTGTGGGGTTCGGGGGTGTCCATCGAAGAGGGCGGTTTGATTCGCGTAACTACCCCAGTTCCTCTAACTGAAGAAGAGCGGAACTCAATCGGCGTGAGTATCTTCGTAGTCGAAAGGTCGAAGGCCGCATAGCCTTTGATGTTGACCCTCATGTCGGCGGAAGGTGATCGGGGACGGCATTAGAGTCTTCATTAGTTGGTCGAAGAACAGTCGTCATGTAGGCAAAGCTGTCTCTGATGCGGTAGGGATGTATTTGATCCCGTAGTCACGACGTTCATTAGCCAGGAGATTAAGGCTGGGACTCGTGGACTAGAAGAAATTGACGCGTCACTCAACGACACTGACTTTGGCATCATTTGTCTTACACGCAGCAACCAGACTGAACAATGGATCAACCATGAAGCCGGTGCGCCCTTCAAGATTTAACAACCGCGGCGACCGGGGCAATTCAGCCGTCATCGCTAAGAGGTGACAGCCGATCGTCGTATTTTCGTGGCTGGTCTAGGTTCATGCGATGGAATCCTTCGCGGCTGGCTGTTACTTCTCTAGTTCGGGCACTCAGGTGTCTGCCGACTCACCCATAAATAAATAGGGTGCATCGTCGGTGGTGGTTGAAACGCTCCGGAAACCGAACTGGGACACGCCCGGACGACGCCAACTACTAAGAGAGCGCCCCAGCGGCGTAATCTGCTAGGGATCAGAGGCCGATCTGGGGCGCTATATTCAGTGTAGCGCCCCAGGGAACAAAGAGCGCGGAAGCATGACCGATCTAGTGCCGTGGATTACACAGCGCCGGTTCGATGAATACATGGTGGCGGCCAATCACGACGCAGACGCTGCGCGGGAACTGTATGAGTGGAACATTTCCGTATCCGCCGCGTTCTTCGAGCTCATCTCGCATGTTGAAGTTGCATTGAGGAACGCAGTAGATAACATTCTCAAGCCTCTGGAAATAACGGAGAGTGCCCGTGTCGCTGTTCGGCATGGATGGTGGTTTGCCAGTCCGGCGTTCCTGACTGATCACGACCTCGATTTCCACAGGACAGCCTGGAGGCATCTGGGAAATAAGGCGACAGCAGCTCCGCGTGACAAGGTGCTCTCTTCAATGGCCTTCGGCATTTGGGACGCGGTCTTTGGGCCTTCGTACGAGCAACTCTTCCGACGCCATCTCGTCTACGCCTTTCCAAATAGGGGGCCGGGATTCAAGAGAGAGACGGTGCGGAAGAATGTTCTGGCGTTGAGGAACCTGCGCAACCGGGTCGCCCATCATCAAGCAATCTTCGATCTTCCGCTAGAGGAGCGATATGAGCAGGCTATGGAATTGCTCAGCTGGATTGACCCGGCTCTGGAACAGTGGGTCTCGCATCTATGCAGAGTGCCAGGCCTTCTGGATGACCGGCCTGGAGCAGCCGAGTCCATAGCAGTCATCTTGCCCGCGCGTGAGGAGTGGCCGTTCTATGAGCAAAATGCAGCATATATCTGCCAGCCTGGGCGATTCTTTACGCAGGTGAGTCATATCGGTTTTTATGCAAGCAACGCGGTCCAGAGCGAAGTTCCCAAGATACTGGAGCGCCTGGACCACGTCGCTTGGACGTCTGAAGAGATCGGTCGACGAATGAGATCTGGTTCTGAGCAGGACCTTCCGGAAATAGTTAAAAACTGGCGCAACCTCGGCTGGACGGATAACGAATATCAGCTCTTCCTTCTCACCGGGCCTGATGACGAGGGGCGGAGCCGAGGACACGTAACGTTAGATAGCCCGCTCGTGAACCATCGTGTTGGCCGCGGAAGTGCTTGGGTGCGGCGGCAGCGTTACGTTGCCGTCTCTGGATTGCAGTCGTCGAAGGCGTTGGCGGAGCTCGAACAGCCCTAGTGATACTGAGGAGCCGAAACCGGCTGCGCCTTTGGAGCAGCAGCGCGTGAACAGAAAAGGCGTGAGGCGTGGGACAGACATGGCGAGCGACCGCTCTATGCTTGTCGAATGACTGAAGCATCGTTGTCGAAACTGGGATTTGAAACTGATGAGCCCGTCGACGTTACAAAGGACCGCTGGGTTCAAGCGCAGCGGGACCTCATCACGACTACTCTGGACTACAACCTTCAGACCATTGCTGGTTTGGTGGCGGACGGGCGAATTGACCTAAGCCCGGCATTTCAGCGGCGGGATCGCTGGGACGTAAAAAGGCGGTCTTTATTGATTGAGTCGTTCTTGATGAACGTTCCCCTGCCACCTGTTTTTCTGAACGAGGATGAGTACGGGCAGTACTCGATTATTGACGGCAAGCAGCGACTCACAACGGTATCTGAGTTCTTGACGGACAAATTTGAGCTCCAAGGCCTAGGAATTTTCAGCGAAGCCAACGGCCTTCGTTTCTCTGAATTGGATGCGTCACTTCAGTCTGTCCTTCAGACGCGTGCGAGTCTGAGGGCGATTATCCTCCTGCGACTTTCCGACCCGCTTATCAAGTACCACGTCTTCCAGAGGCTTAACACAGGTGGCGTGCGGCTGAATGCCCAAGAGGTCCGCAACGTCACGTTTGCTGGGGCGCTGAACGACGACATCGTCGAAGCGTCGGCTTACCCGAAGTTCACTGAGCTTCTGGGACTGACGGAAACAGGCAAGGCAAAGGCGGCAATATGGCAGCAGATGCGCGACGTGGAGCTTGTTCTGCGTTATCTAACCCTCCGCGATACCTGGGAGAAATTTGCAGGCTCTCTTGGTGGGGCCATGAACACATTTCTTGCGGAGAATCATCATATGAAGGCGGGGAACGGAAGCGGCGCATAGGCGACTTTCGGGATGCGACTGACAAGGTTGCGGCCGGATTCGGCAAGCTGGCGTTTCGAAGATTTGACCCGAAATCGAACAGGATAGGGCGTCAAGTCTTGGCCACTCTCTTCGACGCGCAAATGATCGCGGTCGAACCATTTAGCGTGACAGCTCTGGCGAGTCGATCTGAGGCCATCAAGCTGGGAATGCTCAAGTTGTTTGCTGATGAAGAGTTTGCACATGCGATAGCTTCTCAAACCAACACGCCGCGGTTTGTTCGCACGAGAATCTCTATGGTGGCCGAAATGGTTCAAGAAGCCGTGGCATCTGCGTAATGGAACTCGCTGCATTCCACGGATCTCTGCAAGCCGCGAAAGAACTCGGCGCGGTGGTTCAGATAGGCTCTATGGACGTTAAGAAGCTCAAGAGTTTCGGGCTGGGAGTAGACATCTTGTCTGCTGCGACATCGGGTGCCATCGTTCTTTGCGTTGCCCGCTTTGAAGAGTTCCTGAAGGGTGCGGCAGAACGCACCCTTCAAATGTATGCACGCGCGCAGCCACCAATCGCTCGGTCTCAGCTTGACATTGAACTCCAGGTGATGATCATGAGGAGGAACATCGCAGCGGCAGTTCAAAAGACGGTTCATGGTGTGGAGCGACGACTAGTGGACATCCAGCATGACGTGCAGGATGTCGCGCGGCGCATCACTAACGACGTGATCTGGGGAGATCATGCCATTGATACGCAGTCCAATCCGAGCCCGAAAACAGTTGCAGATATTTTCACGCTCCTGGGTATTCCGGGTTGCTGGAACAAGATAGAGCAGGAGTTCGCTCCGCTGTGGGCAGCCCACTTGCTTCTAGACCCCAATCACAAGTCGATTCCTAGCGCAAACAAGGAGCTGGACTCGATACTTTCGTGGAGAAACATCTGCGCCCATACCAGTCAGGCTCCGCCGATCGGTGCCCGAGAAATTTCGGAGACGATTGCGTTTCTCGAGGCACTCTCGTTGGCCATCGATTCGCTTCTGAAGAACGCCGTATCTGACCGGATCTCTGCGCTCAACAGCACCCCGGCGGCTTGGATCTAGGGACAGGTGGAGCGCTGATCATCGTGTTGGTTGCTGGCTTGATTCGACTCATCGGGCGGAGTAGCGGTCGGTTCCGGTCTCGCATGCGGCCAGTCGGGAAGCGCGGTGATGTTTCGGACAACTTATGGGCCGGTGGTCCTCGAGTGCAGGCAAGTGACGGCGAGTTTCCGAGCTCCTGCGCTGAAGTCGGAATGCGTCGCCATCAAGGCGGGCGGCTACATCTACTGGACTATCTACGATTTCAACACTGCGGCGCACTGCGGCAGGCTTCCGCGTCGGTGATTTTCGGTCATTTGGTCCGACGTTAGGTGCCCGGCCCGCTCAATGGGGGGGCTGTGCACAATGTGCACACTCTTGCCGTCGGACTGGGCCGTACCGGTGCCGGACTGGACCGTACTCGGCATGTTTCCATGACTTCCCCGTGTTTTCAAGGCCCGGAAGCCGGTTCGAGTCCCACCTCGGGCACGTTTTCCCATGTCAGGGGCCCTTTTGGGCCTCTGAGTGTGTACAAATCATCTTTTTTGGTATGTACAGATTATGGAGTTTTGGCGGTGGCCGTTGCTGTGGCCGGCTACTTCTTTTCCTTTCGGCGGTCCGCTGTTCGGGTGGTCATCACTCGTTCACGGGCGGTCCTGGTCCGGGCGACATGACGAGGATCAAACGGTTTCCGCTTCTCTTTCCGAGAGTCGTTTCGTGTGCCTTTGGTTCCTCTTTCCTCTGCTGGCGCGTGCCCCGTGCTGCTTTCCTGCTTCTTCATGGCGATTGAGATCTTTGGCGACATGACCTGAGCGAAATCGGTGCTGGTTCTTTTCCGCGGGTCGGATGCTTCGCATGTAGTCCTTGTTCCTCTGCGGTGTGCCGCGCGGCTCGTGGTCCTTCACTTGTTCATGGTCGATCGATCGGGTGGCAACATGGCCTTGGTCGAGCGGGTGCGTGTCTCTCTTTTCTGTGATCAGCACCTTGTGCATTTGGGTCCTCGTTCCTGTGTCTGAAGGCGGCGCTTTCCTGGCCTGCCATTCGTTCATGGCGCGTGCGATGGCAGGCAAATGGGTCCGGTGCAATACATTTTCCAGGCCCTCGTCGGCCGGTCAGGTAGCCCGGAGAAGCTTTGACGCTTTCTCCGGCTGTCAGACGTGGCGCCGGCATCGATGCCCACTGTTTCCACGCCAATACCGGACAAGGGGGCTTCTTCGGTGATCCACTGGGCGCATTCGACAGTGAGCCCGGGGGGTCGCCGTCATCGTCCTTGTTGAGGAAGCTTTCACGGTTCTGGGAGCGGTTGTCCCACCCCGTTCGCACCAGGAGCCAGCCCTCCGGCAGGGATCCGTGCTCCGACCCCCACGCGCGGATATGGTTGGCCGTGTACGCGGAAACTTCCTCGAGCGAGAAATCAATGATATTGGCAACCGGCTCCGGCAACTCCACGGGGGCGGCAGCGGAGAGCTGCGTAGTGAGGTCCTCCACTTTGGTCCGGCCCGTGGCAAGGACCGCAAGCAGGCTTGCAGGGCTCGTCTGACGTACGTTGTTGACAGCGCTAAGTTCCACGACAAGCTCCTCGAGTGTTGACCCCGCCGAAAAGGCCAGCGGCGATTGCCTGACGGCCCCCGCGTTATTTTCAGGGCCAATGGCTGCGACCTTGGCACCAGGCGGCACGGGGCCGGAACCTTTTGCCACGTCTTTGCCCGGCTTACCGGAACATGCATAGACCCTGGCGAGATAGGCATTCGACGCTTCCGGCCGGGGGAGGGAGACTGGAATCAACGGTCGTAATGCGCATCACATCCCGCGCTTTTCGACTATGGCCGACCCGGTGACCCACAAGCCCAAACCGCATAGGAGAGGGGCTCAGGAAAGCCCGGGTCCCAGCACTAAGGAGCAACAATGTCCCACCCCCAGACCACAACGCCAGGGCAACGTCCCGGCGTTCGCCGGTACGTTGTTGCCTCTCTCGTGGGCAACGCCCTCGAGTGGTACGACTTCTTCTTGTATGCCACGGCATCGGCAGTCGTCTTTGGCAGTCTCTTCTTCCCCGCTGGCACTGACCCGCTCGTAGGGACCATGGCGGCTTTCGCTGGTTTCGCCGTCGGATTTGCCGCCCGACCCCTGGGTGGGATCATCTTCGGGCACATCGGCGACAGGCTTGGGCGCAAGCGTTCACTGGTGCTGACCCTTTCCATAATGGGCATTAGTACAGCGCTTATGGGTTTGTTGCCGACCTATAACCAGGTGGGGCTGCTTGCCCCAGCGCTGCTCATCGTCCTTCGAGTCCTCCAAGGCGTCGCGGCCGGCGGCGAATGGGGTGGAGGTGTCCTGCTGATCAGTGAAAACGCCAACGCCTCACGACGCGGCATGCTCTCGGCATTTAGCCAGGGCGGAATCTCGCTCGGATTCGTGCTCTCCTCCCTCGCGTTCTACTTGGCCCAACTGATGCCGGGACCCCAGTTCATGTTGTGGGGCTGGCGCTTGCCATTTATCGCGAGCGTGGTGCTGCTGGGCGTGGGGGCATACATCCGATTTAAGCTGCCCGAGTCCAAAGAGTTCACCAAAACCCGCGAGAGCCGACCCCAGCACCGTATCGCCGCGCTGGATGCATTGCGCGCCCATCCACGCGAAATCCTTGTTGCCATGGGCCTGCGCGTCGCCGAAAATGGCGGCTCCTATATCTTCCTTTCGTTCTCCATCGTTTATGGCGTTCACGTGGGAGTGGACAAGGGCCTCCTGCTGATGGCGGTGGCTGTATCGATGCTCGCGTCTTTTGGCACCTATATCTTCTTCGGATACCTCTCGGACCGGATCGGCCGGCGCCCCGTGTACGCCCTCGGTGCCGTCGGAATGGGCGTGATGGCCTTCCCATTCTTTGCCCTGATTGACTCGAACGCTCCTGCCGTTGTGATCCTTGCATTCTTCATTGCCAACGGTCTCTGCCACGGTGCCATGATCGGAACGCAGCCGGCGTTCTTCCATGAACTGTTCTCTGCCGAGGTCCGATACTCCGGCATGGCGATTGCCCACGAGGTCGCGGCGGTCTTCGCCGGCGGATTCGCACCGCTGATCGCCACGGCGTTGCTGCTGAACTTCAATTCCTCCGTTCCCGTGTCGCTCTACCTCATCGGTATGGTGCTGGTGACGCTAATCGCGGTGGCCGCCTCTGGCCGGAAAAAGCACAACCGTCAGCCCATTGCGACGGGACAACCGGCACAAGTCCGGTCCTAAGGGGCGGACTTCTCCGAAGCCCCACAGCCACCCAAGAGAGGACCCGACGTGACGGTCTCCATCATCGGAACAGGGCAGTCGCCCTATACCCGCCATCCTGAAAACGGGACGACGACGTCCCACGTTATTGCCCGTGCTGTCCGCAGCGCGTTGCGCGAAGCAGGCCTCAAGCCCAGTGACGTTGACGGTTTCGCTGTCTCAAGCTTTACGCTCATTCCGGACCACGCCATTGACCTGGCCTGGCGCATGGGCCTTCGGCTGACCTGGTTGATGCAGGACACGAACGGGGGAGCCAGCGCTGGCGGCATGCTCCAGCATGCAGTGCGCGCGATCGAAGCGGGTGATGCCAAGGTCATCGTTCTCGCAGCGGGAGACCTCATGGACGGGCCCGCGTTCGCTCAGCTGGTGGCCAGCTACAACCGGGCGACCCAGGATCACCTCGCGCCGCTGCCGATGAAGGGACCGAACGCCCTGTTCGCGATGCTTACCACCCGGCAGATGGAGTCGTTGGGGCTCACCCGTGAAGATTACGGACGTATCGCCATCGCTCAGCGCGAGTGGGCGGCGGGCAACCCGGACGCCGTCTATCGGAAAGCCCTCACCATGGATGAATATCTCAATGCTCCGGTTGTCGCCGCACCACTAGGCCGCTATGACTGCGTACCTCCGGTGACCGGCGCTGACGCGGTTGTCCTCGTGGCTGACCCCGGAAACGGCTCACCTAGGGCAAAGGTGCTCACGGTGCGCGCGTCCTACAACGACGATCAACAGGCCGGAGACGGCCTGGCTACTGGCTTGCGAAGCTGCGCATCTGCGGGATGGGAAGAGTCCGGGATAGGCCCTGAGGATGTGGGTCTCGCGTGCGTATACGACGATTACCCTGCCATGGTGGTTGCGCAACTGGCAGACCTTGGCGTGCTGCCGGCCCGGGAGGACCCGGCGAATTTCATTAAGCGCCACATTGCCACCCGCGAGCTTCCGGTCAATACATCCGGAGGCCAGCTCTCGGCCGGACAGGCAGGAGCTGCGGGAGGGATGCACGGGCTTGTTGAGGCAGCACGCCAGCTGAGGGGCACCGCAGGGGCGCGGCAGATTGCGGCCCGCCATGCTGTGGTCAGCGGATACGGCATGGTCCTTTACCGCTATGGAGCCTGCGCCACCATGACCGTCTTGGAGGCCGCAAAATGAGCGCCCTTGTGCAGGAATGCCGGAATTGCCGGAGCATCCTGTTCCCGGACCGCCTGTTCTGCCCGTTCTGCGGCGAGGACAACTTCTCACCAGTTGAAGCAGGGCAAGGAACTGTTGAGCAGACCACTGAGCTGTCTGACGGCACCGTGCTGGCAACCCTGAGCGTCGGCCGTGGGCTGAGTGTTATCGCCCGGCTGACCGGTCCTGCAAAGCCGGGGCAGGACGTAGCCCTCACCAATGACCCCTACGCCGCCACTGATGTCACCGCATACATACCACTACCTTGAACTTGAATGAGGATCAGCCATGAAACCGACACTTGCCGAACGACGGCAGCGTCCCCTGACCATCCCGCAGATGCTGCTTGAGCGCGCCAAAAAGGCTCCCTCCGCGCCGCTGTTCCGCTGTGGTGGTGTCAGCCGTGACAGCCAGGAAATGGTGGAAGCCGCTGCCCGCGCTGGAGGCATGCTGCGCGGCGCCGGCATCGAGCGGGGCCAGACCGTGGCACTGATGTCCTCAAACCGGCCTGAGCTGCTCGACTTGATCGTTGGCTGCGCCTGGATCGGTGCGATCGCAGTACCCGTGAATACGGCAAGCCGCGGGGAGCAGCTGCGGCACGTGCTGGACAACTCCCAGGCCACACTGATGGTGGCCGAAGCCGAGCAGTTGCCGCATCTTGCCGCGGTGGCACCGCACAGCTTGCGGGAGGTCTGGATCATCGACGGACCTCCCGGCGATCTTCCAGCACCGTTCGCCGTGCGCCCGATGCCGGGGCAAGGCGCTCCTGTAGAACCCGTGGATGCTGCTCCCGCCGAGACCGCCGCCATCCTCTACACGTCAGGCACCACCGGAGTATCCAAAGGTGTCCTGTGTCCCCAGGGCCAGTTCTACTGGTGGGCGGTGAACATGTCCGACCAGCTGGGGCTTGGCCCTGATGATGTGCTGTACACCTGTTTGCCGCTGTTTCACACCAACGCCCTTAACGCGTTCATGCAGGCCGTCGAATGTGGCGGCGAGTACGTTCTGGCCCCGCGGTTCTCCGCATCGCGATTCTGGTCGGATGCGTCCTCGGCGGGAGCCACCGTGACGTATCTTCTTGGTGCCATGGTCGGCATACTTGCCGGCAAGGACCCCGCGGCCGGCGAGCGGGACCACAGGATCCGTCTGGCGCTCTCGCCCGCTACTCCGGCCCGGCTGGTGGAACCCTTCCGTGAAAGGTTCGGTGTGCTGCTGCTGGACGGGTACGGCTCCACGGAGACCAATTCCGTGATGGGATCGACTCCCGATCAGTGGCGCCCCGGCTACGTCGGTAAGGTACGTCCCGGATTCTCAATCCGGGTGGTTGACTCCGATGGCGTTCCCGTTCCCCATGGCGTGCCGGGTGAGTTGCTGATCCGCAGTGACCAGCCCCATGCCATGGCGGCCGGGTACCACGCCATGCCCGAGGCCACGACCAAGGCCTGGCAGGATCTGTGGTTCCACAGCGGGGACCGTGTTGTCATTGACGAGGACGGTTGGGTGCGCTTTGTTGACCGGATCAAGGATGTCATCCGGCGGCGGGGCGAAAATATCTCCTCGGTTGAGGTGGAGCAGGTCCTGCGGCAGCACCCGGCCATCCAGGACGCTGCGGTCTACGCAGTCGATTCGGAGCTGGGCGAGGACGAGGTCATGGCGGCACTTGTCCTCAAGGAGCCGGTTGATTTCGCCGAGGTGTGCGCATTCTGCGTTCCTCGGTTGGCATCGTTCGCCATCCCGCGCTTCCTCCGGGTGGTTGACCAGTTGCCCCAGACCGAGAATGGCAAGGTGCGCAAACAGGTACTGAAGGCGGCCGGCCGCGAGGCTTCCCAGTGGGACCGGGAGGTTGCGTTTCCCCGCCATGCGGCTGCGGCCGTTGTCCGCTGATCGCGGGATACCGGCTTTGTCCCATGAAGTGTCCCGTGCAGTGGCGTCTGCTCACGGCACGGGACGCTGCAGGCGCCAGTAGGATGAGGACATGGACCTGCGGGCGCTGCTGACCACCCACCTTAAGCTGCGCCACCTTGTGATCGTGCTTGCCATAGCCGAACAAGGCAGCCTCGTCCGGGCCGCCGAAGAACTGTATCTCACTCAGCCTGCGCTGAGCCGGGCCTTGCGCGAGGCCGAGCACGCCGTTGGAGCGTCACTGTTTGAGCGAACGGGACGCCGCATGGTACCCACGCCGGCAGGGCAGGTGTGCCTTGAGCATTCCAAGGCAATTGTGGGCCATGTGGGCACTTTGCGCCGCCGGGTGGATGAACTCACCGACCCCGAGGCCGGCGTGGTGCGGGTCGGTGCGCACGTTACCGGCGCGAACCTGCTGCTGCCGCGGGCGGTGGCCCGATTCACGGCTGAGAGGCCCAGGGTGGAAGTCCTGCTCCGGGAAGCGCCGCCCGAAACCCTGATCCAGGAACTCGGCAACGGCGACCTGGACCTGCTCGTAGGCCGGGTCACGGACCATCCCAGTACGGCCCGGCTGCGGCTTGTCCCGCTATACCGCGAGGAATTCCGGATTGTTGCCGCCTTGGGCCATCCGGTGCATGCCATGACGGAGGTCGCACTGGGGGACCTTGTCGGGTACCCCTGGGTAGTGCCGCTGGCGAACACGCCGCTGCGTGACGAACTCGAGGAGAACTTCCGCAGTGCAGGCCTGACACCTCCCGTTCAGCGGGTGGAGTCAGGGACCCCGGCCACCCTGCGGACGCTCGTCGCTGAGGCCGGGTTCCTTGCCCTGATGCCGGAGTCCATGGCAGGGGCAGAGCCCGGCCTGCAGATGCTCGAACTGCACCTCGCGGGTCTCGCCCAGCAGGTTGGCATCCTGCTCCATGCGGACAGGCCGTTGACCGCCAACGCCGACATGTTCGCCGGGAAACTCCATGAAGTGGGGGAGGAGATCCGGCGGGAACTGCTGAACAGCGCCCCTGCCGGCACTGCAATCAACGGCCCGCGCACCTAGAAAATATGCCGGCGGTGCTCACTCGCTGGGCTCTCCGTCCATCGGAACGAAGCTGAGGTGGCGGCTGTCGTAGTCGAGGATGTGCCCGCGGCGTTTGGGGATGCGCGGGACGATCCAACGGTCGCTGATCTGGACGTTGGAAAATGCGGAAGTGAGCCTGTGCTCAAGGTCGTCGAGCTCCTCCAGGTCGTGGAGCCAAAGCAGGACGTAGAGATTGGCCTGTCCCGTGACGGAGGCGCAGACGCGGACTTGGTTGAGCTTGCTCAGTGCGGCGACCACCCGTTCATGGTCCGAGCGGTTGACGTCCAGCCATAGCACGGCAGCGGCGGCCCAGCCCATGAGCTGGTGTGCGAAATCCACATGCCACCGCACCCATCTTGCGGCGAGGATCGCATCGATGTCCCGGGAAACGACCGAGATGGACCGTCCGACCTCGAGCTGCACATCCGCGGCTTTCCGCCGAGGATCGTCACGCAGCGCCGCAATGACGGCGCTATATGCCGGTCTGCGCTCCACATTGGTGGCCGACGGCCGCAGTTTTTCAAGAGCGGCGACCTGGGCCGGTTGGAGCACGTTCAAGCGCCAGTTCGAAGAGTCATGATAGATGGTCCTCAGGAAGTGGGTGCTTGTACTGACGATTCCTGGGATCGAGGCGATGTTCGTGTCCACGTAGCGGTCGGTCTCGAAAAGGCTGGACGCTACGAGCATCACGTAGAGATCCCTTGACCCGGTTGTGCAGTTCACGCTGAAGATCGATGCTTGCTGGACAAGTCCGTCGATGACCTCACCGCGGTGTCCTGCCGCGCATCGAATCTCGACTATCGCGTAAACAGATTCCGCGGATCCGAACGCCCCGCTGTCGTAGCAGCTCATCCAGGCAAGCTTCTCTTCCAAGAGGGTGTTCCAACGCCTGGAGATGGTGGACGCATCAACTGCCAGAATCTTGCCGAGCTGGACCCAGGGGACCCGCGGGTGGATCTGCAGGGCGCTAATAATTTGGAGATCTAAGGCGTCGGCCATGGGTAGAATCATGCCTCACTATGGCTAGATCTGCCAGATCCATGCGCGTAATTTCCGAAAAACCCCTAAATTCCGAGAACTTCCCTACTCTGGGACGACCGTTTTCGTTCCGCAACACCCCCCCAGTTTTGGAGAAACGCATGTCTCAACGATCGCTTATCACGGTCTCGGTTTTCGCCGCTGCAACGGCACTCGTACTGACAGGCTGCGGCGGCAGCGCGAACAGCACCGCGGGAAGTTCCACCGACACGGTGAACATGTCCCTCAGCACGGATCCGTCATCGTTCGACCCCACGCTTGCCCGTTCCGCGGACGACTACACGGTGGCGCCGATGCTCTTCGACACCGTACTGCGGAAGGACGACGGCGGTGCCCTCGTCGGAGGCTTGGCCACCAAATGGGACGCCAAGGACGCGTCCAACTACTCGCTGCAGATCCGAAACGACGCCAAGTGCGCTGACGGGACGCCCATCACACCGACCATCGTGGCGGCGTCGCTCACTCGCTTTGCCGCACCAGCGACCGGATCCTCCGGACGCTCCCTGGCGTTCGGCTCGTCATCGGCCACGTTCACTCCTGATGACAAGGCCGGCACCGTTACGGTCAAGCTCTCAAAAGGGTGGTCGGACTTCCTCACGGGCCTGTCCATTCCGCAAGCTGGAATCGTCTGCCCGGCCGGACTCGCCGACCTCAAGGGCCTTGCCATCGGATCGGTCAAGGCGGCATTCTCGGGCCCCTACAGCCTGACCTCCTCCCAGTCGGGATCCTCGTATAGCCTCGCGCTGCGCGACGGATACGACGCGTGGCCGAAGTTCGCGAAGCCGCTCTCGGGAGTGCCCGCCAAAAACGTCGTCCTCAGACCGATCACGGACTACTCCACGCTCGCGACCCAGTTGCAGGCGGGAAGTCTCGACGTCGGCGTGTTGGTTGACGAAAACGTCGACCGGTTCACTAACAACGACCATTTCCGCCTGACCAGTACGTCGAACAACACCACGTACCTGGTCTTCAATGAACGCCCGGGCACGGCCTTCGCCGATCATCCTGAGCTGCGGAAGGCCGTGGCGCAAGCAATCGACCCGACCGCGTTCAGCAATATCGTCAGTAATTCCCAGGGCAAGAAGATCCTCTCCGTGGGCTCCCCGCAAATCGCCTGTGTCAACACCGACACATCGCTGCTGACTGCCACGGACGCCGGTGCGGCCGCAAAGGCCCTCAACGGGGCCAAGATTCGAATCGTGGGCACCACGCTCCTCACCAAGGGCAACGAGTACATTGCGGAGGTCCTCCGCAAAGCCGGCGCCAATGTCACGCTCAGCTCACTCGACAACGCCAACTGGTCGAGCCTTACGTCCAAGGGCGGCACCGATTGGGACATCAACGTCCAGGGCGACAACAACCTGATGGGGACCATTCCGTCGTCATTGCTTCGGGTCATGGGCCCGGCAGCCGAAAACGGCGGCCGCAACAAGACCGGCGTCGTCAATGACGAGGGCTATGCAGCCTTGAGTGCAGGCATGAACGCCGTCGACAAGGACCAACGATGCGCCGCTTTCCAGGCGGCCCAGGCTTCCTTCCTTAAGCGGGTAGACGCAGTGCCGCTTTCCACCTTGCCCATCACCGTGGTCACCGCAAAGGGATTCAGCATTCGTGCGTTCGGTGACTACCTCGATGCCGCAACCCTGCGGATCACCCAGTAGCGCCCGGAATATCAGGAAAGAAGTTCCCCATGACCGAATACTCAACGGCGCACATGCCCTTGGCAACGGGAACCCGCCCCCCGGGCCCCCGGTCAAGGCCCGGCTCGCGACTCCTTGTAGCCAAATCACCCTGGCTGAAGTTTGCCATCCGGCGGGCGGGAAGCCTGGCCGCGACGTTCCTGGCCCTCATAGTGGTTTCATTCCTTATCGTCCAACTCATCCCCGGCGACCCCGCATATGGGCTTGCCGGCGCCAACGCGGACCAGGGAGACGTCGATCGAATCCGCCATCAGCTTGGACTCGACCTGCCGATGGCCCAACGATTCGTCAACTTTGTAGGCAGCGTGCTGACAGGTGATCTCGGAACCTCGTTCATGTACAGGCAGCCGGTTTCGACCATCATCATGAGCAGGCTGCCCTTCACCGCAACCATCGCGATAGCCGGTATTGTCACGGTGCTCCTCATCGCAGTGCCGCTGGGCATGTCCATCGGGCTTCTGACCCGTGGCGGGCGACGCAGTTGGCTCGATGCCGGCTTTGGCGTTGTCGCCGGCTTCCTGGATTCAGTGCCCGGATATGTTGCCGCTTCATTCCTCGTGGTCATGTTCGCGCTCGGGGTCGGAGTGTTCCCGCTCGTTCCACCAGCGTATGCACCGCGGCTTGGCGCCGAATCGTTCGTGCTTCCCGTCGCGGCGCTGGCGTTGGGCCCGATCTGCACCATCTCGCGGGTCGTGAGGCGGGAGACCGCCGTCGTCCTTGAGAACGATTACATGCGCACAGCGCGTGGGTGGCGGCTGCCGGCGTGGAAGAAATCCTTGAAATGGGCTCTTCCGAACCTCCTCACCACCACTCTTACGTTGAGCGGGCTCATCCTCACCGGAATGATCGGCGGCGCCATCATTATCGAGTCGGTTTTCGCACTTCCGGGATTGGGCACCGGGATTATCAAGGCGATCCTCGACCGTGACTACCCGGTTATCCAGGGCATGGTCATTGTCATCGGCATGATCGCCGCTTTCATTAACCTGCTCGTGGACCTGATCCTCGGGCTCATCGACCGCCGCAACCTTGGGGGCTCCCATGGAATTTCGTAACCGCCGTTTCCGCTGGAACCTGGGGCTTATGCTCGGCCTCGCCCTGTTCCTGGTGGTCGTCATCATTGCCGTTGCGGCACCGATCGCCTTCAGCGAGGCGGCCGACCGGCTGGGACCGCGGCAGTCGCCGTCGTCCGCTCACTGGTTGGGAACCGATACCGCGGGCCATGACATCCTCCTCCGAAGCCTCGTAGCAACCAGGTTGACGCTGCTCATGACGGTAGGCGCAACTGCGATCGCCGTAGTGGTCGGTGTGCTGCTAGGAACCAGTGTTTGGCTCATGCCAGGCCGCCCGCGGGAGCTTTGCCTCCGGGCGATCGATGGCCTGGTTGCATTCCCGGGACTTCTATTGGCACTTGTCGTGGCCGCAATCCTCGGCGCAGGAGGAACCTCGGCAGTCATTGCCATCGGAGTGGCCGGCATCCCATACTTTGCCCGCTTGACGGCGAACCTGGCCGCCAAAGTGTCGCAAAACGAGTACATCACCACCGCGCGGCTCCTTGGAGTCAGGAACCAAAGAATTGTCCTCAAGCACCTGCTGCCGAATATGGCTGAGCCGCTGCTGGTTCTCACCGCGTCAACTTTCGCGCAGACACTGACCGCGATCTCGGCGTTGTCTTTTGTGGGCCTTGGCGTCCAATCTCCCGCGTATGACTGGGGAAAGCTGCTCAATGAGTCCCTGCCATCGCTCCTCGCGGGGAGGCCGTACCAAATGGTAGGTCCGGCCGCCCTGATTGTCCTGACTGGACTCGCCGCCATTCTGGTGGGCGACGGCCTGGCCGCGGCGGCAAATCCGCGCTCATCGACAAAGCGCGCGCAGTCGTCGATGAAAATCATTGGTGCGCCCGTTCCGCACGAATCAGCCGGTTATGTTGCCAGTATTAGCGATTTGACGATTTCGGCTGGGGACGTGCCGCTGGTCAAGGGGATTTCATTCGGCATCAAAGACGGCGAAATTCTCGGCATTGTCGGAGAAAGCGGCTCCGGGAAAACGCTGACGGCCATGGCCTTGGCGCGTTTGCTTCCGGACGGGCTTTCCTCAAGCGCGTCCCGGCTGTCCATCGATGGATTGGACCTCCTCCACGCCGTGCCCGACCGTCGAATGGCGGAGGCTGTGGCCTTGGTCTATCAGGACCCGGGTTCCACGTTCAACCCCGCCCTCCGCATGGGCACGCAGCTAAGTGAGGTACTGGTGACCCACAAGGGCTTCACCCGAGCTAACGCGCGGGAGCGCATCCTGGAGTCGTTCCGGCTCGTGCACATGACTTTGCCTGAACTGCGGCTCAGGCAACATCCCCACGAATTGTCGGGAGGAATGAGGCAACGGGCCATGATTGCTTCGGCTATTTCAACGGCGCCGCGCCTGATCATCGCTGACGAGCCGACGACGGCGCTCGACGTCACGGTCCAAGCGGAAATCCTGCGGGAGCTCAAACGAGTCAATAGGGACTACGGAACGTCGATGATGTTCATTTCCCACGACATCGGAGTGGTTCGCGCCATTTGTGATCGCGTGATCGTGATGTATCGCGGCGAGATCGTGGAAGAGATCAAGGCAGCCGACCTCACTGTGGCACGCGCCCAGCACCCGTACACCAAGTCACTGCTCGCGGCGACTCCGGACATCAACGCGCCACTCGCGGGGCAAGCGCCGTCACGCTCAGCTGCCGACGTCGGCGCGGGAGCAGCCGCTGTTGGCGCCACCGCCGTCGGAACAGCAGCCGTTGGCGCAGCCACCTTTGGAGGAGTAAATGCCTGAACAGTCGAAAGCGATCGAGGTCCGCGACCTCGACGTAAGGTACGGATCCCTGCAAATTCTCCATGGAATCTCGATGGACGTTCCCAAAGGCCGGACAGTAGGAATCGTCGGGGAATCAGGATCCGGGAAGTCCACCCTGGCCAAGACGCTGGTGGGCGTGGTCCGCCCGTCCGCGGGCAGCGTGACAATGGGCGGGGTCAGTGTCACCTCGGCCCGGGGAGCCCGGCGCTCCCAGCTCAGGCGGGCCGTCCAGATGATTCCGCAGGACCCATATTCGTCGTTGGATCCAAGGTGCACCATCGGCGAAGCCTTGGCTGAGGCCGTCGACCCGCGCCGAGCCAACGTGAAGAAGCACCAAGAACTAATTGTGCATTGGCTGGAAACGGTCAAGATGCCTGCCGACTCAATCCATCGGTTCCCCCACGAGTTCTCCGGCGGGCAGCGGCAACGTGTTGCGATTGCACGAGGATTGATCCTCGAACCAACAGTGGTAATAGCGGACGAAATTACGTCTGCACTCGATGTATCTGTCCAAGCCGAAATCCTCGCCTTGATTTCGCGTCTGCGTGCGGAACTCGGATTGACGATGGTCTTCATCTCGCACAACCTCGCAGTAGTCCGGCAAGTCAGCGACGAGGTGGCCGTGTTGTATCGCGGCGAAGTCGTGGAACACAGCACCTCGTCGGAGCTATTCGGGAATCCCCAGCACGAATACACACGCAAACTATTGAGCGCAATTCCCGGAGTGCCGGGCTTCTCCATCGACCCGGGGCCCCGGGAGGGCGCTTCCCAGCTGGTAGCACGGGCATGCTAATCCAAACTCATGGCAAGGCGCAGGCAAGGCGCACGCAAGGCGCGGGCGGACACAACGAAAACAGAATCGAGAAAATACATGAGTGAGGCCATACAGGTTCGTGAAGGCCTGCAGGTTCGTGAAGGTTCGGCGGCCGATGAGCATGTCCTCCGGACTGCGTTGGAGCGGGTTGCGGGCACTGTTTTGGAGGTCAGCCACGCGATCCACGCACGGCCGGAGATCCGTTTCGAGGAATATTTTGCGTCGGGTTTGCTGGCGGACACGCTGAAACGGAAGGGCTTCGC
>NZ_JBFRHB010000051.1:0-23464 GCF_052115645.1 Arthrobacter sp. 2MCAF14 | reverse complement strand
CGTAGTCAGGTCAGGAGGCAGGAAGGTAGCGTTGGACACGTCGAGGTCTTCCGGATGGGCAGTGTAGGAACTTCCATCATCGGAAGACCTCGACCTCTATCCGGCCACCGACGCGCCCACCCCCGCTACACCCTCAAATGCGATGAGCCCGTTTACCGCTATCAGGAAGTTGGTAGACGTACTCTTGCCTATCCTCTCCATAGATCCCCCAGATACGTTCAACCAGACCTAGCTTGTAGAGCCTCGTGAGGTGTCTCCGGGAACGTACTTCCTGGCCATTTTTGGTTTCGGAGTAGTGAAGCCGTCGGATTTGGGAGGATGTAATTTGGGGAAATTCGGAGATGGTGTCGTGGACGGCCTTCTGTGTGGGAGATAGAGAGGAAGTATGTTCAAGAGGAACCTACCGCCCCGCGTGCAAAGTGCCGCTGACCTGTGCAAACGAGGGACGCAGATATTTCCCTAACAAAACACCCGGCGAAACAATGAACAAAACAGTTTTTTCATTAACGTCGCTGGTCTGCGTTTGGGTTCAGGGGCTGCGTGCCTGGTCAAAATCTCAGCCTCCACTTGCGTTCTAGGTCTTGCATATGTCTTCCTCGTATTGGCAATGATCTGCGACCAATGAGGGGTCATGGGTGCGGGTGGCGCCGTCCTGAACGTCACCGTCGGGGCCATGCCTTCAGTTGAGTTGATACGTCCCACCGCTGTGTAGCGCGGCAGGTTCACGAGAGTTCTTTCGCCATCGGCGCGAATCGCTTCACCACGTTCTTCGCTTCTTCGGGCAACTGCCCGAACGCGATGTGCGTCGCCACGTTGCGCTCGATGGTGTCTTGGATGTCCTTCGGTAGTTGTCCCAAGTACTGCGAAGCGATGACGTTGGCCTGGCGATACTTACGGGGTTCGCTATAAGGCGCCGAGCGCGTCCGGTTCTTATCGGCAAAATGCCGGTACTCGTCCATCATGATCATGCTGGCCTGCCGAGCATTGATGGGCTGCCGCATCGCGGCCATCTGCGCCATCTCTCGAATCATCTGGCCCAACGCGTTGGCATTAGTTTCACCAATGCGGGACGCCAGCAACGGGACCAGGAGAATCTTGTGCTCCCTAATAATCTGGCCAAAATCGAGCCCCTCCTTTTGGCTGAGGATGTTGCGCGTCAGTCGGGTGCCTTGGAACTGGTCGAGCCGATTCACGCTAGAGTCCGTCACCGCGTCCGGGCGACCGCCTACCCAGTCCGATTCCTGTCACAACTGCGGGTACTTCTGTCGATGCAGTCTACGCGGCTGGGTGCTCCGAAAATCAGCGTTGACGAGCAGCCGGCGAGTGTCATAAAAAGTTAGCCGAGGTACGCCGTAGTGAACACAGCGGCACTCATTACGCGCTGGATTGTCGGGCTCCATGAGTCCCCCGACTCCACCTTCATGATGTCGATAATGTGGCTTCTGATTTGCTCCGGATCAGTACCCCGGAACGGGTTGATCCCAATCGGGTACTCGACATCTTCAACGTCCATCCAGATGACATCCTTCACCCGGTGAGCCGGAATACGTTTGAGGATGTCCCAGGCGAGGTCGCCCGCTGGCTCCAAGCGGATGAAGGCCAACTCTGGATCATCCATTGCCTGAATTGCATAGTTGGGGCCCGTGACACCTCATGCTTACCGCCAATTTCCGTTCCCCTTCGCCCCAGAAGCCAGAGAGTCTCACAGGCCCTCACCCACATCGTTGCTCTAAGCAAGCACCTGAGCGACGAGACGGGCCGGCCGGAACCGCTCTGGGCCAGCGAAACCGCCCAGAATTTCGACGGATGCTGCGGCGACCCTACTAAGATCTGGTGCAACAGCAGGATCCAATACACACATACGTCCGGGAGGCCGCCAATGAGCGGGGAGGATGCCGCGACGCCGACATCGCGTGAAGCGGCCGATGCCTGGCTGCGCAAGCGCGCCCGACGGACCGTACATGCCCACCTAAACACGCGTGAGGACGCAGACTTCGCCCGCTCCGTGAAAAGCATGATCGACCACACCGTCCAGGAATACGGGGGCCGCTTCCTGTTCGAGCTGATTCAGAACGGCTACGACGAGCAGGACCCGGATCGCACCGACGGACGCCTCGCCATCATCCTGGATGAAGACGAATTCGATCATGGTGTTCTCTATGCGGCCAACACAGGCCAGGGGTTTACCACCAGCAACGTCCGGGCGATCGCGAATCTCGGGCTGAGCGACAAAGAGATCGGGCAGGGAATCGGCAACAAGGGCGTCGGTTTCAAGAGCGTGCTGCAGGTCTGCCAGGCGCCGGAGGTCTACAGCACCCTGCCGGACGGCACGCCGGGGTTCTGCTTCCGCTTCGCCCAGCCAGACGATATCCCTGAGTTGGTCGATGGCGATCCTGGCAGCACCCAGCATGTGCTCGAGGAGATGTCGCTCTATAGCATCACCGTGCCGTCGGAGCACATGCCCGACCGTGTGAGCGAACTCTGGCGCCAAGGCTTCGCCTCGGTGATCCGCTTGCCTCTTCGCGGGGATGCGCGGGATCTGGTTGCTGCCCTCCTCGATGAGATATCGGGCTCAAGGGTACCGGTACTGCTGTTCCTGCGTCGCCTCGCGCAGGTCACCATCCAGAAGGAACACCACGGAAACGTCACCGCAATGGTGCTCACACGGGACACGGAAAGCATCCCCGACTTGCAGACGGGACCGTCGTGCGAACTTGTTTCTCTCGGCGGCCACCACCGCTATTTGGTATTCACCCGTGCCGTATCGCCCAAAACGGTCGCTGCCGCGATTCACTCAGCCGTGGAGAACTACCAGCTCGATTCCCGCTGGGAGAAGTCGAAGTCACCCGTCGAAGTGTCAATCGCCGTGCCCTACGGCACACCGACCGCCACCACAGGACGGTTCTTCACCTACCTGCCCTTAGGCGAGAAGGCACCGTCGCCCTTTGCAGGGCACGTTAATGCGCCATTCTCAACAAATCTCGCCCGCACAGATGTCGACGACGCCAACCCGCTCAATCGCCTTCTACTGTCAGCCGCCGCCGAACTCTGCCTGGATGCCGCCGAGGCCCTGACGGCCTGGTCTGAATGCCAGCCGGAGTCGGTACTCGACATCGTCTGCTGGGATTCTCAGTGGGTTTCGTTCCTTATAGAGCAGGCCGACGCCCAAGGGGCGCCCCTTGACGAGCGCAGGTTCCTGCCAGCGCAGACCTCCGGTCGATGGATATCCTTCAACGAGGCTTGGCGCTGGCCGTCGTCCGAAACGGGCGTGTTGACGGCCGCCCGTGCGACGAAGGCATGCGAGGTGGATTTCCTCCCCGAACTCGAACCTGGGCGCGCTCGTCGCATCAAAGACCTGCTGGCGGCACTCCGCCTCAGCGCTGATCCCAGCGGCGAGCTACTGGCCACCTGGACGGAAGCAATGCTCGAGGACATGCGCGCCAAACAGCGCCCGATCGCAGAATGGGACCAGGCGTATGCGGACATCGCCCTATTGTTCGATTCGCAAGCGGGCGCGCTTCGCTCTCGCCGTATCCTCCTGACCGACGACTGGGAACTGCGCCCTTGCGCTAGTAGCGGTCGGGTCCCCGACAATGTGACCTCGCGGGAGGCGACGCCATTCTTCCCGCCTGCCCGCCAACCCGTCGACGAGGAAGACAACTTCGACCCGGAGGTCGATCTTGAACTCCCCAAATCGCTCCGTAATCGGCTGTTCAACCTGCACAGCGGCTTGACCTGGTACGTCAACCGTCAGCGCACCCCGGCCCGCAGCTTCTTCCAGAACAACCGCCTGATCCGAGGTTTCGACACACGCAGCATTCTCGAACACGTCCGTGGTGTACTTGCTGGAAGCCGCTCCAAAGCGGTATTCCGTGACGCGATTCGGCTCGTCTTCAATCTCAGCCGCAGCGCACCCACCAACATGAACCTGTCTGAACTCGGTCTGCGAGTACCAACGGTCGAAGACCGCTGGATCCCGGCCGCCGAGGCGCTCTTCTCCGCCGGATGGCCAGGAACACGGGGCGAGGATCTGGCACTCATCGCGAATACCCCGGGCAATCGCTCGATGGAGCTAAGCGCGCTCTCAAGCCGGCTGATGGCGATGCCGTCCGAGTTGCCCGGAGCCGTGGACAATACTGCCGCCTGGGTGGATTTCCTGAGACGGATCGGTATCAGAGACCTACTGCCGCCGATCGAGTACAGGGAAGCCCGTACGCTATACGGCCGCTCTCTTGTTGCCAGCTCACTCAGCAATGTCCCCGGGATGCCCGCCGCCGTCGCCGAGCAATGGCGAGGACAGCTCCAGACGAGGTCACACGCCTACCACCCAGAGACCCCGTACAAGCAGATGACTTCTCTCTTCTGGCTGCCAGGCCAAGCCGACTGGGACCAGCTGACCGAGAAGGTACGGCAAGCCCTGTGCCGTCAGGTCCTCTACGGGCTGAAGGAGTGGGAAGACGAGGTTTTCATGACCACGTGGGAACGGGACCGAACTGGATACCGTGACCCGCGACGCTTCGTCACACCTTTTCAGGCCTTCCTTGCGACGGCGCCATGACTGCCGGTCCAACGTCCAGGGCAAGCGCACGAGGCGTTCGTCACCCCGGCGCAGAGCTGGACCTTCCCTATCCGGGGCGACGAGACCCCTCCACGCTTCGCCACCTTGCTGTCCAAGCAGTTGCGAGACTTCCTCGACGACGACCCTCAGGCGATTCGGCGACTCCGGCAGCTGGGCCTCGGGGTGTGGGGTGCCCAGGAGGATGCTCCTCGTCTGGTCTGCCACCTGGGCCAACTCGTGGCATCCGATGAGGTGCCAGACCTCTATGTCGCACAATTTCGCAACTTGTACCAGCGCGCCTGGGCCGATTGCATAACCCTCCCTGATCCACGACCGCTCCCAGATGATGCGGTCTCTTGGCTAGTCGCCGACGTCGGCGGGACCACGACGGCGCTCACTATCCCGCCAGTGGGCGAGGAGCCGGAGCCGCATGATCTGGTCGTGGCTTCAACCGATGACGAGCGGAGCCTCCTACGACTACTTGCTGACTTCCAACGCCCAGTACTCTCCGTCTCCAGCGGGGCGGATCAGGTAACGGCACTCCTGAAAAAGCGAATCGGCGAACGCGTCAAGCGTGCGAGCGACATTGCCCCGATCGTGCTGGTCGATGGTAGCCGTTTCTCCGGTATCGCTGCCACTGACGCTACGCTCCTCGTCGACATGATGCCGAAGCTGCCTCTCCTGATCGCTACGTTGCTCGAATTCCGGCGCGGCTCCTTCAGCCACCTCGGGCAGCGTGCCTTCGAAGATGGCCTTGCCGCATTGCGGCGAGTGCGGCTTGTATTCGCCGCCCAAATAGAGGTCAGCATCGGCGACCACACCCGTTCCCTCCCCGCCCGGTCGCAAGGAGTGCTGTCCGTCCCTGACGCCACATTCCCGACCCTAGTAGTGGCAAAAGGCAGACAGAACCTGGAATGGACGACCCTGGACGCCCTCGCGGAGCCGCTGATGCATCTAATGGGTCGATCGGAGATTGCAACCGAGTTCCGCCTAGCCGTCACCCGGATGCAGTCCGCCTCCGTTCCTATCTACGACATCACCCACGATGATGTCGCGAACGCCTGCGAAGTCTCCTTGGACGACGTCCACACGACGGCCCGGCGCATTGAAGCGTCCGTGACCCCGTTGCTGGAACGCCTCTACCCGTTTGTAGCCCTTTTCGCCGGACCCGAGGCCGCATCTTCCTTCGACCCCGAGACCTCCGGACTGAGCGGCGAATCCGACATACGTCACGAACTCGCCCTGCTCACCACGCAGTTGCCTATCGGTGCCGCTGAGCTTTTGAAATGCGCCCTCGACACTTCTTCCGTCGACGACCTGCGGCGGAGGCTCGAAATCCCGCTGGAGCAACTCAATGCGACCCTCCAGACACTCGGCAGGCGCTACCGTCCGATCGACTACACGAAACAGCTCGCCGACGACTTCGCTGACCACATCCGCCGACACCACGATCGGATCCTCGACAGGATTCGGTGGGCGCGTTGGGATCGCTTCCAAGCCTTGCACCCCCAACCTGACTGGGGCGCCCTTCGTGACCCGACCACTATAACGCCAGATCCGGGATGTGGGCGGACACGCGACAGTCTCTCGGCGGAAGAGATGGATGAGCGTGTAAATGCAGAGCTCCAACGCCTGCTCGGCACCGCGCCACCTTCAACCAGTAGCCCGCTCATCCCCAGGGCAGAGTGCGCCGCGGCCAACGCCCACCTGGTCAGCACCTCGATCGGCCGCCTTGGTGAAATCGTACGGGCTTGGCTCGCTGTCCTGGGCCAGCCCGTCGAATCGCCATGGACCGACCCGGAAACCGCCCGCCGCACTGCGCTCAATGCGCTCGATCGAGCGGGTGCCTTGGACTTCGTAAGGCTCGACGGAGACGATCTGCTTCAATGGCTGCAGGCTCTGGAACTCTGGCCAGCCGATATGCCGCTATCGGCGGACCCGGCAACGCTGGGCCTGAACGCCTCAAACCTTGAGGCACAGCGCACGGAGGAGGCGCAACGGCGGGCCGATGCCGCCCGCATCCGACGCATCGTCTACATCGACAACCAGGCGTTCGACCTCGAGAATGGACACAACGCCCTCGTTGAAGCCCTCGAACGCTCTCTGGAGGCCACTCCGGGGGTCATCAGCACTCGGAACCGCTACACGCCGCTTCAAGATGTTTCACAACAATCCAGCGGCAAGGGCGGGTCCGGCGGCCAATCACTCGGCATGGCCCGCCAACCTCGGCTAAGCGACCAGCAGAGAGATGCGATCGGCTTCGCCGGCGAATGGCTGGCCTACAGATGGCTGGACCGCCTCCACAAGGAGGCGTTCAGCCCTGAGTGCTGGGTATCCGCGTACCGTGAGCTGGCTTTCCCAGGGCGGGGCGACGACGGCCTGGGGTGGGACTTCCAGGTTCCCAGCCGTAGGGGGCCTTTGCTTTATGAAGTGAAGAGCAGCCAAAGCGAGGGCGGTCAGTTCGAATTGGGCGAGACCCAAGTGCTCGCTGCTCAAGCGAACGCCCGCAATGGGCTGTGGCGATTGCTCGTCGTCACAGATGTGCTGAACGACAACCGGAAGATACGCATGCTCATGAATCCCTTCGACCCCAGGGCGCGGGGCCAGTACATCTTCGTCGGCCAAGGGCTCCGCCTGCGCTACGCTCCGGAGTAACGGCCGATACCGAAAATGGTAAACGATGCGTTCGCCGCACGTGACTCTCGATTATGAGATCGGAAGGGTGTCTGTCTCGGCGCCGGACGCGCCGAGTCGTGGATGTCAGAACAGAGCGGCAGCAAGGCTCTCCGCCAGTGGCCCGAGAGGTCCTCCTCGGCCGCGCATCCGGCCGAGACCAAATCCCAAGGTCCGACACGGTCCTACGAAGGGAGGAGTCTTCCCACGTCAAACAGCGAAGGTACCGTCTCATCATCACTTGTCACTTCGGTGGAGCTAAGGAGACTCGAACTTCTGACCTCTTCTCATGGGAGGGCGTATTCCAATGATTGCCAAGGGTTCGTGTTGGCTTGAAAATCCGCGGAATCTCAGCGTTTTCTGGGCGGAGCTAAGCCCGTGACCTGCCAGCGTTTTTCATCGTTTCCGTGGGGTAAACGTGGGGCGAAATTAAGTGAGACGAAGATCAGTCGCGCCCCGTGATGCGCAGCGACACCCTGTGCTCGTCACGGCATTGGATGCGGATACTCCCGTTTTGGAGTGAGCCACATGTTTCTGAACAGGTGGACGACGTCGGCTCCCGCTTTCTTTGCGTTCGGCGATCGCGATCCATCGTTTGGGAGGAGTCGTTACGAAAATCTCGAGCCTTGGCGATCGGCCAGGCTTCCCTGGGGAAAATTCGCCGCCGCCCATGGCCGCACGTGTACCGGTTGTCCCGTTGTTCACGGCGGAGCGCGAACAACGGGACAAACGGTAGTGCAAGTGGGGATTTCGTTTCTGGGTCATGTTATTCGAGGTCGGCGATGGTGCGTCCGGTGCGGTCGGGGGTCAGGACGGAGAAGAGGACACCTGCCAAGGGGCCGATGATGCCGAGCGCGAGAGCGAACGGGACGGTGCCGGCGAGGGTGAGTGCGAAGAGGGGAAAGACTCCGGCTCCGAGGCCGCGTCCTACGTAGTAGCTGGCGCTGGAGCCGGTGGAACGGATGCGGGTGGGGAAGAACTCGGACATCCAGACACCGAGTACACCGAAGCCGCCGGCGCCTCCGGCACACATCATGAGTGCCCAGAACGCGGGGGCAGTCCAGAACGCGCCAGTGATTTGCGCGTGCCCCGAGGTGAGCAGGGACAGGAACCAGACGAAGCCTATGGCTCCGAAGACGCATGCTGCCGTGAACGCGTACTTGCGGCGGATCCGGTCGGAGATGAAGCCGGCTGCTGAGTAGGTGATGATCGTGGAGACGTACCCGAAAAGTACGATCAGGCTCACCGTGTCGAGCGGCAATTGCTGGGTCCTGAGCAGGTAGGTGGACAGGTAGGCACCTACCGAGTTGGTTGTCAGGAACATCGCGGTAGACAAGATCATGAACAGCACGGTCCCGTAGACGAAGCGTGGGCGGAAGATGTCGATCACGGGGACCTTGGAGCGGCGCAGTTCCGGCGGAAGCGTGCCGTTCCTGCGGTGTTCCTGGTAGGCGAGCCATTGCTTGGATTCGGGCAACAGCTTCAGGGCTGCTGCCCCGATCACGAGACTGATCAGTCCGATCGCGACGTAGCCGGCCCGCCAGCCCAGGTCGTGGCCCAGGGTGGACAGGAACAGGTAGATGAGGCCTGCGGTGAGGATTTCGCCGACGAAGTACATGGACTGGATGATCCCGCCCATCGTGCCGCGTTTCGTGGTCTGCCAGCATTCGGTGAACATGGAGAACGACAGCCCGAAAAGCCCGCCCATGCCGACGCCGGCGAGCACCCGGGTCAGAAGGAACATCTCGTGGTTCGTGGCCAGCCCGCCGAGGGTGGCCGCGACACCGAACGCGAGGACCGAGATCGCGAACGTGCGGCGCCGGCCCAGGGTGTCCCCGAGGGTGCCGAACACGAAGCCGCCGAGGATGGAGGCGAAGCCCTGCACCGTCGCGACCGTGATCAGGGCAATCGTGGAGACGTGCAGGCCGTCGGAAATGTACGCGAGCGGAAAGCCGATCAGGTTCAGCTCGGCGCCGTCGAACAGGGTTCCCAACAGGGCGAAGGCCAGGATGAACCGGATCTCCCTGCGGGGGTAAAACCGCAGACGTGCCGCCCGAAGGTGCGGCACCTCCTGCGGAGGCCGTCTGCGCCGGGTGGTCCTTGAGGGCTGGGGCGGTCTTGTTCAGCTCGCGCATCGCGAGTCCTCCTTCTCCAGCTGCGGTGCTGGGGTCGTCGTTGACCAGGTTGGAGAGTGAATCGTTGGGGAGGATGGCGGGCGGTTGGCCCGCCATCCTTGGGATCGGCGAGGATCAGGCGGGAACGGTTACGCTGCCCAGGTTGGCGGACTTGAGTGCCAAAGCGATTTCGTCACCGGCACCTTCAGCCAGAGGGAGCAGCGGCGGCCGGACGGTGGCGTGCTCCAGGATGCCTCGGGCGACGAGTCCTTCCTTGAGGGCAACGGTCCCTTCCATGTGGGAACCACGGTGGTAGACGGTCTTGGTCACCGGCAGGAGGCGGTCGTGGATGGCGCGCGCCGCTGCGTAGTCCTTTGCCCTGCCGGCTGCGATCAGCTCCACCAGCGGCTCCGGGGCGAGTCCGCCGTAGCCGACCAGTGCGCCGTCGACGTCGAACATCGTGTGCAGCAAATACTCGTCATGGCAGGTCAGGATCTGCAGCTCCGGGTAGGTAGCGCGAAGAACGGGGATTTCGGTATCCCAGCGCTTCATGTTCCGTACGCCGTTCTTGGTGGCGAACACTCCTTCCAGGCCGGCGATCTCCAACTGGGTTTCCAGATCGTAGGTGGCCTTGGTGGCGTCCGGGTACTGGAAGAGAATGAGCGGCAGCCCCGACGTTTCGTAGATCTCCTTGTAGCGGGTCTGCGGTGCACCCTTCTGGTATCTGAAGCGCAGCCAGCCGTGCGAGGGGTAGACAAGTCCGGCAGAAGCGCCGGCCTCGACCGCGCGCTTGGCCTCCAGGGCAGCGACGGTGTTTCCCTCTCCAGTGATGCCGGCGATGATCGGCAGGCTGTCGTTCACTGCCTCGCGGAAGGCGCGGATGACGAGGGCCTGCTCCTCCTGGGTGAGAAAGGTTCCTTCGCCTGCGTGGCCAAGAACGACGAGGCCCTTGACGCCCTCGACGCCGGCCAGCCAGCCACCGAGCCGGTGGATCGCGTCAACGTCGACGCTGCCGTCCCGGTTGAACGGCGTTACAGGTGCGGGAACGAGCCCGCGAAGATCGATGGTCATGAGAGCTTCTTCTGTTTTCTTGATCGTAGTCCCGCTAGAATGTGAGAACGTTTGCGGGAACCTTTTCATTGCGGCGTGTTCCAGCTCACTGTCAAGGACAAGTTCCCAGCAAGGAGGAAATATAGTGTCTTCTAAGACCATCCCGAACAGGAGTATTCACATGGAACCGGCTGCACCAAGCGCAAGCGTCACGTTGCGGGATGTCGCCGCGGCCAGTGGCGTGAGTCTTTCCACCGCCAGCCGCGCCCTTGACGAGCGCACCGCCTCACGCTCGGCGGCGGCCCAGCACGTCCGGAAAATTGCCGAGGAACTCGGCTACCGCCGAAACTCCTTCGCATCGAGCCTGCGCCGGGGGGAAACCCGGACGCTCGGGGTGCTGGTGCCACGCCTCAGCGACACGGTGATGGCGCTGATGTTCGAGGAACTCGAACGCGCGGCCTCTGATCGCGGCTACTTTGCCATGGTGGCCACCAGCGGGGACGATCCTGAAGACGAACGTCGCGCCGCCGAAACCCTCCTGGACCGCAACGTCGACGGACTGATCCTGGCAACCGCCCGGCTCGACGACGACCTGCCGCGCCTGCTGCGCAAACGCGGCGTGGCGCACGCGCTTGTTTTGCGTACCGACGGCGTGAGTCCCTCCGCAGTCGGCGACGACGAAGTAGGCGGATACCTGGCCGTTCGGCACCTCATCGACTTGGGCCACCGCGACATCGCGGTCGTGACCGGCCCTTCTTTCACCTCCAGCGGCGTCGGCCGCCTCGCGGGCGCCCGCCGGGCATTTGAGGGGGCCGGCATCAACCCGCCCCAAGAATGGCTGATCGCTGCTGGCTATGGCATAGAAAACGGATTCACAGCCGGAGAATCGTTGCTGGGTGGAGGGTCTGGAAAACGCCCTACTGCCGTGTTCGCGGCCAACGACAACATAGCGCTGGGCGTCATCGCCGCAGCACACCACTTCGGGATCACCGTCGGGCAGGACCTGGCACTCGTCGGATACAACGACACTCCCCTTTCTGCCAGGCTCTCCACCCCCCTGTCCTCAGTTCGGGTCCCCCTCGCCCAGATCGCCAGTACCGCCATCGATCTCATCGTCAACCCAGGCAAGGAACCACACATCCGCAAATCCATGCCCACCCTCATCCCCCGGGAATCCAGCGGACCCCCACGTCACACATGAGCTGAACACTGGTTTCCATTGGTCGAACGGTCACAGAACGCCACCAATTGCCGCCAAACTTCAGAGGTGGCAGCCTTGGCACCTCAACCTATATCGAAATTGAACCTGCCGCGAACCGCCGCCTTGATGAAAGCTGCGAAAAATCCCCGTGAACCCGCGCCTCTTCGACCTCAGTTCCACGTGGCATCTTCCCGCCACCCCAGAGCAAGTGTGGGCGATCATCGCCGACGTCGACATGAGCTGGCCCAGTTGGTGGCCGGATTGCAGCTTTGCCGCACCGCTCACACGGACCGTGTCAGACAGCGACTCCCAGGAGGACATCCTCAAGGCAACCACCTCGTACTTAAACTTCAAGGCGTCTCTCGGCTACACCCTCACCATCAGCATCCACCCGACAATGGTCGTCACCCCAAGCGAAATTGCGTTCGACGCGGGTGGCCACCTCGACGGCAACGGCCGGGTCACCCTCTCCCCCGAAACGAATGGCAGAGCCACACGCATGGACATCGAATGGCGGGTCCGTCCCACCCGGCGATGGATGAATCTCCTCGCCCCGGTCGCAGCCCCAGCCTTCACAGCTGCCCACGCCCTCATGATGCGCCAGGGAGAAAAGGGTTTGGTCAGAGCACTGGCAAACGACGCGCCGCTAACCAAGAAGTAGACCCGTCTACATGTTAACTAGCCACGTGAAAGCAACAGTTCTACGATAGAAGAGGTCAGCCAAGCTGGGGAGCTCGAGCCCCACTTTCGACCGCAGATTCAAGGCACGGCGAACGGGGGGAACCTTGAACATCCACGCCACTCTCGCTGCAAGCCTCCACTGCCAGCAAACCGCCTCCCCCGACCGCTGGGAGGCAACGTTCCGCCAAATGGTTCTCTTCGACCTCGCCGCCGACATGGAGCTCGGGTTCTTCCTCTCCTACTACCGGAACTTCGCGATCCCTGGCATCGCCGCGCCCCTCTACACGAATGCGGAAATCCAGCAGCGTCCCGTGAAGCGCTCCTACGATACCGCCATCGTCATCTACGAGCTCATCGCCAACGGCCTCGACAGCGACCGCGGCCAGGCAATGGTCGAATTGCTCAATCGTGTGCACCGCAACGTCCCCGGCAGCAAAGACGATTTCCTCTACGTACTGCTCACCCTGCTGGTTGTTCCGATCCGCTGGGTCCAAAAGCACGGTTGGCGCCAACCCACCACGGCGGAGCTGGCAGCCGCTTCACGCTTCTTCATCGAGCTGGGCGACCGCATGAACATTACAAGCGTGCCCACCAGCTACGCGGATGCCGAAGGCTTCTTCGACCGCTACGAGGCGGCCAACGTGGCGCCATCGGCCGAAGGCCAACACCTGATGGACGCCACCGTCCAGGTTTTCCAGAGCCGGTTGCCGGTTCCACTCCGCCCACTGGCGAAGCGGCTCATCAGCAACATGCTCGACGACGACCGCCTCACCTCCTCGCTCGGCCTCCCCCGCGCCGGTTCGATATCCCGGGCCGCGCTCAAAAGGGGGCTCGAGCTGCGCAACGCGATCACCCGCCGTCGTTCGCTGAAGACACAGGCGCATTTCACACCCGGCGAGGCCGGATCCTCCTTGTACCCCAACGGGTATTCCCTGGACCAAATCGGCCCGGTCAATGTTCCGCGCTCTCCCGTACTGGCCGGCAATGAACTACCGTGAAGCCCGCAAAGTAGCGAGGAAGGCCGAACACGCGTTCAGCTTGCCCAACGACGCCACGCTTGAGCTCATCCATAAGAAACTCGAGCGAAAGCGCGGCAGAACCATCACGATTGCGGAGCTTCCCGAACTAGCCAAGGAAGAGGTGTGCGGGCTCTGGCTCATCTGCGAGGACCGGGACGTCGTCTTCCACGCGCCGACCAAATCCGACTGGCACCGGCAGCAGATCATCCTCCACGAATTCAGCCACATGATCCTCGATCACGATCTTGACGGCGTCAGCAGCGAGCTGGTCAAGAGCCTCCTCCCCGACCTTGACGGCGAACTGGTGCTGCTTGCTCTTGCCCGCAGCAGTTACACCGATGACGCGGAACTCGCTGCGGAAGCCCTCGCTGATCAGCTCGCAACGCGCATCATCAACAGCGACGCCGGTACCCCACCCGAACCGTTGGCGTTCCGCAAAGTGTTTGGCTGATGGAGTACGTCCCGGCAGCCATGCTCTGGGTCCTGACGATCCTCCGTCTGCCCGCCGCGCTCGATCGGCACCGCGGCAGCGTCTTCCGGGCGACCATCCTCGCGGGGATCGCCTGCACCCTATACATTCCCGCGGTCTACTACGGGGTCGATCCATTGCTCGGCGGCCGGAACCACGTCGGTCTGGTCACTCTTTTGTCTCTGCTCCTTGGATTCTGGCAGTTCCGGACGGCCATCCTGCTGGCGGCGGTTGAAGACATTGAAGTACGAGGTCGGCAACTCGCCTTCGGCCGGTGGGCTGTGGTCATTTCGTGCTCGGCAGTGACGGCAGGATTTCTCACAAGTCACACCCCCTTTACCGATCCCAACTTGCCTCTAAGCTACGGCGACCAGTCCGGAATGGCAGTGTTCCTCTGGAGCGGGTCCGCGTTCATCATGTGGATCTGCCTCGATATCGCACGGGTGTGCCATGACAATGTCCCAAGCATGCGGGCGCGTGCATTCCGATCTGCTTTCGTCCTCATCGCCATCGGATGCGTCCTCTTTGCTCTGGTCCTCGTCGACCGTCTGGTCTATGGAGTCGTAACGAAGATCGACGGCGCTGCCAGCCCATCTGCGGTCGTCCTGACCGTCCTCTACTGGGTGGGCGAAACGTTCGCGGTTCTGCTTGTGAGCCTCGGGCTGCTTCTCCCCCGCCTCGCAGGCCACCTCAAACACGGCAACTTCTTACTCCATGTCCGGCTCCTGCTCCTGGAAATCCGGCCGATCTGGAACCGCGTGGCTTTCACCCACCACGACCTAATCCTCGAGAAGCGACGGGCCAGTGCACTCATCGTTCTCAGCCGGCACGCCGAAACCCAGCTCCATCGTCGCCTGGTCGAAATCCGCGACTGTGAAATGGCCGGCAGCGCGACCAACGTGCGCCTCGACGCACACGAACGCTTCGTCGTCGAACGCGCCGAGCTCGCCCTTGAGAGGCGCTCCGGCGCAAGGCTCGCACGGTAAGTTCCTCGTCGAAGTAACAAGACGCCCCGGCGTCATGCTGCGCCGCAACAACCCAGCCATGAAGAGGCAGAAGAAATCTTCGCTGTTTGTCATTCTGATGCTCGATCATCGCTGGGCGGGGTCCTCCGCGCAACCAGGGCGCTTTGCGCCGGCCTCAATCCAAAACTCCGTTCGGCGCTCTGCTTATTTCCTCGCGAACTTTTGGATTGACGCCGGTTCCCCAAGTTGCACTCCGGCCCCTCATACCCAGCAGTGAATCCTCTATCAGAACGACGCCGAAAACCAACGCCCACGGCCGACGCCGCCTCTGAGAGTGAAAGATCATGGAAACGCTCACCATCAAGACCCCTGCCGATGTCCTCAGTTTCATCGGCCACACCCTGGGCTTCTGGCCGCAGGAAAGCCTGGTGTGCATTACTCTGGACGCCAATCACATCGGAGTGACTCTCCGCGTGGATCTCCCCAAGCACGACGGCCGCGAAAGCGCCTATGCGCAAACAGTCGCCAGCTACCTCGCGAACGACACGAACGCCACCAGCGCTCTGTTTGCCGTCTACACCTCGACCGCCCTGACAGTTGGTGAGGACAAACCCTATGCAGAGGTAATCGCCGCTCTGACCGGCGCGTTAGCGGAGCGGAACATCACCATCCGGGACGGTCTCCTCGTCGGCGACGAGACAGTCTCGCCGTACGACGACGATCCCAACCTGAACTGCGCGCTGCCCCTGTCGATTGTCGACTCCAGTGAAATCAACGCCGAGCTCGTGTATCGCGGGAGCGCGGTCGCACGAACCGGCCGGATCACTTTGCCGCCGTCAAACAAGGAGGCGACGTTTGATGCCGTCGAGGATCGCGTTAAATCAATCGGGCAGTTCCATGACCACAGCGCGATCGAAAAGGCGAGAACGCTCTGGACTGGGATCCTCGAAGCCAAAACCTACCCAACCGACGATCAGACCATCGCTTTGATCGCAAACTTCCAGTTCGCAGCCATCCGCGACCAGCTAATGGCGGACATCCCAGGCGTCGACGGCCCTATGGACCAGATCCTCCTGGCCCAGGCCCCGGGCAAGCCTCAATGGACCCGGGTCGAATGGGCCCAGCAGATACTGCTCCATGCCTACACGCTGAGCAGCTCTAAACACTCGGCGCCTCTCCTCACGGCCATCGGCTACATCAACTGGTGGGAAGGCCGCGGCAGCAAAGCCCACCAGTACATGCAACTCGCCCTGGAAGCAGACCCCGGCTACCGCCTGGCCAAACTAAGCGACCAACTCCTCGGCTATGGAATGCTCGCCGGATGGAACATGGACAAGGGCACCGCCTACCGGACGCGGGGGCTTGGAACATCGGATTGACCAGCATCCGATATCCGCGCCAACGGGGTTGCACTGGAACCAGTCATCTTGGTTAAGTCAGGCTGGCACACTGTGCAATTCGGAGCACACTCATCCCGACGACCTGAGGGCTCGACCAATGCCGCGGTAGCTGGTGACTGCACGATCGTCTTCACCCACCGTGAAGCGATCGCGTCACCTTCGTTGAAAGTGACCCCTGCAGAAGCGCCCAGATGTTCATCGACGAGGGCTTCAAAAGCGAATTCCTGCTCGCACTTGAAACCATGGAACCCCGCTTTAGTCTCAGACCCTACGAGCTCATCCGTAGTCGCGCCGGCCCCGGCGTCCCGCACCAGCCCCGCCGCCTCGACCGCCTGGACGTACCGGCGCGCCGTTTTCCTATCCACCCCGGCCCGCTCGCCCACGGTACGTAACCCCGCACCGTCCAGCCACGCCCGCAAAACTTCCCGAATCTCAACCACGCTGACCTCCCTGAAAACCACCCCGGCTGACCTCCACGTCGAGAACACTGACGCGATGATCAAACAAGGAAACGAAGGACTCCCCGGCGCAACACGCAGAGCGGTCCCATGACTGGCTAAACAGGTGGTCCCGTGAAGGTGGCAAAAAACGGGCTACAACGGTCCCATCCTCCTGGCAGGCGACAGATGCCACCGCGGATCACCGATTTCCTTCACGGCTGGAGAAAGCCAGCGGCTACGGGCTGGGGATCGACGAGGTTAGGACGTGCTACAAGCAGTATTCAGCTGGCTCCGACTTCTCTGATCCCAGAATCTCACCCTTGCGTGCATACACCATCATGGGCTTCCCCCCGGCAGTTATAGCGGTAGCCCAACATGACCCACTGGATGCTGAGCCGACGGCATGGGCAGGAACGGTAGTGGTCTGCGTGCGAGCGGCATCGACGGGGCCTTCGCGACACCGGCGCTGTTGCGGCAGCCTCGCGCCTTCAGCCACGCTGCAAGACGGGTGACGCCGATCCTGCGGAGACTGTCTAGAGCACGTCACACATAAGCACCACGGCCGTCCATGCAAGACGCTCGGCTGCGATACCCCAGCCGAGCGTCTGCTAGAACTTAGTTCAGTTGGTGTTGCGACGACCCTTGAATCTGCCCATTGTGATCGGGACGCTGGTTGCCGTCAGACCGCCAGGCCAGCCTCGTGGCCGCCCTTGAAAGCCTGCGCAGCAAGGCGAGGAGCGACGGCGTCGCCCGCGACACGGTAGGCAATGCCCAGACGCTTCAACACCGGCACGAGGACGAGGTCGGGTTGCGGCGCCGCCACCACGACGAGCGAGTCGTACTGCAGTGTGTCGATATCTGCACCCTCCGGAGTCGCGACCAGTGCGGTGCCAACCTCGATGAATCCGATACGTCCGCGGACGATGACGCGGCTGACCACCCCGTAGAGCGTCTGGACGTATTGCGCACGATGCAGGTATCCGCTTTGCGGCCCTACCGTCTCCTCGGGCGTCCCATAGGTGACTTGGTGGCCCCGTTTAGCGAGTGCCTCAGCGACGAGAGGTCCTTCATTGGCACCCAACGTGTCGTAGACAAACACGCGGTGCCCCAGGTGGACATCCAAGGCCTCCGAACTATCGATCGCCCCAGCGGCCTGGGCTCCAGCGAACGCTCGCTCGACATTGGGGCGGGTCCCGCTTGCCAGGATAACCTCGTCTGGCGCAATCTCCTGCAGCTCGCCTTCACCGACGTTCTGCGACACCAACTTGACGCCCAGCTCGGCCAGCTCGGCGAACAGGTAGTCGATCGAGCCCACCAGGGCCGATCCTGCAGTGTCGGCTGAGTGCCGCAGGCGGCCACCGGGCCGCCCGGCGCCGTCGTAAAGGTGGACATCGTGTCCACGGCGTGCAGCGATCTCGGCGGCCTTCAGGCCGGCAGGCCCGGCACCGATCACCAGGACCTTCCGCTGCTCGACCGTTGGGAGGACCGCAAGTTCCTGCTCACGCAGAACCTCCGGGTTATGGAAACACGTGATCTCCGGAAACCCGGACTGCACGCGGTTCACGCAGTCGTTAGCGCCCACGCACGGTCGCACGCGGTGGCCGTGGCCCCCGGCGACCTTGAGCATGTGTTCAGGATCCGCAATGTGGGCCCGGGTCATGGCCACAAGCTCGCAGGCTCCGCTGGCGAGGACCGACTCGGCGACGTCCGCCGTGAGTATACTACCGGTTCCGATGATCGGAATTTTCACGTCGGCGGCCTCGCGGAGACGCTCCACCGGGGGGATGTTGGGCGCGTCACCGTGTCGGTAGTCCGGGATGGAGCGCGAGTAGCTCGGCCCACCGTAGCCGATGGTGGTGTTGAGCACGTCGACCTCGCCTGTGGCCAGGATCTTCTTCAGCAGCTGGGCGCCACGCTCAAAACCGATGCCGCCGTCCTCCGGGCTTCGCAGGTCGTCAGTGGTGGTGCGGTAACCCACGATGCGGTTCGGGCCCACCTCTTCACGCGCTGCCTGGATAATGCGTCGCGCAAACAAGGTGGGGTCAGTCCCCCAGCGGTCGGTTCGTGAGTTGAACTCCGGAGTGAGTGACTGCTGGATCAGGTAGCCGTGTCCACCGTGTGCTTCGACACCATCGAATCCTGCTTCGGCGGCGAGACGGGCCACCGAGCGGTAGCCTTCGATCATCATCGTGATCTCGGCATCGTCCATCTCGTGGGATGCCTCGCCTGCGACGGACTGATTGACGCCGAATCCGTACAACGGGGGCGCATGCAAGTCGGGATCGCTTCGGCCGTACACGCCCAGGTGCACTATCTGAAGCATGATTTTTGCGCCCTCGGCATGCACTGCTTCGGCCAATTCACCATGCCGGTCAATGAGCCACTGTGGCTGCACGATGCCGGGCTGCCAGAGCTGCGGCTGGGTGATGATCAACCCTACGCTGCCGGCGCGCCGACGAATGTATTCGATGTAAGTTGCTGCTGGTAGAGCGGGGTTAAAGAACGACTGACTCGCCGTGTGCGAGGTGATGACTGCACGATTCCGCAGCTCATGACCGCGGATATTCAGCGTTGAAAAAAGCACGGGGTACGACATTGGACTCCTAAAACTTAAACGGGTAACTGTTTGCGATGGTCTCGAACCGTCGTCCGGAGGCCACGTGCCGAATGAATGGTAGTCACACTGATGCTAGACCGTAGCGTAAATGAATACGGGTCCACAAGACGTCGTTGAGCCATAGAAAATGCGCGGGTGGCAGGCATCGAAGAGTCATTTGAGAATGCGCGTAGCGGTGTGCCTGCCGGGATCGCGTCGCGGTGTCGGTAAGCCCCGGACTATGGGGCTGACGATGAGCGAACGCAAAGTCGGTCACGAAGAAGCTCGCGCTGGACTACCGGCGCGGCCGCAAGGCCCGCACGGACCAGATCCTGGATCAGGACTGCGATCTGAGCGGGTGGCAGTGACAGAGAATGGCGACGTGGAAGCGACCGCCACGATCACCGCGGGTAACGCGTCACAACTCTCGGATGGTGCATCCGCAGCCGTGCTTAGGAGTCGGAGGAAGCGCCCCACCGCAGCTTGCAGTCGCGCAGTGTCCACCGTGGAAGCGCCGTGGTGGGTGTTGAGCTTTACAAGATGGGATCGGTCCGACCGTTGTTGTTCTGCGCCTGTTGAAGCAGCACGGATTCACGGCTGATGCGATCGATGGATGCGATCGATGTCTGTCTTGATGAGGCGTTCCATTGCCAAGCACTCTACTATCGCGACAACCTCGCCTTGATCCCGACGAATACAAGGTCAACGGAGGCGCTATCTAGATCGGTCACCCCTACGGAATGTCGCGGGCGCGAATTCTGATGCACGCACCGATCGAAGGCAAGCGCCGGGGCGAGAAACCCCTCGTTGTCCGGATGTGTGTTCTGTGGCACGCGTCAGGTCGCCTCGAAAGTCGCGTAGGGCACTCTTTGGAGAGTGGTGCGAGACCGAAATTGCATGTACGTTGCATTTCAGTAGTGCACTCAAAAACGGCCTGACAAGCGGTAAGTGACGGGCGGCGGACGAATCGGATCCTGCCGCGGGTCCGCGCGGCAGGAATGAAACAAGCGGAGGGAAGAGCCATTGGCAGACAAACTGCAACAACTTCTTGATCGTGAAGAAATCCGGGACTTGGTGAACCGATTCTCGGCCTAAGAAGACAAGCGGATGTGGGACGAGGCAGCCGACTGCTTCATGGAGGACGGCGTGTTCGATGACACTGCGGTCGATGGTCCGCGGTCGGAGGGCAGGGAGCAGATCCGATAGCGCCCCGGCAATGACAGTGACCCGCTCGCTCGTATTCCCCACGATTTTTCCTCTCATCGGCCGACTGTTGTCGTCTCCGGCTTTCCTGGCTCGTGGCCCGAGGAGCGCTTACTCAGAGCGGGGCCAGAGTTCCGGTGGCAGCTGACCACTCGTGCGCGGTGACCCTGGTGATGTATCCGGCAAGGTTGTACGGGTCCGCGGCAAGCAGACTCTGCGCTTCCGCGGCGTCGCGACGTTCAACAGAAGGAGGATGTCCACGGAGGCGTCGGCGACCTTGCCAACCGCTAGCAGTTCGCCCGAATCCTCCAGGCCCCTGATGAATTCTAGGTACTCCTTCTGGATCCTCTTACGCTCCTCCACAGCGTTCTTGTCATACGTATAGGTAGCGACGGTCACGGTTCCTCCTGTAAGTGGCTGAGAGTGTCAGTCGAAGTCAACGAGAATGTTGCCGACATACGTCTTCTCGCGTAGCGCCTTGTATGCCGTGGCGATCTCGTGGTGCGGTACTCGCATCGGCCGAATCTCGTGCTCTCTGCCGAATCGGAGCGATTCGGCAAGGTTGGTGACCGAGCCCACCATACGCCCCCGCAAAGTGAGAGCTCGACGGATCACCAGCGAAGCCTCTGCAGCCTGCAACCCGAGCGTGCCGATCACATCGATACGGCCGCCAAAGGCGGGTGGCCATCATCGATCGCGTCAAGGGGTCCCCCGCAGCGATCGACACGACGAGATCGACACCAGCACAATTGGTGACGTCCCTTACATGTTCGGGCCAGCGGTCATCTGAGCGGTCGAGGGTTTCGGCGGCGCCAGCATCACGCAGCAGCTGATGCTTCTCTACGCTCGAAGTCAATGCCAGTACCCGTCCCCCGCGAGCCAGAGCTATTCCGAGAGCGAACAGGCTTACTCCTCCAATGCCCTGGACCAACACGGTGTCACCCGGGCGTACGGCCCACGTAGCACAAAAAGCCGTCACGCCCCGCGGTGGGGTAGGACACTGCGGTGTCGTCACTCATTCCCTGAGGAACCTCTACGACGCCCTGCGACTCGAGCACGACGTACTCTGCGAGTACCCCGTCGCGGGGGCCGCCGAGAGCGCCGGCGAGGTGCTCCGGCAGCATAGGTCCGCTGATCCACGTCTGGTGGAACGAGCCGACGACGCGGGCTCCCACCTGAACCTCGGTCACGCCTGCACCGACAGCACGACCTCCCCCAGCCCGTCCGATACCGGAATGCGGCCGGGCACGACCTCACCGCTCTGCAATCTCTTGACGCCACCGAGGTCGCTATTGTTGAGCGCCGCGAGCCGGACTCGTACGACCACCTGTCCGGGACCGGGCTCCAGGACCGGGGTGCTCTCCGGGACGGGGACGTCGGCGCCGGGCTGAAACCGGTAGGTGATCACCGCGGTGCTCGGACCCCCACCGCACGCCCTCGGCTCGGAGACGCTGCGGGCCTTGTCGATGCCGGAGGTGGACCGGGTCGTGATTCTTCGCGAGGTTCACGCTACGTTCCCCTTGATCGACCGTACCGTACGACGGCGGCTCAGACCCCGTCATGACCTCGCCACTCCTCGAGCAACGGGGGCGCAAGGTGCACGGCCTGTTGCGGGCCCACGAGGAGATGATTCATCGCGACTCGAGCATTGGCGTTGAGGCGGGCGAAGATCCCATCCTTCGGAATCACGTCGGAACCGGCCCACAACGATGCCGTGGACAAGATGTCTTCCAGCACCCGAGTGAGATAGAGCGCTGCCTGATCGACGCGGATCGAATGCATCTCAGTGAGGCGGCCTTCTATAGTTGCACTCCACACCTCGCGGTATGCGTCAAAAACGAATGCACGGGCGGATTGATAAAGTGACTCGATCCGAACGAAGTCGGCCTGGAACAGCGGATACTCGTCCAAGGCCGGAATGGTACCGCGGCGACGACCATGAGTCGACTTCGCGATCTCCTCGAGAATTCGCTTCGCCAGACCAAGCCCGATGCCACTGTGATGCAGTCCTGAGATCTGCCAGAAGCCCTGGTTGAACACCGGGTCATCGGGAAAGTTGTGGACAGTCTCGAGGGCCATCCATTTTTCCTCAAGAACGTGCGGTATAACCCGGTAGGATCCTGAACCCGATCCCGCGAGGCCGGACGCGTTCCAATCATGCTGCCACTCGACATTTTTCCTGTCGACCCAGATGAAGACGACGATTGGTTCGCCCTTGTCGTCAAGCCGCGGAATATCGTTGTCATCGACCAGAGCCACGCGAGCCACCACTCGGTCTGCGTACTGCGAGCCTGAGCCGAAAGGTCTCGGTCCGGTCTGGACCAGATAGCCCCCCTCGACCCGCTTCGCCTTACCGTAGGGCCCAGTGGGTGAACCGGAGCCACAAGCGATGCCATCACCGTTCGGTCCAATGAGCTCGCGGAACGCTTCTTCGGGCAGCAGGATCCCCGGGAAAATCGTGCCTGTCTGGTGGTTGGCATACACCCAGCCGGCGGAAGCGTCCTGACGGGCAATCTCTTCCGCGATCTCAAGATAGGTCACATCGTCAATACCCGCGCCACCGAGATGCTCCGGCAGCAGCACACCATAGAGACCAGCGTCCTTCCACGCCTGGACGACCCTCGGCGTGATGATCGTGTCTCGGGCTGCCTGCGGCACCTCAGACTCCACCAGTGGAGCCAAGGAGCGCGCGATGGCCACCCACGCTTTCGCCGAGGTGGGCTTGCGGTCCTTGGCGCCGATAGGCGCTGCAGTTGCTGACGGCAAGGTTGCGACCTCCCTAGGTTGAGGTATTGATGACGTGAACGGGCTCACAGCGGGACATCCGAGGCACGATAAAGGAGCGCGAGCTCGCCCCATTCACGGTAGCGGATCGTCTCTTGGACGGTCTTAGCAGTGCTTGAATAATCCGCGTCGACCACGCCCGTCTGCTTGAGTTCCGTGAGCGTCTTGATAGCTGCCTCGTATATTGCATAAGAGACAGGAACCGGGTCAAGCAGAATCTTCACACCGCTCTTTTCAGCGAGTTTGCGCTCTTCACGCGTAGCGCTGCCGAAGCGGATGGGCACCATCATCACCGGCACTCCGGAAGATGC
>NZ_JBFRHB010000050.1:0-24111 GCF_052115645.1 Arthrobacter sp. 2MCAF14 | reverse complement strand
ACGTCGTAGAGCACCAGGGAGACGTCCCCGCTGGTGCGGGCGTGCTGGAAGCACCAGGTCGCGATCCGGTCCCGGTACTTGCCCGCAGCGGCCCGGCCGAGGGTGCGTTTCATCGTCGCGTAGCTGGCCGGGGACCGGCCCAGGTCCCGMAGGATCCTTCCGGTATCCAGCAGCGATGTCGGTTCGACGACCCGGGCGATCACCAGGTCCCGGAACACCTCGTCACCGAGCCCGTCGAATCCCARCGCCGTGAATACCCCGGCCAACGCGCCGAAAAGGATCCGCGAGTCCGTGCCCACCACGCGTCCCGGGCCGTCACGACCGGCCGGCGTCACCGTGTCAGGAATGTTGAACAGGGCAGGATCGCCGACAGGAGCGACCAGGCCCTTTACCGACGGCGCGGGATCGATACCCAGCTCGAGGACGCCCTGGGCMGGGTTYTCSAGCARYTCRCGGGCSCGCTSGAGCAGCACGCCGAGYTCRGCYTCCGTATGCGCCGAGCCGACGTGCTCCACGATCTGCTGACGACCCCGCGCATACTCAGCGATCTGCACTGCCGTCGCCCCCGAGGCCGTCCGAACCCTCCTGATGAACGCCACAACCGTGACACTAGAACAAAACCCCTTAGTGCGTGAAAAAGCACCAATCCACCGACATCACCGCAGGTCAGGGCGTCGACCCACCCCGAGACCACGACCCGTGAGCCAACTCAGGTTCTAATGACGCGGCCGTTGCGTCGGATTTCCACCCACACGTTGATCAGCAGATTCCATCCGACTTGCTTGCGGACCATTACTTGATGAGGTTTCATGCTTCTTCCCGGCTGCCAGAGCAGCGACGACGCGCGGTGAGCAGTCAACCGCTRCTGCTTCAAACTACTCAGTGGGCTGGGGATCCTTGACTCGATGTGCCACCTGCGGTTTCCCCCTTGATTTCTCACGTCCAAAGTTCCTGGCCGGCGCCCTTGAACCAGCAACGCACATGGGCCACGTCGTCGCGGATCTGTGCTGCCAGTTCATCGGTTCCACGGAATCGTCGCTGGGGGCGGATGTAATGGTGCAGAATCACCTGAACGGTGCGCCCGTACAGGTCCCCGTCGTACTCCAGAAGGTGGGCTTCCAGCAGCCGCGTTCCACTGCGGTAGTAGGTCGGGCGCCGACCTACAGAGATAGCGGCAGCGTAGGTTTCATCATCCCCGCCCTGAGCCAGGCGGACGGCGCCTGCCCAGACGCCGTCCAGGATTTCCCCGTCCGGCACCGAGATGTTGGCGGTGGGATAGCCGAGCTCTCGCCCCCGGGCGTCACCATGCCCAACCACCCCTTCAAGCCGGATGCAACCGTAGATTCGGGCGTCAGGCTGTATTCGACTGGTGCCGGAAGGTGCGCTGGCTTGGGTCATGGCTTTCATTGACTCACTCGCTGATCTAACAGGTTTGGGATCATGGCGCGGTCCCATGGTTGGGGTGTCGGGACGGCAACGGGGTAGTGACCGGTGGCGGCGAGCACGTTGTCGAGCCAGCCGACTCGATTAGCGAAGCGCTTGGCCTTATGTGGGGTGGTCCACCGATAGGAATCATGTTCCCAGTCGATTTTCAACCGCCGCCGGGAGGTGAGCGCAGTGAAAGTGTGGACAAGCCACGGGGTTCCCGAACCGTCAGGGATCACCAGGTCCGGCCCTTGCCGAAGATCGAGGAGGTCTTTGGCCTGCAAGCCCGTTTCTTCAAACAGCTCTTCCAGGGCCTGCTGTTCGGGTGTTGCCCCAGCTTCCACAAATCCCGTGATGCAGTGCCACCGGCCGCTGTCATGGCCCAGACTGCGGCTCCTTCTGAACATGGCAATCCTGCCGCGCCACTCGACGACGGCAGCGATGATAATACGGTCCGCCGGGATGGCAGGTGCGGCCTCAGAGGACAACCTGACGCCAAGGGATCGGTTGATCGTGCTCATTCTTCTCCTGACAACACCCCTCACTTCTTCCGGTGTGCACCATCCGGTGGTCACCGCTTCCTAGACCGCGGAGATCGAGCAGTCGAGCCACCGCGTTGCCCCATCCATGAAGACCGCCCCGTCGTCGCCACCTGGTAGAACCGAGCGGCGCGGTCCTTGCTGGCGATAGCCGCGCCACCAACATTTCTGAATACGATACCATAGCATGCGTTGGATGCGATACCAGGAAGCGATTTTCGACAATTTCTCTGAGTGCGGAAGGCGAAATTACGCGCGCCTTCCCCGGCGCGCTACCTCTTGACCATGCTCCAACCGCAGACGGAGCAGGCGATGGCGCAAAAGCTCGCGGTGGACAACCGTTCGGTCACCCTGGACTTCACCGCGCCACGCTGTGGAGCAACGCGCGGAAGACCCAGTGGAAGCTTGAGCGGCCCGAGCCACGAGGTGTGAATACGATGCCATATATGCTTGACTATGTCACCCATGTTTGATCGAATTGCGTTATGCGAACAGATGAGACAATCGCTGCGGGCTTCACCACGCAGGTGGCCAACGAGGTTGCCGCAATCAGCTACGCAGACCTGCCAACGCACGCTTTGACGAGAGCGCGCCATGTATTACTCGACTGGTTCGGAGCAGTAATAGCAGGCTCCGCCGAACCAGCCGGGCGCATAGCGCAAGCGACTGCGTCTGAAACCGACTCGCGCCCGGTCGCGAGCATTATTGGAACGAACCTGCGCAGTTCACCACGCGAGGCGGCGATGGCCAATGCGATCGCTGCACATGCGCTGGACTTTGATGACTCGAGCCTTTGGACTGACGGCCACCCATCAGCGGCGGTGGTCTCGGCAGCGGTCGCACTGGGCGAGACACTGCAATCATCAACCGGACAGGTCGTGGCAGCAATCGTCGCGGGCTTGCAAGGACAGGCCCGCATCGCTCTTGCAACCGGCCCATCCGCCTACGAACGCGGCTTTCACGGCACGGGGATCTACGGCACGTTTGGCGCTGCGGGCGCCTGCTCTCATCTCCTCGATCTCGGTGTTCATGGTTTTGAGCAGGCCTATACTCTCGGGGCCACTCAAGCAGCCGGCCTTAGGCGCACCTTTGGGACAATGGGGAAACATCTGAATGCGGCGAAAGCGGCATCAAACGGCATGCTCGCTGCGCAGCTGGCGGCGAAGGGATTCACCGCGCCAACGGACGGAATTGAGGGACGTCAAGGGTTCATCTGGACCCACAGCACCACCTTCGACCCGTCTCGCCCACAGCAGATCATGGGAAATCGTTTGGCCATCGAGTCAATCCTCTTCAAGCGGCACGCCAGCTGTCATGGCACTCACTCGTCCATCGATGGGGTTGCCAAGCTGCGCGCACAACATGAGTTTGCCGAGGCCGATATTGCCGGGGTTCGGTTGTTCGTACCGGAGAAGGTGACTGACATCTGCTGCATCAGCGACCCTGTATCGGGATTAGAGGGAAAGTTCAGTGTGCGGCATGCCGCCAGTGTTGCACTCGCAGGTCTGGACACCGGTCCGGCTGGATTTTCAGACGAAAGCGTGCACGACGCCCGATTGGTCGCCCTGCGCGAGCTAGTCACTGTGTGCCCGGAGGCTGACAGGCCGATGACCGCTCCCACCCGCGTCCAGATCACCCTTCTGAACGGGGATGTCCTAGAGGCCGAAGTTGATGTTTTTGAGCCCACACCCAGTGCAGGACTGCCTGCTGAGTGGAAGGCCCTGGAGAGCAAATTCATTTCGCTCTCAAGTTCAGTAATTGGCATGCCAGCGGCACGGGATCTGGTGGATCGCATTGAACGCCTCGATCCAGACTGCACGATCGGTCAATTGTTCAACCTTTCGTAGAGAGGTCGAGTTTTGGACCGGGTCTTCACGGATAAGGTCTCGGGTCGGGGCGCAACCAGGCCGCGCAACTCTCGGAGCTGTGCGGTTCGCCAGGGATGGGACACCGTGGTGGTGCAAAGCAGGGACTGGCTTGCACGCAAGGGGTGCGTGTGGACTTCGATAAGGAAAGTCTGGTCTTCGCGGGCGAGGACTCCCCCACGGGAATCTCATGCTCTCGGTCGTGCCTGCCTTCGCGGAGTTCGAACACTCCCCCATCAGGAGGCGGCAGCAGAAAGGCATCGCCCTGGCTAAGCGGCGCGGCGCCTACAAAGGTCGGACGAAGCCCTTGACGCCGGCGCGGCGGCCGAGCGGATCCAGCGCGCTGGCAACCGTGTTCCGAACGCTTTTACTCTTGATTACGGGACCAGCACGGAGACGGTTTGCCAGTACCTCCGACACACCGACCTGGAGTGAACCGCTCCCCTGCCGGCGCCGTCGTTATGCCGCAGCCGATGTGGCCTTGACGGACGGTGAGTTACCAGCTGCGGGAAATCATCGGGCGAGTGCTCCCAATAGGGTGCTTCCCAGAACCACCCAGCACGGCAATCCGTAACTCCTCCATTATTGCGATAAGTGATTGTAAATATATATGCATGTTTGGCGCTGAGCTATCAGCGCGTGTACCCTCAGACCCGCTATTAGGAGGCCTAGCTGGAACCACCAATCGCGCATGAACGGAGCAACTTCCCCACCCGGGCCTCATCGGGCAGACACCCTTCCGGTGGATCACCCCACGAGGTCCCTTCCTTGACCGTTCGCCAATTGTGCGCAGTGCTCGTGGAGTATGGGATAGATCCCGCTCCTTCGCTCCGCGCTGCCAACCTGTCCCTTGATGTTCTCGGGGTTCCGGACCGCAAAATTAGCTGGGACCAGGAGTTGGTGTTCCAGGAACACTTCGCCTCGCGAACATCTGAACAGCCCGAGATATGGCTGGAGGCCGCCAGACGGTATACGTATCATACTTTTGGAGAATTCGGGTTGGCTATGATCACCGCACCGACCCTGCGGCATTTCCGCGATTTAGGTACCACGCTGGGTTACGGAGTCGGGCGTTACGTCGCGTTTGACATCGGTACGCTCTGGACCGGAGTTGAATTCAGGCTGCCGCAGCATATTGATCGAGCAAGCGACTTCTTTCGCTTCGTCATAGTCCGCGAGACTTTCACCGGAAAGATGCTTTTCGATGACATCTGGGAGGGGCCGCTCCCCTTCGAGCGTGTGGAGGTGCCCATTGATCCGCTGCCAGTCGCCCTCACGGAGGCTGTGAGGACGCCCCTAGTATCATGCCGCGGATCTGCTCTTCGCTGGGTGTGGGCGACGAGTCTGCTTGACACGCCGCTGCCACGTTCCAATGCGATGGTCCATCAAGAGTACGTCACGCGCCTTGAGCGTTCCCGGCTGAGCTGGGCAGAGCCGGTACAGCTCCATGACAAAGTATCGGTGCTACTCGGGAGGCCCGGCAACGTCGGTCTCAACCTCGCCCAGATCTCCACAAAGTTGGCAATCCCCGCGCGGACGCTGCAGCGCCATCTCAAAGAGAAGGATATAAGCTTCCGCGCTCTTCGTGATGACGTGCGAATACGTAAAGCTTGCGAGCTTCTCTCCTCCACTGATCTAACGATTTCCGAAATCGCAAGACAGATGGGCTATTGCGAGGTCGCGAGCTTTAGCAATGCCTTCCGCCGCTGGACCGGCCACAGTCCTAGCGAGTTCCGGTCAGGCGCCGCAGGCAGTGAAACTGACTTGTGAGTCAAACCAGCGTGAGGACATTTGACAGGGACACAGGAGCAGGCTCGATTGCTCTGTTGCCTCTGTGCGATGAATCCACAAACGTATTGGCGTAATTGAACAACATAAACGGCATCATTGCGATAACACTGCCTGGGCACCGTTCTGTACAGTCCTTAATTACCAGATCGGAATCACGAGCCGGAGGTGTGCTTCGACTCTAGCTGAGTCGAGTATTTCGAATAAGTGGCGAGTCAGTCGACCGTGGAATCTGGAACTCAACCGTTTCTTTGTGTTGTCGGGAAGCGCTCTTACCTTGGCCGCGCTGAATTTCCTTCCCCATATGGGCAAAGGACCCGACATTGTGACATTGGCACTGACTTTCACCTCCGGCGCTGCCACCATCTTGCAGTCGATTTATCTCACCGAACTCTTCCCCGCCCCCATGCCTGCCCCCGAGATGGTTGGCGACGGCGATCAGCAGGATGGGCGCGGCGGCTGGCACCTTCCTCATATCTAGTTCAATCGCCTGGGAGCGACCATGGTCATGCGGCACTGGTTGCCTCCGCTGGATTGGTCATCTCCACCGCCCGGGCATCTGACATTCCGTGCACCCCTAGAAAACGAAACCGCAGGCGTGTCTTGCTCATCTCCGCTGCGCCCAGCGCCGTGCGCCCATGACGAGTCAGCGGGAGCGATGATCAGCTTCCCCCGACTTCGCCCGGCCCGCGGAACGCCACGAAGCTTTCACCACTGAAACAGATTGGAAAGAACTTTCTATGACAGCAAAACAGATGATTCTCGGTATGGAGTTGGGCAATTTGTCCGGCACCCAACCTGACTCATGGCGTGCACCAGGAGTCGACGCGACCGAGTACTTGGACTATGACACACGAATCGGGTATGCACAGTCAGCAGAGCGAGGCAAGCTTCAGTTCCTCTTCTTCCCCAACGGCCCCTATCACCAAGTAGAAGATTTCGAGCATTACGGGCCTGACATGACACCTGACGTCATGATCCACATGGCCATTCTTGCGCGGGCGACCGAACGTATCGGGTTCGTGGCAAGCGCATCAACGACATATAACCACCCGTATTCTCTGGCCCAGCAGCTGAAGACCCTCGACTTCATCAGTCATGGGCGCACGGCCTGGAACACTGTGGCATCCGGTTACCCCGAGGGAGCGTCCCATCGAGGACGAGGCATTTTGGTGCACACGCTTGGTGCACGAGGTCTTTGGCGCATGTCGCTGATATCGTGATCGTGTCCAACCCCTGAGCGCCTATCCGCAGGTGCCGATCGCTGAACTTCGCGGCGACGGCTCTTCGTGGTTGATGGTGAAACAGGTTCCGTATCTTGAAACGTCGAATTGGTCATTCCCCGCGTCGCCGCCCAGATCAAGGAACTCAAACACCAGCGAGCCATCGTGGCCGAAGAAGTCGAAAAACTCCTCGATGACTTCCCTCTTTCCCAGGTCTTGATGTCCGTGCCGCGAGTCGGCATCAAAACCGCAGCGGCGATACGCCTGACCATCGGTCATGCCGGCACCTTCACATCTCCCGGGCACCTAGCCGCTACGCAGGCATCGCCCCTGTCACACGGCGCTCCGGCACCTCGATACGCGGTGAATTCCACGCACGATCAGAGAACAAACAACTCAAGAACGCCCTCTTCAGATCCGCATGGATCGCCAGCTGCCACCACCCCGCGTCGAAGGCCTAATACCAAAAGAAACGGGCACAGGGGAAGAAGCACAACGCCGCCATCATCTGCCCGGCCCGCCGGTGCTGCGACGTCATCTACTCAATGCTCAAAAACTGACCTTCTACCAAGAAAAACCCGCCCTAGCCGCTTGACCAAAAGCATAGGGACACCCCCCTCAGCGGGCAGGCTCCTTGAAGCATCGCCCTCGCTCGATGGGCTTCAGCGTCGTTACCTCAGTTTGGATAAACCATCAGACTTGTTGTCCGGTACGGCTTGATTACGGCGGCAGTTCCTCCGGGATTTCCGCATCACGCGGTGCCGCCGCGGGAACACGCACTCACTGACGTCCAGCAAGACTTAGGGCCAACTCCTCGTGGGAGGTGTAGTACTCGTATCGCATGTGTCTGGGTTGGAATAATCATCGGTCGTCGACCCAGCAATACTCGTCGTCGTGACGGTACGCAGCGACCCTGTGACGTCTCGGCGAAGACCCGCGCCGCGGTAATGAAGTCCCCAAGAATCGGGATTCGTGCCCAACACCTCCGCCATCGCAATGCGTACCCAAAGTTCGCGATCGATCCTTCTCGTCGTGGCGACACCGGTACCCCTCTGCGCGCTAGAAGTTATGCGAGAGGTGCACGAGCACGTGGCCCGTCACCGTTTTCGGCTGAGTGTGTGTCTGGGCCAAACGCTGATGCCGCGCCCCGGATGCGCTGCAGGCGCTGCACGAGCGGCCGGTCGACGGCTTGATTTACACCACAGCTGTCGACTACATGCGCGAGCTTGAAGCTGATATCAATGCGGGCGTGCCGATCGTGCTCAAGGGACGCACAATCCGGCGCATTGCGACGGATGCAGTGGCGGGAGCGAACGTGCAAGTCGGTCGCCGAGTAGCGGAATATCTGATGCAGCACGGTCGACGTCGCATCACATGGGTCGTAGACCGCGCATTCAACCGCGGGCGGGAACGAGCAGGGGTTTAGACAACGCCACGCAAGCGTGGGTCTCCAATAGACGAAAATCGCGTCATTATGGAGACCTCTCCTACGCTTCAGGTGAAGAGGCGTTCGAGCACTTGTGAGAAAGCAAGAGCAAAGCCGACGCGATCTTCTGCGTCAACGATCTCGTTGCCTACGCGTGGTCGACGCAGCTCCAAGAAGAAAATTCCGTGTTCCCCAGGATTTTTGGATAGTTGGCTACAACGATCCGATCTCAGGTGGGCTTCCTACGGCCAACTGCGGTGTATCAACCGGGCATAGCAACCGCCGAACTCAGCCTCGAGCTCTTACTTCAGCGAATCGCCGGTACACCAGCGCCTTCGCCCGAACGTCGACGAGTCGAGGGGAAGCTCATCGTTCGAGGCTCCACGGCCCAAGCGCGCGCGGGGCCGCAATAGAAGGTGAGGCGCATCGAGCTCCACGCGCTTGGAAGCGACCAACCCGCCTTTGCCTCTGAGCCGAGCTGCCAGGCTACCCCACCCAGTCGCTAGACAGTCGTGGCGCGCCGGGACCGGCTGGAGTGTACGCGTTAGCGAGTGACTGGCCTGACTGCCGAACCTGCGGTATTCCGATTCCCCGCACGGCTAGATCCTCGAGTACCTCATCCGGGGTGCTCCGATAAGGACTGACGACTGCTTCCGACTTCGCCATTCCCACGCTGCGTTGTAGGTCGACCAACGATTCTGCCATCTTAATCATTGCAGGCAACGGCGTTATTACCGGCACCCCGGTACCTGCCACCTCGTTGTACCCAGCTTTGGACAAAGCTGTTCCATAGGGCATGCAACCGCAAATCACGACATCTGCACCATCGCGTACGCACTGCAAAGCTTTCGCCTCGAACACCTCGATCAACCGCTCTGGTCGGCCTTTGTACGCTTCGATAAGGAGTGGTCCCAAGGGAGCCGTGAGCGGACGCACTGGCCTACTAATTGCGCGATTTTCCCAGCCGAGAAGTCGCAGGTTTTGCTCCACCGCGTTGTGACCATAAACGGGTCCCTGAGCAAATATGTCTTCAGTAGCTAATGTCACGACGCCGAACCTGGCGCCTAGGAGTTGTGCCACTAACATCGCTGATTCCGCTGGCCCAACGACCGGTATCTTAACCGCCTGACGCGCCTCTTGCAGGTAGAACTCGCCGTAGCAGACGCCCGGAAACGCGGCGTCAAAGCCATCCTGCTCGGCCTGCTTGACTCGTTCCAAGATCTCAACGGTCATCAGCGCCCTGTTGTAGCGCATGTACCCAGGAAAGTGTTTCCCGACTGCCTCAGTCGGGAAATCCATCACAATCTTCGTCGTTGGCCGCGCGATGCTGTGTGCAAATTCCAGCATGTTGTCCAAGATGAGCTCTTTATCCTCGCCCGAGCTCCCACCGCCGGTCTGCTCGAAGGTCGAGTCGTACTGCCAGAGGATTTTTGTTTCCATGTATCGAATCTCCAATTGGGAACTAGTCGGCGGCTATCTGACTTGAGATTAGAATACGAAACCAAACGTGTCTAGCCCCGGATTAGAATCGATACCAATCTTGCCGCATCTGTGCGAGGATGTCCGCCACAAGCTTCCCCGCGAAGCATAGGAATCGCCCCCTTCAAGGTCATTGGGTATCGCAGGTTGCTGCACGTTGACGGTTCGATCACGGCGGACGGCTCAGTGTTGTTCGAGCTGGACGAGGACCAGACGCAGGGCCGAAAATCACCGTCCTAGCGAAGTGCAAGGTCGAAGGCGTGGCCATCACACAAATGAACTCCTAAGCGATTTCATCAACAGAAGTGCTCGTGGGTCGACATCGTGATGTGGGTGAACGAGCCCTCCGATCAGCACCCGGAGCCCGCCCTTCGCTCTGCCACGAAGCTTCGCGCCCTTCACTCGGATCTCCTCCGCGTGATCACTTCGGGTGCTGTCGGTCCCGGCGATGACTTCTCGAAGCCACCACGCAATCTGTTCCCCAGCACGCTCGTGAAGGTCCCCTACGGTGAGTAACCCTGCCGCTACTCCCACCTGAATGGGGTTGCCGTAGGAGGCCATCATACGAGTGACCGTGGTCGTCGGCGTGATTCCGTGCTCCATTACCGAGACCATAATGGCCTCGAGAACATGGGCCTGCCCTTTGGTCGGCCAGCGACCGTCGAGATAAGGTAGGCAATCTCACCGAACTGCGCTGGCCGATGATACTCGTCAACGGGTTACCGCGGATGAGGATGTCGTCGTCCGGCACCTCGGCAATATCGGTTGTCCAGTCATCGGTTGTCGATGCCATCGGCGCCTACCTCTATAGAAATCACGGTTTAGACTACCGTTGACTCGGAGATGAGTTCCGGAACAGACGGCTTGCGGTAGGTCTTGCCGTGCTTGGCTAGTTCTGCCTCGAAGGCGGGAATCGTGTCAGTGCGGAAGAGCTGAAGGTCGCTAACGTAGTCGAACAGGTTCAGGCAGATCCCATCGATCTTGTTCGTCGCTGCCCAGTTCGCCAACTGTGTTCCGGCATCCTCAGCGCTGGCGATGATCGCGTCGCCGAGGAGGAATTCATGCACGTCTTCGCGGGTTCTCATGCGCTCTTCGGCGTCCTCGGCAGACGCGGCGCCGCTGGACACGAGCATGTTTCGCAGCGTCCCACGGTCGGCCTGGTCGATGATCTGCTTTGCGCGCTCCTCCGCATCGGCCGTCGTCTTACCGACGATCACGGCCTTCGCGCCGATGAAGCCGCAGTCACTGCCGACCTCCGCCCGGATCTCGCGGAACTTCTCCGCATTATCCCCATAGCTGAAGATATAGTCTGCACGCTCGGCTGAGAAACGCATCCCGGTGTAGGACTGGCCGGCATTCACGATCAAGGGTGAGACTTGCATCGGTCGCGGACGCCCAGAGGCCTTATTGATCTTGAAGTACTCGCCATCCAGCGTTGCCTCGCCGTCACGCCACAGCGCCTCGACAACGTCCAACCACTCCCGGGTGTAGGCGTAACGGTGCTTGCGATCCAGCAGCTCCACCCCCATCGAAGCGAACTCCTGCACACCCCACCCACTGACCACGTTGACACCCCAACGGCCGCGTCCGATATGGTCCAGCCCGACGCCGAGCTTGGCAGCCACCACCGGATTGAGCAGGTTGGTGTGCATCGTGGTCAGTAGGGTGATCTTCGTTGTTGCCGCCAACAGTGCAGCCGACAAGGTGATCGCGTCGAGGCTCGCTCCCCGCCACACGATCTCGTCACCAGGCAGCCCCGCCCAACGCGACGGAGGCAACGCGAAGCTCATGCCCATCTCCTCCGCCGCCAACACTGTCGCCAGGTTCTGCTGGTACGTCCACTCCGTCGCATTCGGGGCCAAGGTGGGCCACTCGCTGAACGACTGATTCGGCAGGAAGATCCCCAGCATCACCGAACCCTCATCGGCCGGTAATGCCCGCTCGAAACAATGTTCAAGATCGGAGCGGGTAGCCGGATCTGCGCTGTCAGGGTAGTACCGCATTAGATACCTCTCTTTGCTTGGGGGGAAGCGCCGACGCTCTCACGCGAATCAGGCAACACGTTCAGGATCATGTCTTCGCGGAACCTCTCCTCGCGGCGCCACGCATCGATTTGTTTGCGGAAGCCGAGCGTGCCGCCCGGGTATCCCGCCGCGATCGCCGGAACAATATTGCCGGTCACATTGCCCTCGTTGTTGTAATAGCTAGGCGTGCACTCCTGCACGGATTTCGCGATGGGCGCACCACTCAGACGCAACTCCGCCATGTGGGCATCCCACGCTAGCTCCGCCTCGCGCTTGACTTCCATCGACGTAACGCCCGAATCAACCAACGTCGTAATCAGCTCCACCACATGGCTGGCCTGAATCGTCATCCGGAATGGAATGTTGAACGTCGGAGCTGACTGGCGACTGTTACCAACCATGAACATATTCGGGAAGCCGTGGGTATATAGACCGTGGAGCGAGTAGTACTCGTCATGACCCAATTTCTCATCCATCGTGATCCCGCCTCGCCCGATCACATTGTAGCGACCCGACTGCGACGGCGAGGTGGCGAACGATTCGAAACCGGTGGCGTAGACGATGCAGTCCACCTCGTAGGCGACACCATCGAAGTGGATGGCGTTCTCCGAGATGCGGTCGGGCCCGCGGCCGTCGGTGTCTACCAGGGTCACGTTGGGCTGGTTGAACGCCTGCAGGTACTCGTCACTGAAACAAGGGCGCTTACAGAACCGTCCGTAGTACGGCATGAGGCCAGCGGCGGTCTGGGGATCTTTTACGATCTCCGCGATGCGGTGTCGGATGCGCTCCATCTGCGCGAAGTCGATCGCGTCCATCGCCTCGGTAACCTCTTCCGGGGCCATGGACGAAGCATCCGGGCGGCCCCAGACCTCTTTCCACTGGTCATCGATGAGGGCGCGGTCGGGGCTCTTGCCCTCCAGCACCAGGTCAAAGTTCATCTGGCGGTCCTCCTGCCACCCATTCGGCAAACTCGACCACCACTCCGGGTCGGTCGGACGATTCCCCCGCGCATCAAGAATCGACGGGGTCCGCTGGATCAACACCATTTCCTTAGCATCCGCCGCAACCCGAGGCACCACCTGAATGGCAGTGGCCCCGGTGCCAATCACCGCGACCCGCTTATCAGCCAGCCCCGTCATACCCCCGAGATTGCTGCCGCCCGTGTACTCATAATCCCAACGACTGGTATGGAACGAATGCCCCTTGAAAGTCTCAATCCCCGGAATACCCGGCAGCTTAGGACGGCTAAACATCACCCCGGATGCCAGCACCACAAACCGCGCACTGATCTTATCGCCACGGTCGGTGCTTACATTCCAGAGTTCCCATTCCTCATCCCATCGCATTTCAGTCATCCGGGTCTGGAAGAGAGCATCCTTATACAGGTCAAAGTGATGCCCCATCTTGCGGGCATAGCCGAATATCTCGTCCGTACGGGCGTACCGCTCCGTGGGCATGTAATCGAGGTCTTCGAGAAGCGGGAGGTAGATGGACGACTCGATGTCGCAGCGCGCACCCGGATAGCGGTTCCAGTACCACACGCCACCGAAGTCGCCGGCGTCCTCGATGATCGCCAGTTCCATGTCCCCGGCCTTGCGCAGCATCGCACCAGTGGTCAACCCACCGAACCCGCCACCCAAGATCAGGACATCGACCCGACGCCGCACCGCTTCGCGCTCCACGCGAGGGGTGAACGGGTCGCGCAGATACTCAGATTCCGTATCGAGCTTCACGTACTGCCCGGTGCCTTCGGCACGAAGCCGCTTGTCCCGCTCCTGCCGATATCTCTGGCGAAGCGCGTTCCGCTCTTCCTCAGGCACGACGCCCTCATTTTCCGAATTCATTCAGAACCTCCGCTCCCTGTCGACTTTCCGTAGGGCGAACCCGACACCAACATCACGGCATCGGACACGAACTTCAACGTTCGCACCGCCACTACTGTGGAATCTTATTCATAGACTAATGGTATCGTATCCAAAACGCAATGAAGCATGCATCAGAAGCACTTCATCAGCACAAGACTGCATCGTGAGTGATACCTCCCACCGCTGTAGTGCTATTGCTCGCCGACGAAAGGACGCGCGTTAGATAAGATGTCCGGTATGGCGTCCGAAGCTACTCAAGAGCGAAGGCGCTCGTCATCCGCGGAGCGTGCCTTTCGTCTGGCTCGAAAAAGCTTCATCGCCGGCGAGCGCATCGACATGCGGCACCTGGCTACTCAGCTGGAGGTCGACCGTACGACATTGTTCCGCTGGGTCGGCAACCGTGATCAGCTTCTGACGGACATTCTCACCTCGCTCGCGTCGGCTACCTTTCGTGACATTCAACAGGCTGTGGATGAGGTGGGGGCGGAACGTATTATCCGGGCTGCCGAGTTGTACGCTGAGATTCTTATCTCCTCGGAGTATTACCGCACGTTTCTTAACCGGGACCCGGAACGCGCTCTCCGGCTTATCAGCACAAAAGTGAGCCCTCTCCAGCGACAGATAGTGACTTTCTTCGAGCAGATTCTGGATGAAGAAGAAACCGCGGATCGGTTCAAGCACTCACTTCCGACGCCCGACCTCGCCTATTTGATCGTGCGAGTGATGGAATCGTTTCTGTACGCAGATCTCATTATCGGAGAGCAGCCGGATGTGGGAAAGGTCCGCTCAGCTGTCTCGGCCGTGCTGGGCAGCCTTCAAGATTGATCCCTCGCACTTCAAGTGTTGCTCGCTCGGCGCATGGCTTGTGGGCAGAGGTTCCCCAGGCGCATCGACTGATAGCCGTATCCGAGCGGGACTGATGCGAGCGTTTATGCTTTGTGCTTCCGGTCACAATCACAGTCAGGCTTATGGGGGTCGTGCAATAATTGCCGTGCAACATATTTCAATTAGTTGCAAGTGAACCTCTAACCCCCTTCGGCTCCCGCCGAACAGAAAGAAGGCGCAGCATGAGGCAAGCAGTAATCGTCAGCACAGCGCGCACACCGATCGGCAAGGCTTATCGAGGCGCGTTCAACGACACATCAGCACAGGAGCTGGCTGGACATGCAATCCGGGAAGCCGTAGCCCGCGCAGAGATCGACGGTGCTGAGGTCGAAGATGTCGTCCTCGGATCCGCCATGCAAGAGGGCACAACCTCGATGAATATCGGAAGGCAAGCAGCAGTCCGCGCTGGGCTCCCTGTGACGGTCGCCGGGATGAGCATCGATCGCCAGTGTGCCTCTGGACTCATGGCAATCGCCACAGCAGCGAAGCAGATCGTTGTAGACGGCATGCACATCGCCGTCGGCGGCGGCGTCGAGTCGATTTCACTCGTGCAGAACGACAAGCAGAACTTCTACCGCGCACGCGATGGGTGGTTGAACGAGAACGTACCCGGCATCTACCTGCCGATGCTTCACACCGCCGAAATCGTCGCAGAACGCTATGGCGTCAGCCGGGAGGCCCAGGATGCCTTCGCGCTGATGTCACAGGAGCGCACAGCAGCAGCTCAGGCATCCGGTCGATTCGATGATGAGATCGTCCCCTTCACCACAACGAAAGTGGTATCGGACAAAGACACCGGCACTCAACAACGCGTCTCAGTGCTGCTCGAAAAGGATGAGGGAAACCGTCCCGGCACGACCGTGGAAGCCCTTTCCAACCTAACTCCCGTGCTCCCAAATGGAACAGCATCGGCCGTTTCAACCGTAACCGCCGGAAACTCCAGTCAGCTTTCTGACGGCGCATCTGCTGCCGTGCTGATGGAGGCATCCGAGGCCGAGCGTCGTGGAATCACGCCACTGGGACTATACAAGGGAATGGCAGTCGCCGGATGCAGTCCCGAAGAGATGGGTATAGGGCCCGTTCCCGCGGTACGAAAGCTCTTGGAACGCCACTCCCTTAAGATCGACGATATCGGCCTTTGGGAGCTGAACGAGGCTTTCGCATCACAAGCCCTGTACTGCCGCGAAGAGCTTGGCATTGATCCTGACCTCCTCAACGTCAACGGAGGTGCGATCTCCTTCGGTCACCCCTACGGCATGTCAGGTGCGCGGATGGTCGGGCATGCACTCCTGGAGGGAAGGCGCCGTGGAGCGCGGCTAGTTGTCATCACAATGTGTGTCGGCGGCGGCATGGGAGCAGCGGGACTATTCGAGGTTATGTCGTGACGGTCGTAGGACGTCGAAACTTTACGAACATCGATGAGATTAGCCGAGCCGTGGGTGAACATCTCGGCTTCTCACCCTGGACAACCATTACACAGCAGCGCATCGATGTTTTCGCCGAGGCGACCGGCGATCATCAATGGATCCACGTCGATCCAGTCCGCGCAGCATCCGGTCCCTATGGATCTACAATCGCGCACGGGTATCTGACGCTGTCGCTCGTTTCCATGTTCATTGAACAGGTCGTTGATATCAGCGAATCGATAACCCGGATCAACTACGGTGCAGAGCGAATCCGCTTTCCCGCACCCGTCCCGGTTGGTTCTCGTCTACGCGGAGGCGTCGAAATCGTCGCCCTAGACCCGACGACTCATGGTCACCGCCTTCGGGCGCGAGTCACGGTAGAGATTGAAGGACAAGCCAAGCCAGCCTGCGTCACGGAAAAGGTGATCCTCCTGCTTCTTTGACTTCGCGGGCAGGGTCAGGGGGACTCGGCATAATTACGACCAACGCGCCACATCAGTGTTCCGCCCTAAAGCCGCAAGCGCGCGATAGATACCCCTCTGCGTAAACCTTTTGCGCAAGGAGCATCCTTCGCACGTCCGCATGCTCAACGATCGGAGCCGGCGGGCTCGACGAATCGCTTATCCAGCCGGACGCGCGCGCTTCGTGCTTACTCGAGCGCTGTAGGCAAGCGTGTAGCCAAGGGCCGCCACCCCCGCTCTAACGCCCACCGGGCTTCATTCATCAAGTGGAACATATATACCAGCCTCCGCCCGCTTCGCCTACGAGAACGATCGCGCCCGGCATTCCATCCGGCTTCCAGGCATCGTCACGCAAAGGGTGAGCAATGTGGTTGTCGTGCCGCGGTATCCCATCTCGTGGTTGAGGTCCACGAGCACGACGTCGTTGCGTTCGCCGAGCTTGCCCACACACCGAGTTCGGACCCCATGGTCACCCGTTTCAGGCAACTCACGCAGTTGCGCAATATCAAACCATGACGCAACATTTATGAAAATGATGCAACCCTATCCGTGAGGAGATTAGCGTGACCCTTTCGTTTGACTTCCGAGGCAAGACCGCCGTCGTTACTGGGGCCGCCCGCGGCATCGGGTACGAAATCGCTCGACTCTTCACTGACGGCGGTGCAACCGTGTACATTGCCGACTTCGATCCCGAGGAGACGGCAAATGCGGCAGAGCGTCTGGGGGCGCGCTCGCTCATAGTCGACGTGGCTTCCCCCTCCGTCGGCAAGGTCATCGATGAGGTCATCGAGGAGGCTGGCTCGCTGGACATCTTGGTCAACAACGCAGGCATTCTTCGGGACGGGGTGCTGTGGAAGATGACCGACGACGACTGGCAGAGCGTGCTGGACGTCCACCTCACCGGCACTTTCCGACTCACACGCGCGGCCGTCACGCCAATGCGCGCGCAGGGCTTCGGCCGGATAATTAACGTCACATCCTATTCGGGCATGCACGGCAACTTCGGCCAGGCCAACTACGCCGCTGCGAAGGCAGGGATCATCGGATTCACCAAGACCGCGGCGAAGGAACTCGCTGGCTTCGGGATCACTGTCAACGCCATTTCACCCAATGCCCAGACCAGAATGATCTCGTCCATCCCCGAAGCGAGGCTTGCGGAACTTACCGAGATGATCCCAATCCGACGGTTCGCGGACCCGCGCGAGATCGCCACTGGAGTCGGCTTCCTCGCTTCGGACGAGGCCGCTTACATTACCGGAGTCGTGCTGCCCATCGACGGTGGAGTATCCATGTAGTCTGCACATCCTGACCTGGAGCGTGACATTTTAGTGATATCCGGTGTTCGGGACCTGCAGATCCTTTTCAAGGCGCCGGTGTGCCCCGGTTGGGGCACCGGCCACGGCCTTCTAGGCCTTGGCGGTTGGCTTGTATGCATAGCGAACGTAATATTTCCGGCCTTTTTGTCATCAATACGCCGAGCGTTGCCCCAAGAACGGAACGCTCTACGAACACAAAAACCCACGCTGCTTGACCCAAAGCATAGGGACACCCCTCGCATACCGGTCTGATGCCCCTGATCGTCATCAGACCGATACTGCTCGCTCACTCGATGCTCCGCTACGCGGTATGGCGCCAAGTTGTGCTGACTTTGTCGCTGAACGCACCCCGAGCGTCCTCGGTCGTTCCTGTCCCAGTACTTCTCGGACCGGGTACCTCGCTGTCCGCTGTCCGTGTATGGGCCCTGGATCGTGAACGCAACACAGTTGATCCCTTCCCTGAATCAAGTTCAGTTTGCCGACCTACAGCCCCTACTCGCCCAATGATTACATGTGGATCCACGGATGTGGGGTTATCCAGGTGGCGGGGTCGTTCCGCCCGCTTGGCTTCATCCTGCTCGGGTTCCGTTGCGTCAGCCAGCGGTTAATGTTGAACGCCCGGGGTCTGGGCCGTGGATTTTCCCAGCGCCCATGATCCCTCGTTTGTGGTCAGTCCCAGGTGAGGAGTCGTCGCAGGTTCAGTCCCGCGATCCGCATGCAGCCAGGCGTTATCCCTGCTGATGCCGCCGGTGGGGAACGCGGCGGTTGCCGCGGGTGAACCAGGCGATGGACCGCCCGACCAGGGGCGGTGTGTGCGGTAGTCATTTTGGAAGGCCGGGTCCGCGGCGCGGTGGCGGTGTTCGCGCTGGAGCGCGTCATGTTCGTGAAGATCCACCTAGCGTCCCCGAGCCGGGGTGGTGCACCGGGCCCGGAGAGAACAGCCGCTGCAGGATATGCCGAACGTGACAGTGCGTTTAGGGAAGATGGTCGTAGCATTACCCGTAGCCGTAGGCCGAGTCCGCAAGGACCTCCACGCGGGCGCCGACGAACGTGGGATCAATGCCGATCAGCCAGGCACCGCCGGCTCCGTTACTGTCCTCCGTCCGAAGGACTAAGTCAGTCCCGGTGATCAGTCCGACGTCGGGCTCGATAACGATGTCGGCTTTGAATCCGTCCTGCTGTCGGGACTAGGCTTTATGCGTGTTCCGGGTGTTGGTCAACGCGTCGGTGACCAGCCCGTCCCAGGGATCAGGGTCGGCTCAGGCGATGTCTGGTTTGCCGGGGCGCGTGTAGTCATACCCCGCCGCGGGGGCTTACCAGGCACTGGGCCCCCGGGGATGTCACGGCCGAAGCGGCGCATCCCGGTGATCAGCTGCGTGATCGTGTCCTGCCTCGCGACCGCGTAATCCAACACTGTTGAATCCAATGCCCGTCGGCGTTTGGCCTTCAGGACACCGGTTTCCGCACAGACCTCGGCGAAGGCCTCCATGATGCGGTGCTGGTTTCCCGATCAGAGAGACCCCGCAATACCTGCAACACCAGCCCAGAACAATGACCGGCGCCGGAACCGACGGCCGGCCCCGCCACTACGGGAACAAGTTCTCCATCATCGAATCCGGAAGCAAGCGCCCCCGATGCGTGGCCAGAAAAGCGGAGACACTGCCCGGAGCCAAGAACTCCCCGGCCAGCGCCTATACATCCAAATACCCACGTTGCGCGTCTTCGCGTCCCTGCATAAGACAAGCCTCAATCGCCTGGCCCAGCAGTCCATCCGACGCGCCCAACCCACGACCAATTCAGCAGTCTCCTAGGTGACACGATCAGACCCGAAGGTGACGCGTTGCTAACGGATCGCAAGTGCGTTGGCCGTGGAGCCAGCCCCGCCGGGTGCGTAAAGCGGAGCGCTCACCAGCATGCACGTAGCTCGGCCGTCGTCATGGCTTCGTGAGGCCAACTCCTCAAGCCACCAAAGCTCGCCGATTGCCATGCCGAAGTGACCGAGCAGGGCTCGGTGAAGTATGCCGAACGGTGACTCCGGGCTCGAGTTCCCCATCGGGAAAACCTCAACGCAAGGTGTGTCGCTCACGACTGCACTGCAGTGAATATTCCAGAGATATCGCGCCATCTCTTCCGTGTGTTCGAGTCCTGCCGCCACCATATTCGCACGATCCGAGACACGCTGACGCTCGTCCGGCTCCAACCTTGCGTACCACGCGGCAAACCCGGTACGTAATAGAATTATGTCCCCGGGAATGAACTCCACTCCAGCTCGTTGCCGGGCTCTCTCAAGATCGGCGACGGAGAATGCGTGCGGGGTTGCGGGATCGTATGGTTCCCCGTTGAACTCGGCGTCCCTTTGGAGGTCAAGAAGTACACCTCGCCCAACGATTCCTCGCCGAGCCCAACTCGCGATCGAGTTACGTCCGTTCAGGACTTCATCGAGGGTTGCTCCGTTGTAATACACGCCCGGGTACGCTGCCACATGGCTGAGTGCGTCCCATTGGCTGCCGGACTGCGGGTTTAGCGCCGAGTACGATTCGTCAATGCTGCCATTCTCCGTGACCACGACATCCCTCGTGTAACGGGGCCGCCCATACAAGGGCGGGTCAAAAAAATCGAGCGGCGCATCGAGCCGGATGACTTCACCGCTGACAATCGATTGGGCGGCCTGAAGTGTTGTAGCCGGACCGTGCAGGTTCAGGAGCCCGTCCTCGTCGGACGGCCCGAATATCCCCCACGATGCTCCGATACCGAAGTCGGTCTTTGGTAGCTCGTCATAGTCCGGAAGGTCCGGCCTTTCGCTGCTCATGTCGTAACTCATTCCTTTATTGGCTCCCGTTCTTAACTTCTCTAGTGGTGACATGAGCGAAAGAGCATCAAATTTTGAAGTCGTTTTCCCAATTTAAAGTCCCGATCGTTCTCGTGGACGACGGCGACATTGTCTAAGCCCCGGCCTCGCCACGATCCCGGTCGTTGAATGTCCAGCTCGATGCCAACTGATCTTTTGCGATCATGTTTCGATGAAGCTCCGACGCCCCGCCGGCGATCCGGTAACTGCGGGCAAGTCCATAGAGCCAAGGCAGACCACTTTGCTCGTCGAATCCCGTTGCCCCGCACACCTGGATTGCCTCATCACAAACGAAAGAAGCCGCCTCACTAGCGGCAAGCTTGGCCATGCTCGACTCGATGCGCGAAGGGTTGCCGTCAACGGCATTGGCGGCGGCTTTCATCATGAGCAGCCGCGCTGACTCAATTCGCATTTCCATGTCGGCGAATTTCCACCGTAGTCCCTGTTGGTCCCACAACGGCCCGCCGAATTGGTGGCGACTTGCGACATACTCTTGCGCACGAGTCCGTGCACACTCGGCAATTCCGAGACTCTTGGCAACGGCACCAAGACGCTCCATGTTGTAAGTCAGGATGAGGTCCTTGAACCCGTTTTCCAAAGGCAGAATGTTCTCCGCGGGGACCCGACAGTTTTCGAATCGCAGTTCCGCCCAGGTGGAGCCAGACATAAAGGTTCTGGTGGGTCCAGTTACCAGACCAGGCGACCCCTTCTCAACAATGACTGCCCCAATGTCGCTCAGCTTCGGACCAAATCGGACATAGACTAGAAACACGTCGGCCGCATTGGCGCCGGCGGAGAAAACCTTGACTCCGTTAAGGAGGACCTCGGAGCCGTCGATTCGGCCGCTCGTCTTCAAGCCAGTCAGTTCGGAGCCGGCGTCAGGTTCGGTGAGTGCAATCGAGAGGCGTAGTTCCCCACTCAACATTCGGGGGATGTACTTCTCCTGCTGGGCCGCACTTCCGTGCTTAGTGATGATACTCAGGGGACCCACGTCGAACACATTCATGGCCGCAGCTGTAGTCGGGCACACGCTCCCGATCGCATCGAGCACCAACAGTGCGTCAAGCTCAGAGCGTCCGCCGCCGCCGACCGCTTTTGGTGCGCAAAGCCCAAGCAGCCCAGCGTCTCGCAGAGCGTCGATGTTCTCGGCTGGGTACTCTTGAGTGCGGTGCCATTGCATAGCTTTCGCTTTAAACTTGTCGAGCGCCAAAGTGCGACTGGCGGCGATAAGGTCTTCTTGGTCCTCGCTCAGGCCGAACATTCCTATATTTCCCTTTCTAAAAGCATAAAATTGTCGCGCCTACTGACGATGGCGTGACGGGTAGCTGCCCATCGACGATGCGTCGCCTCTCACTGTGAAGTGTGGCCGCCGTTGATGACAAGGTCTGCACCCGTCATGAAACGTGACTCATCGGAGGGGAGGTAGAGCACGCCGTACGCAATATCGATTGGCTCTGCGCAAACCCGGCTGGGATCCTAGCCAGCGTGCCTTCGATCACTTCCTTCGAGTAATTATCGAGGATGGGCGTGCACGAGCCCGGAGTACAGCGTGTTGGCCCAATCGCCATCATTTGCCAAATTTAGGGCGATTTCCCTGGAAACTCCACCTAGTGCCGCCTTCGACGAAGCATAGACACCGGCATCTATCTCATCAACCCTACTTAGATCGGCGACGCAGACGACGGCATCTTGCCCAACATTCGAATTGTGCCGCCCTCGCGCGCGTTTGCATCCGAGTCGATAATCATGACCGTGGCTTCGGCCTGGGCGAAACGCAAAGCGCTCACCCGGACCCAGCGCCCCGCCACGATGGCAACCAGTCATCCAAACGGAACCTGGCGGCAAAAGACCTGCTCAGCGAATCAGTCATGATTACTGTTCCCGTGAACAGGCCGAGAGCTACGTTGCCAGTCGTCCAGCAACGCGGGCGCGATCTGGACGGCGTGTTGCGGACCTACCAAAAGGTGGCTCATCGCGACCCGGGCGTTTGCATTAAGGCGAGCGAAAATTCCGTCCTTCGCAACGACGTCTGACCCCGCCCACAACGATGCTGTTGCAATGATGTCGTCAAGCGACCGGTAGAGGTGAAGTGCTGCTTGCTCGATCAGCGCGGTGTGCAGTTCAGTCATACGGTGCTCCGCCGACGCCTCCCAGAGGTTCTTGTAGGAGTCCAGAATGAATGCGCGGGACGCTTGGTACAGCGAAGCAACCCGAACGAAGTCGGCTTGAAAGAGCGGATACTCGTCCAGCGACGGCACAACTCCGCGACGCCGTCCTCGAGCGGACTTCGCCATTTCCTCGATCGCTCTTTTCGCTAGGCCGAGCCCCGTGCCGACGTGGTGCAGGGTCGTGACCGATGTAAACCCCTGAGTGAAAGCTGGGTCGTTAGGAAATTCCGTGCCGTCGTGGATTGCCATCCACTTTTCCTCGATTACGTGTTCCTTCACTAGATAGGACCCTGAGCCTGATCCGGCGAGACCAGAGGGGTCCCAATCGTGCTTCCACTCGACGTGCTTAGGGTCCACCCAAATATGGACGACATTGGGCTCCCCATCCTCGCCGATGAGCATCTCGTCGTTCTCATTGAGCAGGGCTACCCGGCTGACCACTCGCGTCGCGTGCTGCGAGCCGGATCCGAAAAACCTCTTCGGCGCTTTGACGAGGTAGCCACCTTCCACCGGCTTTGCAGTGCCGAAGGGTCCTTGCGGAGCACCCGAGCCGCAGGCGACGCCGTCTGCGTTAGGGCCGATCAGCTCTCGCAATGCTTCAGCCGGCAGAAGCATTCCAATGAACAGGGTGCCTGTCTGATGGTTGCCGTAGACCCAACCAGCAGAGGCGTCCTGGCGCGAGATCTCCTCCGCGATCTGAATGTAGGTAACGGCGTCCACGCCCGCGCCTCCGAGGTGTTTTGGCAGCATTACGCCATACAGGCCGGCGTCCTTCCACGCCTGTACGACCTTTGAGGTGATGACCTTGTCCTGGTCTGCTTGCGGCACCTCGGACTCTACGAGCGGCGCCAGCGATCGTGCTACGTCAACCCACCGCTGGGCTTCTTCTGACGTGTGAGTAGTGTCACAGATCGGGGTGTCAATTACTGACTCCATAATGTTGACCTCCGTTGGGCGAAATTTTCGAGTCGTGATCGGATGCAAGGGTATTCGGTTGCTGTCGCGGCCGGCTTAGGCATACGGTAACGGGAGTCTCGAGGAGTCCTCAAGCCGAATGACAGCCCAATTAATGCCAGTGGTCTAAATTGGAGCGCCGCCGGCAATGCAATCATGACGCGGCATCCGACGCTTGATACCGCACAGCGAGCTCGCCCCATTCACGGTAGCGGATCGTCTCTTGGACGGTCTTAGCCGTGTCCGAATAGTCCGCGTCGACCATGCCCGTCTGCTTGAGTTCAGTCAGGGTCTTGATAGCTGCCTCGTATATTGCATAAGAGACAGGAACCGGGTCAAGCAGAATCTTCACACCGCTCTTTTCAGCGAGTTTGCGCTCTTCACGCGTAGCGCTGCCGAAGCGGATGGGCACCATCATCACCGGCACTCCGGAAGATGC
>NZ_JBFRHB010000049.1:0-24882 GCF_052115645.1 Arthrobacter sp. 2MCAF14 | reverse complement strand
CACCCGGTTTCCACCAACGCCGGCTCACATATAACGGGGTCGGGGCCAACCCCCGCTCACCCTCGAGCCGGACCGGACCCCAACCCCCACCCGCCCTCAGCAGAAATGAGCCGGCGTCCCGCCGGCACCCGGCATATGTGAGCGAGCGTCCGGCCAGGACCCCCTATATGTGAGCGAGCGTCCGGCCAGGACCCCCTATATGTGAGCGAGCGTCCCGCCAGGACCCGGTATACGTGAGCGAGCGTCCGGTCGGAACCGGTTATATGTGAGCGGGCGTCCGGCCGGAACCGGTTATATGTGAGCGGGCGTTTGCGGGGGAGCGCTTCGGGCCCGAAGTCGCGGGTGTCGCTGGGCGGTAAAGTTGGTGTACATGGAGAGCCTCTTTAGTCACCTCGCGCCGGACTCCGAACCCCAGCCGGAGCAATCCGGTGAGCTGGACCCGGTAGTGTGCACCGTCGTCGTGCCTTCGCCGGTGGCGCATGCTTTCATGGGCTTCACTGATCACCCGCATCTTTGGTGGCCGATGGAGGACCACAGCGTCTACGGGGCGGGTTCGCACGTTGAGTTCGAGGAGAATTTGATCCTGGAGACTGCTGATGACGGACGTACCTCGATATGGGGGACGATCGACGATTGGCAGCCGCCGTTGTCCTTCCATGCGAGCTGGTATCCGGGGCGTACCGCGATGTGGTCTACGGAACTTCGAGTGGCCTTCCGGGCCGTTGACGGAGGTACTGAAGTTCGCCTGGTGCACGACGGCTGGGAAGGCGCCGAACACCCAGCGCAGACTCGTGCAGACTACGCCGCTGACTGGCCTGGAGTTCTTGATCGCTATGTCCGGTTCATGGGCGGCGGCAGTGAATAGAATCCGTCGGCTGCAAGCGGCTGACTGGCGGTTGCTTCGCGACGTCCGGTTGGAGATGCTGTCGGACACCCCGATGGCCTACGTCGAGAGCCTCGCGGCCGCTCGGCGCCAGACTGACACTCAATGGCAAGAGCGCGCAGCCACGATGTCGAGCGACTCGAGTATCACCCTTGTGGCGGATGACGGTACTGACGGTAGCCGGATCAGTGGACTCATGCGCGTGGTCGTCAAACAGCCGCAGGATCCTTCCCAGGCTCTTCAAGCCATGTTGATCAGTGTCTACGTTGCACCTGAACACAGGGGCTTGGGACTGGCTGACCAGTTGCTTGATGAAGCTTGCGCAGTAGCAGGCGCCGAGCTTGGAGCCGGCGTGATAGAACTGGGGGTCCACGAGGATAACGCCCGCGCGAAGGCGTTCTATGAGCGGCATGGATTTGAATACACCGGTGCAAGCCGGCCGTATCCGCAGGACAAAGCGAGGTTGGAGATCGTCATGGCCCGACGGATTCCGCACTCTGGGCAGATCCAGCAGAGCAAAGGCCCTCACGAGTTCATCGATGAGCTAGCGGCCGCCCTTGCTCCAGGGCAAATCGCCGTCGACGAAGACACACGCACGAGCTATGCGGCAGACCTGGGACCAGTCTTGGACTTGCAGCTGCCCCTGGCTGTGGTGTTCGCCGAATCCGTTGAAGACGTGCAGCATGTGGTGCGCGGTTGCGCCAAGCACGGGGTTCCGATTGTTGCCCGCGGCGCCGGCACCGGGGTTTCCGGCGGCGCCCACGCCAGCCAGGGGTGCATCGTACTCAGCCTGGAACGCATGAACCGCATCCTGCAGCTCAACGCGGATGATGAGACCGCCGTCGTCGAACCCGGCGTGGTGAACGCTGACCTGAACGCCGCCGCGGGTGAACACGGCCTGATGTACGCGCCGGATCCCGCGAGCTACAAAATGTCCACGATCGGCGGCAATGTGGCCACGAACGCCGGTGGCTTGCGTTGTGCCAAATATGGCGTGACCAGGGACTCTGTGCTGGCGCTCGACGTCGTCATGGCCGACGGCTCGCTGATCCACACAGGGCACCAGACCTTCAAAGGTGTGGCCGGATACGATCTCACGGCGCTGTTTGTGGGCTCGGAGGGGACCCTCGGGATCGTGGTGGGCGTGACGGTGCGCCTGCGCTACCTGCCCCGCGAGGTACAGACGGTGGCGGCCTTCTATCCGGACTTCCGCGGTGCCGCGGCCGGCGTCCTGGCTGTCGGAAGGGCACGAGTCCAGCCTGCCATCATGGAAATGCTCGACGCCGGAACGCTGGCCCAGCTCGACGAACTGTACGGCTCGGACCTCGGAGAACGTGGACAGTCGCTGCTGCTGATCCAGACAGACGGTTTCGGAGCTGCCGTGGAGGCAGCACTGGTGCGGGAAGTGCTCGCTGCCGGCGGCGCCGCGGTGACGGCGGAATCGAATGCGGAAGCCGAGAGACTCATTGAGATGCGGCGGTCGAGTCGGGGCGACGAAGTGGACAATGAATACCGGGTGGGCGAGGACGTCGCCGTTCCGAGGTCACGGCTTGTCGACTACGTGGCCGCGCTCGAGGCCATGGCCGTTACCCACGATGTCCAGCTCAAGGTGGTGGCCCATGCCGGCGACGGCAACCTGCACCCCACCTTCTGGGTGGACCGGGTGGACATGGAAGTGGACGCGGACGCCATGACCCGCCTCAACAAGGCCCTCGACGACTCCATCGATGCCGCGCTGGAGATGGGCGGAACCATCACGGGCGAGCACGGGGTGGGGCAGTACAAGCTCCGCTGGCTCGGCCTTGAGCAGCCCGGGCCCATCCGCGAGTTGCAGCATCGCATCAAGGAGCTATTCGACCCAGCCGGAATCCTCAACCCTGGCAAGGCCATCTAAACTGTTGGTATTCCAAATCGGATCGTCAAGATCTCGCGTCACACATAGCTGCGATTTTCACGCCAGTTTACTTTGATTCGCAATGCCTCTAATCTTATTTGGTATACCAAATTGGGACTCCAGGGAGGCAGTCAATGGGACAAGCACAGCCGCCGCGCCGCGGTACTTCCGCCAAGACCGGTCGGAGGACCGCGTGGGTACTCGTTGCCCTGGCGATTGTCTCCATCAACCTCCGTCCTGCCATTACGACGATCGCCGGCACCATGGGGCAACTGCAGGCAGGGTTCGGACTCGACGCGCATTTGCTGCCGCTGCTTGGAGCCTTGCCTGTACTAGCGTTCGGCGTCTCGGCTCCTTGCGGTCCATGGCTGGCCCGTCGCCTGGGCACCGGCAGGGCCGTTGCGGCGGCACTCCTGACATTGGCCGCCGCGCTGCTTGTCCGCGTGCTCGTGCCCGGACTGTTGCTGCCCGGAACGTTCCTGGCAGGAGCATCCATCATGACTGCCAGCGTGCTGGTGCCACAGATCGTCAAAGCAAACCGCGGTACCGGGTGGTGGACGGGGCTGTGCACCATGGGCTTCGGGCTCGGGGCGGCGCTCGGCGCCGGGCTCGTCCAGCCGCTGCAGCAAGCGTTCGGCGGAAGCCTCGCCTGGGCACTGGCCGTCTGGGCCGTCCCCGCCTTGCTAGGGGCCGCGCTGATCCGCCGCGCCGGTCAAACAGCCCGGCGTCCCGACGGGACCGGCGAGACCGGCGGACCGGCGTCGGGCGCTGTCTTACAGGAGACGACAACGGCGGGCGTCGCCACGCGGGAAACCGGCACCATTCCGCTGCGGAAGCAACGGACGGCCTGGGCCGTGACCGCATTCTTCGGGCTGCAAGCCATGCTGTATTTCGCCGTTACCTCGTGGCTCGCGGTGTTCCTGGTGTCGAAGGGCCAGACGGCGGCCGACGCAGCAGGGCTCCTGGCTTGGTTCAGTGTCGCAGGGCTGCCCGCGAGCCTGCTGGCTCCCGTTCTCGCTGGGCGTCGCGCGGTTCTGAAGGTCATGGCTCCTGGCCTGGGACTGCTCGTCGCGGCGGCTTTGATAGGAGTGTTGACGGCGCCCGTAGCTTTGCAATTCCTCATGGTCGGCCTGTTGGGGATCGTCCAGAGCGCCGGCTTCGGGCTGGGAATGGCGTTGGTGGTCATCCGCTCGGCAGGGCCAGAGAGCGCTGGCAGCCTATCCGCCATGAGCCAGGGCTTGGGCTTCGCGCTGGCCTCCCTGGGGCCGTTGGGGGCGGGATTCCTGCATGAGTGGTCCGGCGGCTGGGACGTTCCCTTCTGGGTCTTGGCCGCGGAAGCGGTGCTGCTCGCGATGGCCGGTTTCCTCGCCGTGCGCGGGCCCGCCGTGTCGGTGGCAGCCGCCGAGATGGAGCACCTTGGCGAGCCCGCCGTCGTCGGGCGCTAAACCCAAATGAAACTGGCCGGTCCCCCAACGAGGGACCGGCCTTTTTGTGCGGAATTAGACGAGTTCGAGCTGCTCTGCCACGACCTTTCCGCGGTGGATGACAGTGCGGTCGGTGCCGCGGTCCATGACGGCGGAGGCGACCGTTTCGCCGTCGAGCAGCAGGAGTTCGGCGGTGTCGCCGACCTCGACGCCGGGGCGGTGTGCCGTGCCCTTCAGCCGGGTGGCGGACGGGTCAAGGATGCTGGCGCCGCCTACCGTGGCGATCGCGAGGCAGTGCTCGATGAGCTCGTCCTTGCGGAAGCCGTGGGTGAAAGCGAGCTGCCAAGTGCGGTCGAGCATGTCGGTGTTGCCGTAGGGGGACCAGTAGTCGCGCTGGCCGTCCTCGCCCAAGCCCATCCGGACGCCGGCTTCGGCGAGCAGCGGGATGGGAAGCTGGCCCGCCACACCGGCGGCGCCCGGCGCCACGGACGCCATGGAGATGTCCAGCTCGGCGAACTCTTCGATGAGGCGGCGCGTGGTGGCCTCGGAGACGCTGCCCAGCTGGTACGCGTGGGACATGGTGACCTTGCCCTGCATCCCCAGGGCGCGGGTGCGCTCGATGACCAGGTCCGTGCTGAAGACGCCGAGCTCGCCGGGCTCGTGGAGGTGGATATCAATGGGGACCTGGTACTTTTCGGCCAGTCCGAAGACGATGTCCAGATGGCGGGCGGGGTCGCGGTCCAGGCTGCAGGGGTCGATGCCGCCCATAACGTTGGCACCGGCCTTGAGTGCCTGGTCCATGAGGGGTACGGTGCCGTCCTCGAGGAGGAGGCCGGCCTGCGGGAACGCGATGATGTCGACGTCGGCCTGGCCTTTGAACTGCTCCTTGGCGGCCATCACGGCATCGAAACGTTCGAGGCGGCAATCGACGTCGATCTGGGCATACGAACGGACACGGGTGGTGCCGCGCGCGATCATCCGGCCGAGGGTGTTGTTGACCCGTTCCTGTAGGGGGACCTCGGCGTTGCGCCAGTTCTGCCGGTCGTTCATCATCATGGTCCACACGCCCGGGCCGCCGGTGTGTTCGCGGAACGGCAGGCCAATGCGGGTGGAGTCCAGGTGCACATGGACGTCCGAGAACGACGGCACGAGGAGGCGGCCGCGGCCCTCGACGACGGCGGTGTTGCCAGGAACCGCTCGCGCCGAAGCATGGGGTTCGACGCCGGTGATCTTGCCGTCCGTAATGAGGACGTCGCTCAATGCTTGTCCCCAGGGGCGGACGGCGCGAATCAGGGTGTTCAATGTATTGCTCCTTTGATGTTGGATCTATTGCACACCAGCGAGAGCTGCAGATTCCAGACCTGCGTGATGGCAGGCCGGGGCAGCCGCGCTGGCTGGTCTCGGGACTTCGCTGATGCAGCGTTGCTGCTGTTCCGCGCCCAGGGTGCCGAACAACGGACACCGGGTGCGGAAGACGCAACCGCTGGGTGGGTTTGCCGGCGAGGGCAGATCTCCCCGCAGCCGGATCTTTTCCTGCTGGCGGGCTGCCCGGGGATCCGGCAAGGGCACGGCGGACAGGAGAGCTTGCGTGTAGGGATGCCGGGGATTCCGGAACAGTTCCTCCCGGGCTCCTTGTTCCACGATCTTGCCGAGGTACATCACTGCCACTTCATGCGAAATATGGCGGACCACGGAAAGATCGTGCGCGATGAAGATGTATGCCACTCCGGTGTCCCGCTGGATCTCCTGCAGCAAGTTGACCACCTGCGCCTGCACCGAGACATCGAGGGCGGATACGGGCTCGTCGCACACAATCACGGAGGGGTTCAGCGAAATAGCCCGCGCGATTCCCACGCGCTGGCGCTGTCCGCCGGAGAACTCGTGCGGGAAACGGTTGTAGTGCTCGGGCTTGAGGCCCACTTGTTCGAGGAGTTCCTTGACCCGGTTCTTGAGGCCGCTGGCCGGGTTGATCTTTTGCGCCAGCATTGGCGCCGCGATGGTCGTGCCCACGGTTTGACGTGGATTGAGCGAGGCGAAGGGATCTTGGAAGATCATTTGTACTTTGCGGCGGAAGGTGTACAGATCGCGGCCGCCCAGCTGGCTGATGTCCGCGCCGTCGATCAGGATCCTCCCGCCGGTTGGATCCATGAGCCGCGCGACCATGCGTCCGGTGGTCGACTTTCCGCAGCCCGACTCACCCACGAGCCCCAAAGTCTGGCCGCGCGCGAGACTGAAGGAGACGCCGTCGACCGCTTTGACGGTTTTTGATCCCGTGGGGGAGAAGAGTCCACCCTTGATGGGGAAATGCTTCTGGAGGTTCTCCACCTGGAGAATTGCCTGCGTGTCCATGACGGGTCCTAACGCGTATTCCGAATGGTGACGATCTGGGGGCCGCTCAGGTGGCAGCGCTTGCGGTGGCCGTCTTCGACCACGAGCTCCGGCCGCTGGCTCGCGCATACGCCTTCGCCGGCGAGGTCTGCGTATTCGCACCGGGCGCTGAAAATGCAACCTTTCGGGAGGTCAAGGAGCGACGGCGGCTGGCCCGGAATGGGGTTGAGCCTGCCCGAGGAACTGCTCAGCGTGGGCATCGATTTGAGCAGGCCCAAGGTGTAGGGGTGCTGTGTGTCGTAGAAGATCTCGTCCACGGGGCCCGATTCGACGCATTGCCCGCCGTACATGACCAGCACGGAATCGCAGACTTCGGCCACCACGCCAAGATCGTGGGTGATGAGGATGAGGGCCGAGTTGGTCTCCTCCTGGAGCCCTGACATGAGGTCCAGGATCTGCGCCTGCACGGTGACGTCCAGGGCAGTGGTGGGTTCGTCCGCGATGAGCAGTTCCGGCTCGCAGATGAGGGCCATGGCGATCATGGCGCGTTGGCGCATGCCCCCGGAGAAGTGGTGCGGGTATTCGTCGTAGCGCTGCTCGGGGCTGGGAATGCCCACCCTTCCGAGCATGTCGACGGCGGCTGTGCGGGCCTGCTTCTTACTCGCCTTGTTGTGGACGAGGTAGGCCTCGGCGATCTGATGACCCACGGTGTAGAAGGGATGCAGGGCCGAGAGCGGATCCTGGAAGATCATCCCGATGTTCCGGCCGCGAAGCTGCCGCATGCCGGATTCGGGCAGTGTGACAAGGTCCTTGCCTTGGAACAACGCCTGGCCGGTGACTCTGGCGGAGGTTCCCTTGAGGAGTCCCATGAGCGCCTGGCTGGTGACCGACTTGCCGGACCCTGATTCCCCGACGATGCCGAGGGTCTGCCCGCGCTCCAAGGAGAAATCCATCCCGTTGACCGCCGAGACAAGGCCGTCGTCGGTGGGGAACTTCACCGAAAGCTTGCGGACGTCCAGGAACGCGCCGGGTCCGGCGGCCTGATGCGCGGTTCGCGTGGCGCCATGCGCGGTTTGCGTGGCGGGCTGACCGGCCGGGCTGGGTTGGAGCTGGGTCATTGGAGCCTCACTCGGGGGTCGATGGCAGCGTAGGCGAGGTCGACGACGACATTCGCGACGATGACGAAGAAAGCGGCCAGCATGGTGATGGCCATGGTGACGGGGAGGTCGCCGGAAATGGCGGCCCTGACGGCCGTGAAACCGAGTCCAGGGACGGAGAAGATTTGCTCGGTGAGGACCGCTCCGCCGAGGAGGAGCCCGATGTCCATGCCAAGCATGGTCACGACGGGAGTGATGCCCGCCCGGACGCCGTGTTTGAACGTCACTGTTCGGGGCGCCAGGCCCTTGGCACGGGCCGTGCGGATGAAGTCCTCGCTGAAGGTCTCGATCATGTTGGTCCGGGTGACGCGGATGTATGCCGCGCTGAAAAGCACCGCGAGGGCGACCCAGGGCAGGAGGTAGTTGAGCACCCAGGCCCCCGGGCCTTGCGGACTGATGGGGCTGTTGATCTCGTTCGTTGTGAAGGGCAGGAGGTGCAATTGGTTGACGAATACCAGCAACAGGAACAAACCGGTGACGGGGATAGGCAGCGAGACACCAACGGACGCTGCGCCGACGATGAATTTGTCCGTGGCTGATCCCTTGCGAAGGGCTGCGAGCAAACCGAGCCCGACGCCGGATACGGTCCAGAGCACGAGGGCGCCGACCGCCATGGAGAGCGTGTAGGGCAAAGAGCGGGCGATGATGTCCGAGACGTTTTCATTGGTTTGGAACGATTTGCCGAGGCATGGCCAGTGGCAGATCGATTCCGCTCCGGGAGCGCCGATCATCCGCGGCGAGACCAGACCGCGCATGTAGTCGATGTACTGGATCAGGAAAGGGTGGTCCATGCCAAGGGCCACGCGGGCTTCCGCGATGCGTTCGGGAGTGCACTCCTGGCCGCAAGCGGCGGACGCAGGATCGGCAGGTCCGAGCTGGAATAGCGTGAAGGTGATGAAGCTGACGGCGACGAGAAGCAGGATCAGGGAGCCTGTCCGGCGAAAGATGAATCTGATCATTGTGCTGGTTGCGGGCCGCCCGGTGGTGGCCGGGCGGCCCGCGTCCCTTCTGGGCTAGCCTGATTGGAGTGAATAGGCCTAAATGGGTGGATTAGTTAGTGCTCGACGCCGACGATCGAGAGGTCGATGCCGCCGAAGAAGTAGCCCACTTGGGCGTTGCGGATATTGGAGCCCACCACACTGTTGGTGTGGCTGCGGACGAGCGGGATGATCGGGTAGGTCTTCAGGGCGTTGCCGAACTCCTCGGACCATTTCTTGCCGAGTTCTTCCGAGGTCCCGGAAGTGTTCCGGAGCTCGAACATGGCCTTCGAGATCTGCGGATCGAAGTAGCGCGAAGTGTTGGAGAAGCCGTAGCTGGTGCCGTCGTTGTTCGGCCCGAGGATGGGGTCGGCTGACGTACGCACGGACGCGGGGTCGGCGCCGCCGCACCAGCCTGAGCGTGCAATGTCCGGCAGCTGGTCACTGGCCAGCACGGAGTAGTAGTTCGGGGCCGGGATCGGCACGAGCTGGACGTCGATGCCCAGGGCCTTGAGGTTCTGCTGGATCACGGTGCCCGTGTTCTTGTAGGCGTCGCGGTTGTTGGCGTACCCGTAGGTGAGGGTCTTGGGGTAGTTCTTGCCTTCGAGGAGCTTCTTGGCTTCCTCGAGTTTGGGCTTGCCGGTGGGGTCGATCTCCAGGTCCTGGGCTACGTAGCCGCGCATCTTGGCGTTGAGCGGGGTCTGGGTGAGTTCTCCGAAGCGACGTCCGCCGTACTGGACCAGGATGGACTGGCGGTCCAGGGCCAGAGCGATTGCCTTGCGGACATCGGGATCGGAGATCTTCTCGGTGTTGAGGCTGAGGACGTCGTTGCAGCCGAGCAGTCCCGAAGCAACACGGTCTTTGACCTGGGCGTCAGCAAGCTTGGCGGAATCCGAGGTCTGCAGTGCGCCGTTGGAGTCCAAGGTGAGGGCATTGGGGTCGGAGTTGGCCAGCAGCTGCTGGCTGATGGTGGCCTGCGAGGTGGAGAGCGAGAAACTGAAGGTGTCCGGAAGCGCCGTGCGGTTGGGGTCGGTGGACGGATCCCAGTTCGGGTTACGGACCAGTTTGAGCGACTTTCCGCGGCTGTACGAAGCAACCATGTACGGGCCCGAAGACACCGGGTGGTTGGTGTAGTCCAGCTTGGTGTCCTTGTCCTTCGGGACAGGCGAGGTGTTGGAACGGGAGGCCAAAGCCGGGAACTCGGCGAACGGCTTCTTCAAGTGGAAAACGATGGTGCGTTCGTCGGGCGTTTCAACGGCCTTGAGGTCAGCGGAAGGATCCTTGTACGGCCCTTTGTAGCCGCCGGCGTCGAGCGCTGCGTTGAGCTCCTGCGGGGCCTGGGTGTACACGTCTTGGGCGAAGGTGCGTTCGATCCCATACTTGACGTCGGCGGAAGTGATGGGGCGGCCGTCTTCGAACTTGACGCCCTTCTGGAGCGTGAAAGTCCAGGTGAGTCCGTCTTTGGACACCTGACCGGTGTCCGTGGCGAGGTCCGGAACGATGGTGGGCGGCTGGCCCGCCGTCTCCTTCGCCATGGTGAGGTTCCTGTAGTACAGCTGGCCGACGTTGGCCGTCTGGACGTAGTTGCTGTTCCCCGGATCCAGGGTTTGGAAGTCCGAGGACATCAGGACGTTGATATTGCCGCCCTTGGTGGTGAAACCGGGCTTCACCACTTCGGGAGCCTGCTCGGTGCTCGAAGCGCCGGAGGCGGCAGTTCCGGGCTGGTTCTGTCCCGCCGCGCAGCCTGTGGCAGCGGTGGCGATCAGCACGGCAAGGGCCAGCGCTCTGGTGGGGGTATTCATTGTGCTCCTCATAGGGGTGGGTGGAACGGATATGAAGGGGATTAGTGGCGTGATGCCTTGGGATCCAGCGCATCACGCACGGCGTCGCCGAGCAGGTTGAACGCCAGGACGGTGACGATGAGCATGGCGCCAGGAACTGCCAGGAACCAGGGATCGCTGAGGTACCAGTTGCCGGATTGGGCGGCGTTGAGCATCTGGCCCCACGACGGCGTGGGGTCCTTGACGCCGACGCCGAGGAAGGACAACGCGGCTTCCGCGGAGATGTTCGTGGGGATGAGCATGGTGGCGTAGACCAACACGACGCCCATGACGTTGGGAATGATCTGGCGGAACAAGACGCTCAAGTGCGAGGCGCCGAAAGACCGCGCAGCCTCGACGAACTCGCGCTCGCGGAGGCTCAGCACCTGGCCCCGGACGATGCGGGCGAGGTATGCCCAGCCGAAGAAGCCCAGGATGATCACGAGCGAAGCCATCGGGAGGAAGCTGCCTTGGCCGAGCGGGGTGTCCCGCAGCCGTGACTGCAGGATGGGTGTCAGCGAAAGGACCAACAGGAGGTGCGGGAAGGCGAGGAAGAGATCCATGATCCGGCTGATGATGGCGTCCGTTTTGCCGCCGAAGTAGCCCGCGGCTGCACCGATCACGGTTCCCAGGACCACCGAGACCGCAGTGGACAGCAGGGCAATGGTGAGGGATACCTGGCCACCGTAGGCGAGGCGTGCAAACAGGTCACGGCCTAGTCCGGGTTCCACGCCCAGCCAATGGGTGGCCGAGGGGTACATGTATCCGGGGAGCGGCAATCCGGGCGTCTGGAGGTCGTCCAGGACGTCGGGGCTCGTGTTGGAGGTGAAGGGATCGTTGCCGGACATGGCACTGAGCAGCGGGCCGAGGATCGCGAACAACATGATGGCCACAACCACGCAGAGGCTCAACAAGGCAATCTTGCTCCGGCGGATCCGCAACCAGGCCGTGGCCAGGAGCGACCGCGCCTCGGCGGTGGATCTCTTCGGGGACGTACTGGGGGATGGACTCGCAGCAGTTGGTTCGACGGTGGACTGTAGCTGGGTCAACGGGGGTGCTCGATTCATGATCCAAGGAGTAAGCTCCGGACTTTTTGTATACCAAAAATAGACTAGGGCACGTTGAGTGGGATGTAAATCACAAATATTGCACTATCTGGAATACCAAACAGCTCTGTTTCCGCCCGTGTATGCTCGGGTGGAATGCAAGACGATGGGGAAGGGAAGGGTGGCCGAAGCCGATGCCCGAAACGTTGACTGGCCGCGACGACGAAGCCCTGGCCGAACAGGTCTACCAGCTTGTTCTTGAGGGAATCGTGGCGGGGAGATACGAGCAGGGCGCGCGGCTGCGCGAACGGGAGCTCTCCGAGCTCTACGACGTTTCGCGAATCCCCGTGCGGGAAGCCATTCAACGCCTTGAGCAGGACGGCTTCGTGGAAACCTTCCCCCGCCGGGGCGCCGTGGTGCGCCAATTGACGCTCACCGACGTCAACGAACTCTTCGACGTGCGGCTCTGCCTGGAGACGTTCGCGGCCCGCATGGCGGCCGTCCGCGTCGCGGCGGGCGACCCGGGCGGTCGCCTGCAGGAACTCCTCGACGACACGAGGCAAGCGATCGACGACGACCGGACCGACGACGTCGTACGCCTCAGTGCGGCCTTCCACGCCGAAATCGTCCGGCTGTCCGGCAACCGGCTGCTCATCGAATCGGTCAAGCCGTTATTTGGACGCATGCGCTGGATCTTCGGGCTCGCCCACAACCGCAGCAACGAGCTCCAGCGCGACGAGCACATGGAACTGTGCAACGCCATCCTCGGCGGCAAGGCCGATCTCGCCTACACGCTGGCCTACTCCCACATCGAGCTCGGGCGTGAACCCGTGCTTAGGGGACTCGCGGAGACGCTGGAGCCCTAAAACTCGCTAGTCGTCCGAATCCGGGTATTCGTCCTCGTCGTACCGGGATTCCTCGGTTTCGGCTTCCAGGATCTTGAGCAGCGCCGTGTCCGGATTGAGCATGATGGCAGCCTCGTCACGCCGGTGGCGCAGAACGGTATCCAGGTAAGACTGCACGGCTTCAGCCAAGGGGATGTGGCTGTCCTGCTTCTGGCTCATGTACCAGCGGTGTTCGAGGACTTCGTGGACCACTTCCGCCGGCTCAAGCTTGCCGGCGAGGTCGCGTGGGATGGACCGGACGATGGGCTCGAAGATCTGGCTGACCCAGGTATGGGCACTGATTTCTTCATCCATGTCCGGGTTGTTGTCCGCCCGGAATGAATCCATGTCATTGAGCAGCCGGCGGGCCTGGTTCTCCTGGGCATCCAGGCCGGTGAGGCGGAGCAGTCGCCGCTGGTGGTGGCCGGCGTCCACGACCTTGGGCTGAAGCTGGATGGTGGAGCCGTCCGCGGTGGTCTTGATGGCGTATTCCTCGACGTCGAAGCCGAGTTCGTTGAGGCGGCGGATGCGCGCTCCCACGCGCCAGCGTTCGCCGAGCTCGAAGGATTCCTTTTCGGTGAGTTCGGTCCAAAGCCTGCGGTACGAGTCCATGATGAGCTCCGACGTCGCCACCGGGTCCACCTTCTCCTCGATCAGGCCGCCTTCGAGCAGGTCCATGAGTTCCCCGGCGATGTTGACGCGGGCGATCTCGAGATCGTACTCACGCTGGCCCACCGACAGATCGGGGTACAGCTCACCGGTTTCGGCGTCCACGAGGTACGCGGCGAACGCGCCGGCGTCGCGGCGGAACAAGGTGTTGGACAAGGAAACGTCGCCCCAATAGAAGCCGATAAGGTGCAGGCGCACCAGCAGCAGCGCTTGGGCGTCGATAAGCCTTGTCAGGGTGTCCCGGCGCAGCATCTGCGAAAAGAGTGCGCGGTACGGCATGGAGAACTTGAGGTGCCGGGTGACCAGCACGGGGTTCAGCGGCCTGCCGTCAACAGTGGTGCGGCCGGTGATGACCGCAACCGGCTCGACGCAAGGCACATCCATCCGTGCCAGCTTGCGGAGCATGTGGTACTCGTGCCGGGCAACGTGCTCGGACGTTTCCTTGATGGCGATGACGGAGCCGGCCAGGTGCGCGAAACGCACGATATGCCGGGAAATGCCGCGGGGCAGGGCGGCCAGGTTCGCGGCAGGCCAGTCTTCGAGCGCGATGTGCCAGGGCAGGTCCAGGAGCTCGGGATCCGCCGCCGCGGCGGTGATGTTGAGCGATCCGATGACGCTTGCCGGCGGCGCCGCATCATTTGCGCTCGCAGCCTCGGTGCGCGGGAGTTTGCCGATCTGCGCGTAGTCGGTGGGTTCGTCATGCCACTTGGCACCGCTTTGCTCGGTCATGGGGTCAATTCTTCCGTATGGAGGCTGCTGTTAACGACGACGGCGGCCCGTCCACTCGGAAGGGCCGCCGTCGGTTCGATATTAGGGCCCACGCCGGCAGGGTTCCCTGGCCGAAGCGGAGCGAGGTTAGGGGGCTGGTGGGGACTAGTCGCCCAGGCGCAGGCCCGACTTGGTGTCGAACAAGTGCACGTGGCCCGACTGCGGACGAACGAAGATGGACTCGCCCTTCATCGGGGGGCGGCGGCCGTCGACGCGTGCCACGATGTCGTGACTCTTGCCGTCAAGTGTGGTGTGGCCGTAGACGTAGGCGTCGGCGCCGAGCTCTTCGACGACGTCAACCTCAACTTCGAGGCCTTCGCCGGCACCAACGGTCTCGAGGTCTTCCGGGCGGGAACCGAGCGTGACGGTCTTGCCGTGTGCCTCTTCGAGGACATCGTGCGGTACCGGGTAAACGGTGCCACCGAACTGGACGCCGCCGTCGACGACGGGCAGTTCGAGCAGGTTCATGGCGGGGGAGCCGATGAAGCCGGCAACGAAGACGTTCTTCGGGCGGTCGTACAGGTTGCGCGGGGTGTCTACCTGCTGCAGCAGCCCGTCCTTGAGAACGGCAACGCGGTCACCCATGGTCATGGCCTCGACCTGGTCGTGGGTCACGTAGACCGTGGTAACACCGAGGCGGCGGGTCAGGGATGCGATCTGCGTACGGGTCTGGACACGGAGCTTGGCGTCCAGGTTGGAAAGGGGCTCATCCATGAGGAAGACCTGCGGGTTACGGACGATTGCGCGGCCCATGGCAACGCGCTGACGCTGGCCACCGGAGAGCGCCTTCGGCTTGCGGTCCAGGTAAAGCTCGAGGTCAAGAAGCTTGGCTGCTTCGCGGACACGCTCGGCGCGCTCTTCCTTGGAGACGCCAGCGATCTTGAGTGCGAAGCCCATGTTGTCCGCGACCGTCATGTGCGGGTACAGAGCGTAGTTCTGGAAGACCATCGCGATGTCGCGGTCCTTCGGCGGGACGTCCGTGACGTCGCGGTCACCGATCAGAATGCGGCCGGAGTTCACATCCTCGAGGCCTGCGAGCATGCGCAGGGAGGTGGACTTACCGCAACCGGAGGGTCCAACGAGGACCAGGAATTCGCCATCGGCGATGTCGATGTTGAGCTTATCGACGGCGGGCTTATCTGTGCCCGGGTACAGACGCGTAGCGTTATCAAAAGTAACTGTTGCCACAGTTATCAATCCCTTCACCGGCAGGTACGTGCCGGACGATCCGTTGTGAATGGTTCATGTTTATTCAGTTGGACTCCCCGCCCTGGGCTGGGCCCGGGCAAGGGAGACTGAGTGACGCCGCACGGTTGTTGTGCGCCACATCACAACCAAGAGTATGGCAGCACCTCGGGTTATTCGCCTAAATGTTACGAACGTCACATGTGAGATGAGTCTCCCGAGACTTCGCGGCGACGTTCGCGAAGGACCGCCTCCAGGAGTTCGGCGACGTGGACAGGGGCTTCGACGCGGAACTCGGCCTGGGTGAAATCCAGTCCGACTTTCACCCCGACGTCGCCGGGGCCAAGCCTGCCGATCGCGTCCTCGTCCGTCACGTCGTCGCCGGCAAAAAGGATCCCGGTGGCGGAGGTGGCCTGGCGCAGGAACTCGACTGCCTCGCCTTTGGAGGAGTGAACTACGGAGGCCTCAAGGACCCGCTTGCCGTTCTTGAGGAAGACCCCCGGTCGGCCTTCAAGCACCGTCCGCGCGGCCGCGACGGCGTCCTCCGCCACGTCATCGGCGGCTCGCCGGGTGTGGAGTACGACGCCGGCTGGCTTGTCCTCGAGGACGGTCCCCGGAGCTTCCTGCGAGATTCCGGCCAGGACCTCGCGGACTTCGGCGAGGAGACCCCTTTGCGCGTCGTCGAGCCGGAGTTCCGCCGAGCCGGGGCCCATCCAGGCCTCTGCGCCGTGACTGCCTATCAGCAGCGTGGCCTCGGGAGGCGAGGCGACCGCCCGCAGGCTGGCCAGTGCCCGCCCGGAGATGAGGGCCGTCGTCGTCCTCGGTAGTTTGGCGAGTTCAGCGAAAGCGGCGGCTGAGCGTTGTAGCGGGCGCGCGGCGTCGGCGTGGTCCACGATCGGGGAGATAGTGCCGTCAAAGTCCATGGCCACCAAGAGGTGGTCGGTTCGCGCGATCCTGCGGACGGCGTCGAGCAGTTCGGGCGTCAGGCTCGGCGGGGGAGTGGCTGCTGTCTCAGGAGTCATCGCGCACCACGGTTTCTGCCAGGGCCGAGAGGAATTCGGCTGACCAATGATCGACGTCGTGGTCGAGGATCTGCTTGCGCATGGACTTCATCCGGCGGCGTGATTCGTTCGGGGGCAGGTGCACGGCCCTCATGATGGTGTTTTTGAGACCGTCGATGTCGTGCGGGTTCATGAGGAGTGCTTGCTTGAGTTGATCGGCCGCGCCAGTGAATTCACTGAGAACCAAGGCGCCCGTGTTGTTGGTCCGGGCTGTGACATATTCTTTGGCCACAAGGTTCATACCGTCGCGCAATGCCGTCACCAGCATGACGTCGGCCGCGAGATACAGTGCCACCATTTCCTCGATCGGGTAGCTGTGGTGGAGGTAGCGAACGGCGGTGTTCTGCATCGTGTCGTAGCTGCCGTTGATGTGGCCCACGGTGCCTTCAATTTCTTCACGCAGGAGTCTGTACTGCCGCACGCGCTCGCGGCTGGGGCTCGCCACCTGGATCAGTGTGGCGTCCTCCACGGTGAGCCGTCCTTCCTTGAGGAGTTCCTCAAAGGCCTTCAAACGATGGGGGATGCCCTTGGTGTAGTCGAGGCGGTCCACGCCCAAGAGGATGGTTTTGGGGTTGCCGAGGTCCTGGCGGATCTGCCGGGCACGATCGATGATGTCCGGGCGCTCAGCGAGTTCGCTGATCTGATCCACGGCGATGGAGATCGGGAAGGCCTGTGCGCGGGCAATATGGGTGATCCGGCCATCGGTTCCTTTGACGTGGATCTGTTGCTGTTTGACGCTTGCGCCAATGAAGCGGCGTGCCGAGCGCATGAAGTTTGCCGCGTCACTAGGGCGCTGGAAACCCACCAGGTCAGCGCCGAGCAGGCCTTCGATGATGGCCTGGCGCCACGGTAATTGGGCGAAGATCTCCGGAGGCGGGAACGGGATGTGGTTGAAGAACCCGATGCGCAGGTCCGGGCGCGCCTGGCGGAGCATACGTGGCACGAGCTGGAGCTGGTAGTCCTGTACCCACACAGTGGCTCCGTGGTCCGCGTGCTGGATGACCGCGTCGGCGAACCGCCGGTTGACCCGACGGTAGCTTTCCCACCATGTTCGGTGGAACTCCGGCGGGGCAATGACGTCGTGGTAGAGCGGCCAGAGGGTGGCGTTGGAGAAGCCTTCGTAATAGAGCTCAACATCGTCCGTGCTGAGGTCCACGGGAATCAGGTCCATGCCGCCGTGGCTGAAGGGTTCCAACGCTTCGTCCGGGGCGCCGTGCCAGCCCACCCACGCGCCGTCGGTCTTGGTCATCATCGGCGCAAGGGCAGTCACTAGCCCGCCGGGGGAGCGGCGCCAACCTTCCTCGCTGTTTTCCCCGTCATCGCTAGGGTAACGGTCAACCGGAAGGCGGTTGGAGACCACCATGAAATCGTGTTTCCGGGTCGGTGGAGCCTGTTTGCCTTCGGGTGCGCTGTCGATTTTTTCGCTTGCCGTTTCTTGCATTGCTGCCCCCTGGGGTTGCTTGTGACTCATCTCCCACCCTACCGGCGGGAATCATCAACGACACTTGCTCGTTCCTCAGACTGGAGTCGAAGACCCCAGCAAAGCTGCCGGTCTTCTCCCGTAAACTGGCCCCGTTGCCATTGCTACAACCAACGCCGTCGATCAATCACGAGGAACTGATGAGCCCCGCAAACGAACCACGCCTGTCCAAGGCAGAGCGCACCGCCCAGGCCCGCGAAAAGGCCCGCGAGATCCGCGAAGCTCAGCTGAAGAAGGACAAGCGCAACAAGTTGCTCATCGGATGGGGCATTGTGGTCGCCGTCGTGGCGATCCTCGCGGTCATTGCCCTCGTGGTCACCCAGAACATTGCGAACAATGCCCCGATCGCCGATCAGGGCCCGACGCCGGCCAACGCCAACGTGCACGGCGGCGTGACGCTGCTGAAGGGCACCGATGTGACGAAGGTGGCCGCCGGCACCGTTAGCCTCGCGTCGCTTCCGTCGGCCCCGGCCACCGCGCCCGCCACCGTGACCGCTCCCGGCGCCGAGGCTGAAGCTGGCAAACCGGTCAAGGTTGTGGCCTACATCGACTTCATCTGCCCCATCTGCAAGAACTTCGAGACCACGTACAGCCAGCAGCTGACCCAGTTGCGCAACGACGGCAAGATCACCCTGGAGTACCGTCCGTTCGGCTTCTTGGACGCCAGCTCCAGCACCAACTACTCTTCGCGCGCCGCCAACGCCGCAGCATGTGTGGCGAACACGTCACCTGACAAGTACTCGGCACTCGTGGACCTGTTGTACGCACAGCAGCCCGCCGAGGGCAGTGCGGGCATTTCGGACAACGACCTCAAGAAGTTGGCCACCCAAGCCGGATCGGCCAACATCGACTCCTGCATCGACAACAAGACGTACCGGCCGTTCGTCAAGGTGGTCACTCAGGAGGCCAAGAATATCGGGATCTCCGGCACGCCCACGGTCTTCATTGACGGCCAGCAATGGGACAACAAGGCGGACTTCATGACCGTCCTGAATGCAGCTGTCGCAGCAAAGAAGTAGTTATCGAGGCTTAGGCCTCCCGTCCGCTGGCCGGTGCCGGGTGCCGGCCCTCGCGGAATTTCCGTGGGCGGGAGGTCTTGGGCTACCCTTATCTAGCGCTCGCGCGCACCAGCCCCGGCTTGCCGCGGCATTCGTCCCGGTCCGCCGGGCAACCAGCTCCGGCTTGCCGGGGCATTCGTCCCGGTCCGCCGGGGCAGCCAGCTCCGGCGTGCCGGGGCGTGCCTCCTTAGCTCAGTTGGCCAGAGCACCGCTCTTGTAAAGCGGGGGTCGTCGGTTCGAATCCGACAGGGGGCTCTTAATAGGTCGCTGACCTGCGGGTTTGTTCCGGCAGGACGAGCAAAAGTGCTCATTCCAACCGTGACTCACTATAAACTCACTAGATTCAGCTTCGAACTGAGTCCGCGCGAGGCTACACGCCCATGCCCGAGGGCTTTGGTGGGTCGGGGTTGAAGGCGTTGAGTGCGCCGCGGGTGTCCAGGGCTTCTTTGTATTCCTCGACGTAGTGTTTCTGCGTCATCGAAACCTTGGAGTGGCCTGCTTGGTATGCCGCTGCTTCGACTCCCATCGTCCGGGCGATGATGGTGGCGTTTGCCTTGCGGAAGGTCTTGAGCGTCACCCAGGGGTAGCCGATGGCGTCAGCCGCTTTCCGCCACGTTTTGCCGACGTTGTTCGGGTCGCAGACCGTACCGGTGGTGGACGGGAAGACGAGGTTGAGCGGATTTGTTGTGGGGTCCTGACGACTCGGCCGTTCACGAAGCCTGTCCACGAGGAAATCGGGAACCGTGACATGGCGGATGCCATGTTGTGACTTGGGATGGTCTTGAATCCTCACGCCGCCGGTGGATGTCCGGATGACTGTTGCGTTGATGAAGACGGTCGGAGGAGTGGCGTCGAGCTCGATGTCTTCCCATCGAAGCGCAAAGAGTTCGCCTGCCCGGAGGCCTGTGAAAATGAGGAAATCGGCGATTTCATGGAGTTCTCGTGTCCGCGTACGGCCGAGTGCAGGCTCGTTTTCCCAGGCAATGAGCTTGGACCGCAAATCCAGGAATTGTTCGGGGGCCAACCCCTGGGGCTTGGCCGAGGGTGTGCGAGGGATGGATATCCCGAGGACCGGGTTGGTCGTGACGGCGTCGTGCCGGCGGGCGATCTTGAACATCCAGGAGAGCACGGCCCCGCAGGTCCGGGCCGTGGCCGGTCCGGCATTGTCCACGACGCCCCGAATGAAGTAGTCGATAACCCCGGAGGTCGCTTCGCCGATCCTGATGGACCCAAGAGCGGGCGCGATGTACTTCTTGACGGTGAATGAGTACTTGTCCTTGGTCCGTGATGCTTTGTCGGAGCGGTCCAGTTCCAGGAGGTAGAGGTCCGCGAGCTGGCTGATCTTGTCGGTGGACGCGATCAGGCCCTTGCGCGGGGTGCTGCGTTTCTGGAGTCTTATTTGCAGGTTCCGTCGGGCGCCCGCGGCTGATGGTCCGCGGGCCTCTACCTGCCGCAGCTTGCCGTCCATGTCGCGGAAATTGGTTCGGGCGCGCCACGTCTTTGCTGTTGCCCGCTCGGTTCGTATTGTCCCCCACGTCCCAAGCGGCAGAGGGTATCGGCTCATTGGTCCTGCGCCAGGCCTCGTGCCGTCTATGACTCCGCGTGAAGCGACAGCCAAGCAACAAAATCGGCGTGGCTGATTCGAAGGTGTCGGCCGATACGGTACGCCGGTGGTCCGACGTGCTTTGCCCGCCATTGGTAGAAGGTCTGTTCGGGGATCTGAAGCCGTGCGCAGATCTCTTTCGGAGTTAGCCAATGTTCGTCAACTTCGACGGGTTGGTTGCGTTTTGGCGTCGTTGTCATTGGAGTCTCCGTCTTCATCCACGGTTCTGTTCGCCTGACGCGCGGCCAGGCTGTGTTCCTACTTCATGGGAGACAAAGGTACAGACGGCATGACCGTGCGGACGAGCACAGCAATCTTGATGTCAGAGCTGCCAACCGACAGTAAGAGGGCTGGTTTGTCGGGAAATCGAATCTTCCAGCCACGGGCCCGGGGGCTGTTGCGGCCCGTGGCGGGGCGCAGCCTGGTTGATGAGGTCCTGAATGCTGTCATGTTGCGATTTCCGTTCCCATTCATGGTCTGCTGGCGTGGGTCCCAGTGGGAGGGGTGAGTCGTTGATACCCCATCTGTCCCTGTAGATGGCTATCCTGCCGAGCAAGCGGGCTGTGTCTTCCGTGATCGTGTTCTGCGGGAGCGTTTCGAGGAGGTTTCGCTTCCATTCGGTGTCCCGCGTGAGTGCGGCTTTGGTGACGATGAGCGCCCTGCGTTTGGTCCGTTGGGTTACTTGTTTGATCATCTCGGCGAGGTCGGGCCGATCGGTGTGGACTGTTTCGGGGATGATGGCACGATCCACCGCGGGCATGCCGGATGCGAAGTTGAGGAGCCGGGTGTGGATGATGGCGGCGACGTCTTTCGCGCCCGCGCTCGTTTCCAGGGCGGCTCCGATGGTCCGTTGAGCGCCTGGTCGGCTGATTGCGGTGGCTCGGTGCCAGGCTGCCACGGTGGCGCCCCATGACGGTGACTGCTGAAACTCGTCAACTTTTGCTGGGGCGTGAACCTGCAGGAACCGTGTCAGGTCCTTGGCGGCTGCGATCTGGGCCAGGTAGTCGTGCTCGGCGCTGAGCCGTTCGAGAGTGTCGGCACTCGACTGTTCGGCCTCGCGGACTTCGTGGGCGGTTCGTTCGGCACCTTCAGCAGCCAGCACTTCTCCGAGGATCTCTCGCCATTGCGGTTGCAAGGATGGATCCAGCGGCTCCTCGTCGCCGGGGTTGTTTTCGCTGACGTAGGCGTGGTTGCCCCCGCGGCCGCGGGTCATGCTGACATACAGTAGTTCGCGGGTCAGCCGGCCTTGCGTGATGACGGTGTGCCCGGTATCGGTGGTGATCCCTTGGGAGCGGTGGGCCGTTGTCGCGTATCCGAGCTCGAGAGCGGACTGAACATAGTCGCGCTGCAGGGTGAGTGTAGCCCCGGTGTCCCTGCGGACAGCCGAGAGGGAGCCGTCGCGCCGCCCAACACGTACGACGTCGAGCAGGGTGCCGTTGCGGATGAAGTCGCCGTTGCTATCGGTGATGGTGCGGTCGTTGCGGCGTGCGATGACCGTGTCCCCGCGCCCGGCCCGTTGTCCGTTGCTGAGGGGAGCCCTGTGTTCGGCGTCCACGGTTCCTTGGATGACCCGGTCTGCCTGCGCGCGTTCGTTGAGGATGGCGACCGTGTCGTTGTCGGCGGCAATGAGGATGGAGGATTTTCCGGCGTCGATGTCGTGCTGCCAGGCGAGGTAGGCCTGGTCGACCATGTCGAGGTACGCGCCATGCCTTATTCGCTGGTGCTCGTCGTATTCGGCCACAGCAGCGACGTCGCCGTCCCGGAGCTTCAGCGATGCATTTCGTTCCCAAACGTGGTGGAAGCGCCGGATGGTGCTGAGGCGGGTGGTTTTGCCTTGGCGATCCAGCCAGCCGAGTACGCCGCCGGCGTCGATGGCATCAAGCTGGGCCGGGTCGCCGACGAGGAGGACTTTGGCGCCGGCGTCCCGGGCTTGGTGCACGAGGGCGGCTAGTTGGAGGGTGGGGACCATGGAGGCTTCGTCGATGATGACGAGATGGTTCGGGTGGAACCGCCACCGGTTCTGCTCCGCCGCCAAGCGGGTGGCTTCCTGCGCCAGCTGGGTATTCGACGCGCCGGCGTTGTTCAGGCGTTGTTCGACGGCGAAGAATCGTGCGGCGCGGCGGCCTGCCCCGGCGCCGGCGGATTCGTGGAGCCATTTCGCGACGTTCTCCGTGGCCATGGACAGTTCCCGGCCTAGAACGTCTGCGGACGCGGCGGCGGGTGCGAGGCCGAGGACGCTTCCGGTCCCGTTTTCGGCTTCCCATGCAGCTTTCACGGCGCCGAGGGTGGTGGTTTTGCCGGTGCCGGCCGGGCCGACGACGGCATCGAGCCTGTTGCCGCTCAGCAAGACCTTGGCCGCGGCGGCGCGCTGGTCAGCGTACAGGACGAAACGGCCGTGGTGCTTGTATCCGGTGAGTTGCTTCATGGCGAGGGCCGGGCGGATGGCCGGGCCGCCGTCGTCGTTCCTTGCGCCCATGACTGCCTCCTCGGCGGCGAGGGTCCTGGTGTCGGTGTAAAGACGGGTCCCGTGGAAGTCGAAGACGCTCCGGACGCCGTGGCGCAGATCGGTTTGCGCGTCCGCTGGGACACTGTACCGGTACTCATTCAGGGGGACCGACTGGGTCTCCGCGGCGGTGGCGACGGCATCGATCATCGCGCTGCGGTCCTCTGGTGTGTGGCAGCGGATCGCGGCGCAGACCCGTTCGGCTTCGGCGAGCAGGTTCCACCGGTTCCAGGTGGCGCGTTTGGCCGCGACCCGCTCCCGGGTGAGAGTCCCGACGGCGTCGATCCAGTCTTGGGTGAAATCGGAGCTACGGAAGGGTTCGGTCCGTGAACGATGCATGGTGGAGGCGAGGACCTGTGCGGGGTTGAAGGCTTGCGCGGCGGCGCGGGCCCGCCACCGGGCCGAGAGTTCATGCAGCGGTGCGATGGTCTCCGGTTTCGGGGTTCGGGTGGAGAGGGTTGCCTGCTGGCGGAGTTTCACGGTCTGGGTTGCGGTGGGGCCGGCGCCGTGGGTGGTTTCCCATCCCTTTACGAGGCGGTCCGTTTCGAGGTCGATCAGTCGGGAGCGGTGAGAGAATTCGAAGATCAGTGCCTCGTCGATGCCTGTGAGCTGGGCTGCGGGGTTGTGCGTGCTGGTTGAGGGGGTGCGGATGACGGTATCGGTGCCAAGGCCGTTCTTGAGGGCGTCGAAGAGCAGCCCGTTATAGTGCTCACTCGCCGCAACGGCCGCCTTGTAGAGGGTGCGGGAGTCCAGGGTGGCCCAGGCGCCGTCGGTGATCCGTTGGACCCTGTTGGCGATCACGACGTGGGTGTGCAGTTGCGGATCCCCGGCGCGTGATTCCCAGTGGTCAAAGGCGGCAGCGACCGCGCCCCGGGTTCCGAGGTGTGCGACGCCGTTGCGCCCTGCACGGGTGTGAATGACGAGATCCTCGAGCCAGGCCATGGTCGCGTCGATGGCGTCGTGGTGGAGTCGGAGAATCCGGTCCTGCTGGTGTCGTGGACTGAGCGCCCAAAGGACGGACACCGATTTCGGGACACTGAACGTGAGGTCAAACCCGACCACGGCGTGGCGGGTTGAGGGCTGTCCCTGGTTGCTTTGGACGAGGGTGGGCTGGCCGTGGGCCCGGCCGAGGGGAACGCCGGTGTCCGGGTGGGTGGCCGTATCGAAGACGGCCCTGGCATCGGCTTCGGTGACCGCGTCTCCGGCTTCCCTGCCGATCCCGGCCAGCCCGGCCCCAATCCAGCGCCCCTGAGGTGTGCCCGTGTTCATGTAGTACGTTGTTGCATCGCGCGGTGAGGGGGACCGGTCGTCCATCATCGTGGTCTTGAACAGGTACCTCAGGCCCGACTGCGCCGACAGCCGGGCGATGGACATGGTCATCGTCCTGGATTGGTGGCTCGGGGCTCGCCTGGTTTCCAGCCGTGATTGGCGCAGCGGGTTTCGCAGAATCGCTGCGAAACCCGAATCGCTTCGACGCCACCGCACCCGCCATAGATCTTCCCGCGCACGTTCGTTCATTGGCATTTAACAACGCCGCTACATGACGTGCCGCGAGTCCGCTTTCACAGCTATAGGCGTGAGTCCGGCCTTGGGTGCCAGAGGTGTAAACAAATGGGGAAGTTCCTTCCGTGTGCAGGAGGGTGAGAATTGTGGGTGCCGCTTGGCGACGTCGACGCACACTGGTGCGGGGTGAGCCCGTAGAGGTGTATGACGCGGGGTCCGTGGGTGTGCCGGATTGTTGCGGTAAAGCACGTGGGTCTGTGTCCTGATCAGAGGATCCTCCAAGCGGCGTCAATATCGATACTCGCTTCAAAGGATGGGTGATTCTGATGGACGTGATGTTCGGGCGCGTCGCCGGGTTGGACATCGGCAAGAAGTCGGTGACCGTGTGCGTGCGCACCCCGGGGCCGGGCGGTGGGCGTCACGGCAGACGCGCACTTTCCGGACCATGACGCGGTCGCTAGAGCTGATGAGGGACCTACTGGTCGGGCGGGGCGTGACGCTGGCGGCAATGGAGTCGACCAGCACCTACTGGAAACCTGTGTTCTACGCCTTGGAAGAGCGGATGGAGTGCTGGCTGCTCAACGCTGCCCACATGAAGGCCGTCCCGGGCCGCAAAACGGACGTCAAAGACGCTGAGTG
>NZ_JBFRHB010000048.1:0-25287 GCF_052115645.1 Arthrobacter sp. 2MCAF14 | reverse complement strand
CCCAGCCACCCGGCGCAACCAGGACCAACAGTGGAACACCGAAGGGCAGCGAGGCCTGGCACCCCAGCATGCTCCCTGCCCGCACAACGAGCCGAACCGGATTCAAATCATCAGCCCGGGCACATCGGTGGATCGAGGCTTAGCCAAAAGCCGCGAGATGAGCCCTTTGGTTTCGAGGTCGTCGACGGCGATCGCAGCACCAGCCTGGGCGGCGCGGTACAGCTGCATCGTGCGGAGGAACGCAGACCCGTTGAAGACGCCCATGGCCAGGAGGAAGAGGCTGGAAACGCCGCTGCCGATCAGCCCCAGCACTAGGTGTCCGGTGGTGCCGTCCTCCATGAGCTGGCCAACCAGGCTGGCGCCGCCGATCACCATGACACCGGCCAGGATTACCACGGAGCTGTGGCCCAGGCTGAAGGCGAATCCGACGCTCACGGGGTCCTTGCGCTGTGCCACGAATTTTCGTGTGGAATTGTCGATCGCGGCGATGTGGTCCCAGTCGTAGCTGTGCTTGATGCCGGCCACATAGGCCGTCAGCACAAGGCCCACCGCCAGCGGCTGCCCGCCACCGGCGCCACCCACCAGCAGGAGTACGACGGCGGCAAGGTGCAAGAGGACGACGGAACCGAACATGAACGCGAGGCGCGACCTCATCGGGAGATGCTCGCGCCGGCGGTACATCGAGGCGAACTCCGCGAGTGAGGTCATCAGTACTTCCTTAGGTTCAGCGGCGCCCGGCCGTACCAGCGTTCGCGCAAAAGGCCGGTGCAGGCACCAAGCAATCGATTCAGTTCCTCGGTGCTGTTCGAGAGGGACCGCAGGACCAGGCCCGTTGTGCCCGCAAGGGTTCGGGTCAGCGACAAGCCCGAGTACGCGTCATACCCCGCCGTCAGCCGGTGCAGTTCATCGGCGAGCGCCTGGTCAACCCGAGAATCCACAACAATGAGCGAACCCAAGTGGCTGTAGCCCTCCATGAAGCCCATTCCGGTTACATCGCCCAGGGGCGGCCGGATCAGGAGGTTGTCGAGCGCGAGCAGCGCTGCGCCGTCGTCGCCCTCCACCTGGATCTCGTTCCGGAGCCGCAGTTCCCGGTACCGGAAGGAGGCGCCGTCCGGCGACCAGCCGGGAGTGATGACTTCCGCCATGATCAGGCTCGACGTCGGATGCACAGTGATGTGCGTATTCTGCCGATAGCTGGCCTCCCGGTAGGCGATGAGCTGGTCGGGAGCCAACTCCAGTTCCGCCCCTTCTCCCAGGCGGATGGTCATCCGCTGCTCAGCAAACGACCCCGGAGTCCGATAGATTTTCGTGGCCGACTGCGTCGTCAAGAGCAACGAAGCCCCGGCCTCGACTTCCACGTCCACAACATAGAGATCCGCCCCCAAGTACGCCCCGCCCGGATTGACCACGACATAACAAACCTGCCCGGACCCATCCAAGTAGTGCGGCCTCAAAACCCGCAAGGCACCCTGATGAAACTGCTGCACGGCCACAGAACGCCCGACACGTTCGGCGATCCGCAACTGGAGTTCGCCCCGCGGCGAGACGACAGCAGCAGCGGAGCAAGCAGCGCCAGCAAGCGGGTCCAGCGCCACAGCCGCCGTCGCCGTCGTGCTCATTGCGCCAGGTCGAGCATCAGGACGTCGTGCCGCATCCATGCGATGACCTTGTCCAGCCCTTCGTCGGTCTTCAGGTTGGTGAAGCAGAAGGGCTTGTCGCCACGGAATTCCTTGGAGTCCCGTTCCATCACTGACAGGTCTGCGCCGACGAACGGGGCGAGGTCGGTCTTGTTGATGATGAAGAGGTCCGACTTGATCATGCCTTGGCCGGCTTTGCGGGGGATTTTCTCCCCTTGGGCGACGTCGATGATGTAGATCGAGAAGTCCACGAGTTCGGGGCTGAACGTGGCGGAGAGGTTGTCGCCGCCGGATTCCACGAAGATGACCTGCAGGTCGGGGTGCCGTTTCTTGAGTTCCTCGATGGCTGCCGTGTTCATGGAGGTGTCTTCGCGGATGGCGGTGTGCGGGCAGCCGCCGGTTTCGACGCCGATGATGCGGTCCTCGGGCAGGATGCCGTTGGCCGCGAGGATCTTGGCGTCTTCGATCGTGTAGATGTCGTTGGTGATGGCGGCCATGGAGATTTCCCGGCTCATGTGGCGGGTCAGGCGCTCCACAAGCTGCGTTTTGCCGGCACCTACCGGGCCGCCGATGCCGATCTTGATGGGTTCAGACATGTGTCCTCCTATGGTTCTAGCTCATGAACATGCGCGCGCGTTGCCATTCGTGCCGCATCTGCGAAATTTCCAGCCCGGGGCTGACGGCTCCGAAGTCGTCCCAGCTGAGGTGCCGGACATGTTCGACGGCGGCAGCGACGTCGTCGTGCGCCTTGCGCAACAGCCGTTGCCCGGAGTTCTGGCCGAGCGGGATGGCGCGCACGGCGTTCTGCGTCAGGGAGGTGGCCGCCGCGAAAAGGTATCCGGCGAGCGCTTCTTCGAACGGCACGCCCAGCGAGCGCGCGACGACGGCGAACGCCAGCGGCTGATGCCCGGCAGCCCGGCCCGTGGTCACGAGAGTCCGGTACGCCTCGAGCTCGGCCGACGGAAAAACTTCTGTTCCGATCTCGATCAGCCGCCCGCCCATTTTGGTACTGGCCTCCCGCAACTGCCGGGGCAAGAGCTGAGCACTCAAATGAGCATCCAACTCCCCCAAATCCACCCCCTCATAAAGGAACCGAATGCCCAAGCCATCGGAATAGGTCAACTGCTGCCCGACAAACGCGGACAGCCAGACCCCGAAACTCCCTTCATCAGCTACGACCCCACGCTCGATATACGTCTCGAACCCAAGAGAATGCGCAAACGCCCCGGTAGGAAGAGCGGAGTCAGTGAGCTGCTGCAACGCGAGCTGATAAGCGGCGCTCATGAGGCGCCTCGCACGAGCGCAGATGTGGTGACGTACAGGGCGGAGGCAGGTGATAGGGGCCGCGGTGTGGAGGGCACCGCGAAGCGGGCACGGCCCGTATCACCTGCCGAAGCAAAGGCGACCGAACCCGACACCCCGCGCGAAGAGCGGCGCGCCTGAACCGACTCAGTGCGTGTGTTCAGCATGGCGGAAAGGCACCGGCATTACGCGTTCCTGGCGGTCGTAAGGCACACCGACGTGTTTGAGGTAGTCCTCGACGGTGTGGTCGTACTGGCACACCATGACTTCGGCCCCGTACTCGGACGCAGCGTCGAAGAACTGGGCCTGTAGGTGCCGGTTGCCGAGGGAGTGCGCCACGACACCCATTTCGTAGATGCTTCGGGCGGCGATGACCAGGACGTCGCTCGGCAGCACGGACACCACGATCAGGTTCGCATCCTCGACGGCGAGGATGTCGCCGTCGCGCAGGTCTCCGGAGCCGGCCGGGAGGCGGATGCCGAGTTCCTTCCCGTGGTCCGTGGTGACGCGCTGGATGCGTTTGACCAGTTGAGCGCTGGGCAGCACGACTTTCTCCTTGTGGAGGCCGGCGTATTGTTCGGGATCGGGCAGTTCGTGCAGGTTGCCGAGAATCTTTTCGATGATCATGCGGTTCTCCTCCGGCGGTCTAGAAAAGGAAGTAGCGCTGGGCCATGGGCAGCACGTCGGAGGGCTCGCAGGTGACGTCTTCACCGTCGACCGTCACTTTGTAGGTTTCGGGGTCGACGGCGATGTCGGGGGTTTCGCCGTTGAACTTGAGGTCCGCTTTGCTCAGGTTCCGGATTCCGGATACAGCCCGGATGACGCGTTCAAGGCCAAGCTCTTCCGGGACGCCGGCGTCGATGGCCGCCTTGGACAGGAAGGTGATGGAGGACTGCTGCAACGCCTTGCCGTGGGTGGCGAACATCGGGCGCATGGTGCGTGGCTGTGGGGTGGGAATGGAGCCGTTGGAATCGCCCATGAGTGCATAGGCAATCTGGCCGCCCTTGAGAACGAGCTCCGGCTTCACACCGAAGAATGCCGGATTCCAGAGGACGAGGTCGGCGAATTTGCCCACCTCCACGGAGCCGATGGAGTCTGCCATGCCCTGCGCTATCGCCGGGTTGATGGTGTATTTGGAGATGTAGCGCTTGATCCTGAAGTTGTCGCTTTCCGCGCCCAAGCCGTTCGGAGCGCCGTGGCTCGCGCCTGACGCGTCCTTGAGGATGCCCCGCTGCCGCTTCATGGCGTCGGCCACTTGCCAGGTGCGGATGACAACTTCGCCCACACGGCCCATGGCCTGGGAATCCGAGGAGGTCATGGAGAAGATGCCCAGGTCCTGGAGCACATCTTCCGCCGCTATGGTTTCGGCCCGGATGCGGGAATCGGCGAACGCCACGTCTTCCGGAATGTCCGGGTTGAGGTGGTGGCACACCATGAGCATGTCCAGGTGCTCTTCGATGGTGTTGCGCGTGTACGGGAGCGTCGGGTTGGTGGATGCCGGGAGCACGTTCGGCAATCCGGCGATCTTGATGATGTCCGGAGCGTGCCCGCCGCCGGCGCCTTCGGTGTGGAAGGTGTGGATCACGCGACCATCGATGGCTTTGATGGTGTCCTCCACGAATCCGCACTCGTTGAGGGTGTCCGTGTGAATGGCTACCTGCACGTCGTATTCGTCAGCTACGCGCAAGGACATGTCGATCGACGAGGTCGTGGCGCCCCAGTCTTCGTGGACTTTGAGGCCTACGGCGCCTGCGCGGATCTGTTCGGCGAGCGGCTCGATCGCGGACGCGTGGCCCTTGCCGAAGAGGCCGATATTGATCGGCAGCCCTTCCGCGGCTTGCAGCATCCGCGAAATGTGCCATTTACCGGGAGTAATGGTGGTGGCCTTGGTACCTTCCGCCGGTCCAGTGCCGCCGCCGACCATGGTGGTGATGCCGCTGCACAGGGCCGTGGGGACTTGGTCCGGGGAAATGTAGTGGATGTGGGTGTCGACGCCGCCTGCGGTGAGGATCTTGCCCTCCCCTGCGATCATCTCGGTGCTGGCCCCGATCACGATGTCCACGCCGTCGGCGATCTGGGGGTTGCCGGCCTTGCCGATCTTGAAGATGTGGCCGTCTTTGAGCGCAACATCGGCCTTGTAGATTCCGGTGTAGTCGAGGACCACCACGTTCGAAATGACGGTGTCCGGGACGCCCTCATCCCGGGTCACTTGGCCGTTCTGCCCCATGCCGTCCCGGACCACCTTGCCGCCGCCGAACATGACCTCTTCGCCGTAGACCGTATAGTCCTTCTCGATCTCAAGGAAAAGTTCGGTGTCCGCCAAGCGGATCGAGTCGCCCGTCGTCGGTCCGTAGAGGTCTGCGTACTGCTTACGCGAAATTTCAAAGCTCACTGGGCTGTCCCTTCCTTGCCTGCTCCGGGCCCTTCGGTGGCAGCGGCAGCGCCGCCGTCGTGCTTTCCAGCGTCAACATCAAGGGGACCGTTGACGGCGTTCCGTAGGCCGTAGACTTCGCGGCTGCCTGCAAGCGCAATGAGCTTGACGGTCTTGGAATCGCCGGGTTCGAAGCGCGCGGCCGTTCCGGCTGGGATGTCGAGGCGGCGGCCGTAAGCGGCTTCGCGGTCGAAATCGAGCGCGGGATTCGATTCGGCAAAGTGGTAATGCGAGCCCACCTGGACCGGGCGGTCGCCACGGTTGACGACGTCGACGGCGATTGCCTCGCGTCCGCTGTTGCAGGCAATGGGCTCTGTTTGGAGACGGTATTCACCGGGAATCATGTTGGCCTCCTAGCGGATCGGGTCGTGGACGGTGACGAGCTTGGTCCCGTCGGGGAATGTGGCCTCGATCTGGACGTCATGGATCATCTCGGGCACGCCTTGCATGACATCCTCACGACCAAGCAGGGTGGTCCCGTAGCTCATGAGTTCAGCCACGGTTTTCCCGTCACGTGCCCCCTCAATCAGTTCGTAGCTGATGATCGCCACGGCTTCGGGGAAGTTGAGCTTCAGACCGCGGGATTGCCGACGGCGGGCGAGGTCGGCCGCGACCACGGTCATGAGCTTTTCCTGCTCACGGGGCAAAAGATGCATCGGTTCTCCTTAAAGTTCTGTGCTGCAGAAAGCGGACATCAGATCACTCGAGGCTCAGATAAGCCGAGGACGTCGGGGCAGCTACTACGGTTATAACGCCAAACATCAGACATATCCAGTTCGACCATTCACCGCCCCTCCCGAACGAATTGTGACCAGCCTAAAGCCTTGAGGTTTCCGCCAGATTTCCGTGCTCCCGCGGCATCAGGCCTTCTTGGCGCGGTGCTTCCTGACCTGCCACACCAGCACAATCGCCACCACAATTACTGCCACCACAGCCGCTGCCCCCCGGCCCACCACGCGGGCCACTTCTTCGTACGAATTTCCGGCCACAAACCCGAGTGTCACGAACAGGGACCCCCAGATAATGCCGCCGCTGAAATTCCAGAACGCGAAGCGCCGGTAAGGCATGCGGCTGAGTCCGGCGAGCGCGGGCATGACTGCACGAAAGAAGGCCGTGAACCGGCCCAAAAGTACCGCGACGCCACCTTTGTCTTTGAGGAAGTCTTCGGCCTTCTGCAATTGGGCGCGCCTTTTGTCCAGGATTTTCAAGGCCATCACCCGTGGGCCGAAATGCTTGCCTATTTCGTAGCCCACGGTGTCTCCCGTGATCGCTGCAATCACCACTATCGCGATCATGACCCACAATTCGAAGAGCCCGCGGCTCGCAATCACCCCGCCGACCACCGCCGCCGTTTCACCAGGAATCACGAACCCCACAAAGATTGCATCCTCAGCAAACACGAGGGCGAAAACGATGCACGCGATCACGAGCGGGCTGGTATTCAGGAGTCCGTCCAAAAGCGCATGCATGAAGAACAGTCTGGCAGTTGAAGGCCCACTTGGGCAGGAGGCATCAGATCCGGACGCCATTGCTCGTTCCGTGCAGGCCCGTTGAGAATGGTGAGTGTGAACGACAGCTTCGCTGATGCGACCTCCCGCTTGTGGCACGCACTCGGTGCAGACGATGCGGATTTGGCGGCCGCTCAGCTAACGACGACCGGGCCGCGGGCGGTTCTCCCGGCCGCTTTCGACGTGACAGGACTCGCGACGGGGGCGGTGGCCGTCGCAACGGTGGCGGCAGCACAGTTTCTGGCAGCTCGCCGAGAGTCACGGCAGCCGGCCGTGACGGTAGACAGTCGGGAGTCATGCGCCGCGTTCGCGTCCGAGAGGCTGTTCACTCCAGTCGGCTGGAACCGGCCACCGCTCTGGGACCCCATCGCCGGCAACTATCGTGCGGCCGACGCCTGGATCAGGCTGCACACCAACTACGCCAGCCACCGCGCCGCCGTCGAGCGGGTGCTTGGAGCCCATGACCGCGAAACAGTTCAGGCCGCAGTGGCCGGGTTGCGTGCCGAGGAATTGGAGACGGCCATCGTGAATGCGGGCGGATGCGCCGCCGTCATGCACAACCGCGTCCAGTGGCTCGCCTCCGCCGCGGGGGCGGCGACCGCGGACGCGCCGCCCCTGACCGTCGTCGAGCGCCGCTCATCCGGTGCCCGCACGCCGGACGCCGTCGGGAAACTGCCCTTCGACGGCGTGCGCGTGCTCGACCTGACTCGGGTAATCGCTGGACCGGTCTGCACCAAGTTCCTTGCCGGCTACGGTGCGGACGTGCTGCGGATCGACCCGCCGGGCTTTGACGAGGTCCCGTCGCTACTGCCTGAGACGACGCTCGGCAAACGTACCGCCGCCCTGGATCTGACTGCCTCAAGCGACCGGGCGACGTTCGAGGAACTGCTCGCGGGCGCCGATGTGCTCGTGTCCGGTCTGCGGGCTGACGCGCTGAAACGCCTGGGCTACGACGACGAGGCCCTGACCGCCGTGAACCCTGGCCTGATCATCGCGAGCCTGGACGCCTACGGCTGGGATGGCCCATGGCGCAACCGCCGCGGGTTCGACAGCCTGGTCCAGATGAGCTGCGGGATCGCCGACGACGGCGCTACCGCCGCGGGCCAAGCGGAGCCGGCCCCGCTTCCTGTTCAAGCCCTCGACCACGCGACCGGCTGGCTATTGGCCGCGGCCGTCGCCCGCGCCTTGACCCGGCGCCTCACTCACTCAGTGACGGCCCGCATCCAAGGCTCACTCATCGGCACGGCCAACCTGCTGTACTCGATGACCCCGCCGAACGACCACCTATCGGTACCTACACCGAATGACTTCACGCTCACGGCAACCACCACTGACTGGGGGCCGGCGCGCCGCGTGCCGCTTCCAGGGCGAATCGACGGCGCCCCAGCGCACTGGTCGCAGCAAGCCGGACCGCTCGGCCGCCACCCGGCCGCGTGGGGCACGACCTAGCTTTCGCTTGGCACAAGTAAACCCCCGGAACCGTGCGGTTCCGGGGGTTTTAGAGTGGGCCCTGTGGGGATCGAACCCACGACCCACGGATTAAAAGTCCGATGCTCTACCAACTGAGCTAAAGGCCCCTGCCGACTGTAGAAACAGCCATAAATACTGTACCTCAAGCTCAAGGCCGTTTTGACACGCTTGGCATCCGCGCCGTCCAAGCCGGCACCGCACCGTTCTCCCCACTTTTGAACCAGGCCCCGACGACGACACGCGGAGACTAAGGCGAGTCGCCGCTCCCACGGATCCAAACATGGGGAGGTTGCAACAGGCCCCAGTCAAGAGTGCACGAGCGAAAACACAGGAGTAGCGTTGGGGCATGAGCGAACAATCGGGACCTCCTGTTTACGGCGGAGCAAATAGGCACCACAAGCCGAAACCCTTTGCGCCGGTTGACTTCGAGCCGTTTGCGGGCGGAGCGGACCCCGCGCGCGTGTCCGAAGCCGCGCACCTTGCCGCTCAGGCCCTCGTGCGGCGAGGTCGAGATAGTGATGATCCCAAGATCACCAGGCGCCTCGTGAAGCTCGCTGATGAGCAAGGCCTGGAGGCCATCGCCGAAATGTGGGCCGAGAGCCCCGCCCGGTCCTTGCCCGGCGCCTTGTGGCGGCTCTATGCATTGCGCGCGGCCACCATGCAGAACTCGGAGCGTATCTCCGTGTACTTCAAGGCCGGCCGGGACACCGCCCAGGTTTCCCACGTTGTGGCGGGCGCTGCCGAGCCGCCGGGAGCCGACGAAATGAAGCAAATGGCCGACGCCATTCTTTCGGGAGCGTTCGACGGCGATTTCGACGTCGCGCTGGAACGCTCAGCCGCGTTTTGCCGCGTCGTCGCGCTGGGCCAAGCCACCCTGGCGGACAGTGCGGAGCATTCCAACGAAGGCCACGCAAGCAAGCTGACCCGGAACTCCCACCAGCTCGTAAAGACCGCGGAAGATCTCGAGCACGCGGCCAATGCGTGGCGCCTGGGAGAGCTGGACTGACATGAAATATAGGGGCGAGGGGCAGTCACAACCACCCCGGGCGCCAGCTGTCAAGATTGACTTAGCTCGGGCGACGTAGAAAACTGAAACTGGTGTCGAACCGCGAAACCCCCGGGCTTCAACTTATAGCCGCTTCGAGCGGCCTACCGCCGAGAGGCGTATCCGGTTCGGCACCATTTTTATGCCCTTCGGCGAAGACGCCGCACCACCCCTATCCCTCCCGCCTACCGGAAGCCAAATGAAGCTGCGTCTCTTCCCCCAAGAACCCGCCGGGTTGCAATTGTTGTCGCAAATGGCCCGCCAGATTCTTGAGGCAACCGGGACGCTTTCTGAGATCTTCGGAGCTCCTGTCGCGGAGCACGAACGGCTTGTGGAGGAGATGCACGAACACGAGGCGAAATCCACGGATCTGCATTTCGCCCTCCTGACCCACATGCGCACGAGCTTCGTGAACCCGCTCCCCCGCGAGGACATGTACGCCCTCTCCCGTTTCCTCAACGAGGCGATGGAAAAGCTGGATGCCGCAGGTGAGCTCGTGGCCCTCTACAAACTGGACCGGGTGCCCAAGCGCGCGGCGGACCAGTTGGAGATCATCAGCCGCCAGGCGGAACTCACGGTTGATGCAATGCGCCAGCTCGACGATCTGGACGAACTCGAGGATTACTGGATCGAGGTCTTGCGGCTGGCCAAGCGTGCGGAGCGCAGCCATCGGACCTGGGTGGCCGAGATGCTCCGCGACATGAAGTCCACCCAATTTTCGCGGAACCGCGACGTAGCCAATCAACTAGTGGACGCTACCAAGGACATGCGCCGCGTCGCGACCCAGGTAGGCAGCATCATCGTCAAGGAAGCATGAGGTGGCGGTCGCGTTCTTCGCCCTTGTGGTGGTGCTGGCGGCTGGCTTCGCATTCCTGAACGGCTTCCGCGACGTCTCCACCGCCGTCGCACTCTCTGTGCGGACCCGTGCCCTGACTCCGTCGGTTGCCGTCGTGTTGGCGGCCGTCTTCAACTTTGCCGGCGTGCTGCTCAGCGGCGGTTTCGCACTGGTCTTCAGCCAGTCGTGGGTGGTTCTCCCCTCGGGAATGAACGGGCTTACAATACTCGCCGCGGGGTTGTGCAGCGCCATCCTTTGGGGAATCTACGCTTGGTGGCGCGGTGTGCCGCTCTCGTCAACCCATGCCTTGGTGGGAGGCCTCGTGGGCGCCGGAGCCGCAAGCGCGTTGATGGGAGGCAGCTCGATCAGCGGGGTGGACAGTATTTTGCTGGCGCAAGTCGTGTTGCCCTTGCTGCTGTCCCCCGTGATTGCCTTCCTTGGCTCCTATCTGCTCGTGTGGCCTGTCACGTGGGCGGCCCGCTACACCCAGCCCGATGTTGTGCATGGCCGCTTCCGCCACGCACAGTCTGTCTCGGCCGCTGCCGTCGCGTTCGGCCACGGCCTGCAGGACGGGCAGAGATCCGTAGCGGTGATCCTGTTGGGCGCCGTGGCGGCCGGTGTGTCCGGCTCCAATGACCTCCCGTTCTGGGTCATCCTGCTGGTGGCTGGCATGCTCACGGCGGGAACGCTTTGTGGTGGTTGGCGCATCTCGTACACCTTGGGTTACAAGCTGACGCGGGTAGACCCGATGCGCGGATTCATCGCCCAGAGCCTGACCTCGCTGATGCTGTTCGTCGGCGCCATCGGCTTCCACTTGCCGCTTTCGACGACGCACACTGTGACGTCGGCAGTGCTCGGCGCGGGAACCAACCAGAACTTTTCCGTCACCAACCGTCGGATGGTGCTGCGGATCTTGGGGTTCTGGGTCGCGACGCCGATCGTTACCGCCGCAGTGGCGTTCATCCTCGGGCTGGCGCTATCACCGCTGTCGCGCTGAGTTCAGCGGGCCTGCCCAGCACGCAAAAGCCCGACGGCGGCAGTCACCTCGGAAGGTAACCGTCGCCGTCGGGCTTTTCGCAGTGGGCCCACACCGGCGAGGGCCCCGGCCTGAGCTGGCGAAGGCTGGGAGCCGGTGGGGACTATCCGAACCGGCCGGAGACGTAGTCTTCCGTGGCCTTCTGGGACGGGTTGTTGAAGATGGTGGTGGTGTCCGCGAACTCGATGAGCTTGCCGGGCTTGCCGGTGCCGGCGATGTTGAAGAACGCGGTCTTGTCGGAAACGCGTGCGGCCTGCTGCATGTTGTGGGTCACGATTACCACGGTGTATTCGTCCTTGAGCTCATTGATGAGGTCTTCGACGGCCAAAGTAGAGATGGGGTCCAGCGCGGAGCAGGGCTCGTCCATGAGGATGACCTGCGGTTCCACAGCAATGGCACGGGCAATGCAGAGCCGCTGCTGCTGGCCGCCGGAGAGTCCGGAGCCGGGCTTCTCAAGACGGTCCTTGACCTCGTTCCACAGGTTGGCGCCGCGCAGGGACTTCTCCACAAGCGCGTCGGCCGCACCCTTGCTGATCCGCTTGTTGTTCAGCTTCACGCCGGCAAGCACGTTGTCTCGGATGGACATCGTGGGGAACGGGTTGGGCCGCTGGAAGACCATGCCAATCTGGCTGCGGACAGTCACCGGGTCCACGCCCACACCGTAAAGGTTGTCGCCGTCGAGCAGGACTTCGCCTTCGACGCGCGCCCCGGGCAGCACTTCGTGCATGCGGTTCAAGGTGCGCAGGAAGGTGGACTTGCCACAACCGGACGGGCCGATGAACGCCGTGACCGATTTGGCTTCAATATTGATGTTGACGCCTTCAACGGCCAGGAAGCTGCCGTAGTAGACGTTCAGATCCTTGACGTCGATCCGCTTAGACATGGTGTTCCTTCGGTGCTGTGGTTGAAAGTTTGCGCGTGGCCTGGCGGCTCAACGGCCGGCCTTGGGGGCGAAGATCCGGGCGATCAGCCTGGCGCCGAGGTTCAGGAGCATCACCAGGACGATCAGGACCAGCGCGGCGCCCCATGCCCGCTGGCTCGACGGGTCCGGGTTGGACGGCGAGGTCGGGTTCAGGATCTGCGTGTAGATGAACGTGGGCAGCGAGGCCATCCAGCCGCCGAACACGTTGTTGTTGATGGTTGTGGCGAAACCTGCGGTGACTAGGATCGGAGCCGTCTCGCCGATCACTCGGGCGATCGCCAGGGTAACGCCGGACGCAATGCCGGAAATCGCCGTCGGGATGACCACCTTGAGGATGGTGCGCCACTTCCGGACACCCAGCGCGTAAGCCGCCTCGCGGAGCTCGTTCGGGACGATCTTGAGCATTTCCTCGCTGGAACGAACCACCACCGGAATCATCAGGACTGAAAGCGCGACGGCGGCGACCGCACCGGTCTTGGTGCCCGGGCCGACCACGGCGAAGAAGAAGGCTGCGGAAAAGAGACCTGCCACGATCGACGGGATGCCGGTCATGACGTCGACGAAGAACGTGATGGCACGGGCAAGGGCCCGGTCGTTGCCGTATTCCACCAGGTAGATTGCGGTCAGCAAGCCCACCGGTACCGAGATAACAGTGGCGAGCAGGGTGATCTGCACGGTGCCCAGGAGCGCGTGGTAGATGCCGCCGAGGACCTTGGTGCCTTCATCGACGCTCTTGTTGTCGAGGGAGCCTGTGACGCCATTCATGGATGTCGTCAGGAAGCCGGGGGTGATGATGCCCGGGATGCCGTTCACGAGGACTGTCCAGATCACCGAAATCAGGGGCAGCAGCGCCACAAGGAACGAGCCGACGATCAGGCAGGTGGCGAGCTTGTCGCTCGCCTTGCGGCCGCCTTCGACGGCTGCGCTCCAGCCGACCAGGCCGATCGCGAAGAGGATGGCGGACACGAGGCCCCAGCCGAAGGCGTTGAACCCGATCAGGGCGAGGATCGCGGCGCCGAGCACCAAGGCGACGGCCAGGACGACGTACGGTGCGAATGCGGGCAACTGGCCCTTGGTCAGTGCGGAGCGTTTGCGCGCCACGGGGGCTGTGACAGTCATTAGTTGGCTCCCGAGAATTCTTTGTGCCTGGAGATGATCCAGCGTGCAATCATGTTGACACCCAGGGTGATGACGAACAATACCAAGCCGGCCGCGATCAACGTGCTGACCTTGAGTCCGCTGGCTTCAGGGAAGTTCAAGGCGATTTCCGCGGCGATGGTCTGGTTGCCGGTCTGGATCAGGCTCGCGGTCAGGACGCCGGAGGACAGGACCAGTGCGACGGCCATGGTCTCGCCAAGTGCACGGCCGAGGCCCAGCATGATGGCGCTCACGATACCCGGGCGGCCGAAGGGCAAAACAGCCATCTTGATCATTTCCCAGCGGGTCGCGCCGAGGGCCAGGGCTGCTTCCTCGTGGAGCTTCGGGGTCTGCAGGAAGATTTCACGCGAAAGGGAAGTGATGATCGGCAGGACCATGACGGAAAGGACGATGCTCGCGGTCAGGATGGTCTTGCCGGTAGCGGAAGCCGGGCCTTGGAAAATCGGCAGCCAGCCCATGTTGCTGGCCAGCCAGCCGTAGGCGGGCGAAATCTGGGGGGCAAGGAATGCCGCGCCCCATGCGCCGTAGACCACGGAAGGAATGGCAGCGAGGAGGTCCACCACATAGCCAAGGCCCGAGGCAAGCCTGCGGGGCGCGTAGTGGGAGATAAACAGCGCGACGCCGATGGCAACGGGAGTTGCAATCACAAGGGCGATGACGGCGGCAATCAGGGTTCCCACCACGATCGGACCGATGTAGGCGAAGAAGCCGTGGCCGCCTTGGATGTCCGCGGGTGGCGCCACAAGGGCCGGAATGGCCTGGATGACAAGGAAAAGTGCGACGCCGAAGAGAACCGCGAGGATCAGGCATCCCGCGGCCAAGGTGGCTCCGGAGAAGACCTTGTCCCCGGCGCGTCCGGCACCTTGGGAAGTGGTCAAGGAGTTGGTGGTCACTTCACGATCCTTCAGATTCACTCAAAAATGGCCAAGTTCCCCGCCCCGTCCGGTGATGTTTCACCAGCGCGGGACGGGGAACGTTGATATTCAAGGGTAGTGGTGACGCGGTCCGCGGCACCACTACTCCATTGTGGTCCTTAGGCCTTGGCCTTGATGGAGTCAACAGCGGCCTTCGCCTTGTCCTGCAGCGCCTTGGAGAGCGGAGCGGACTTGGCGGAGCCGGCAGCTGCCTGCTGGCCGGCGTCGGAGACTACGTAGCTCTCGAATGCCTTGACCAGGTCAGCGGTTTCCTTCTTGTCGTAGGTGGTGCAGACGACGTGGTAGGAAACGAGGACCACCGGGTAGGCCGAGGAATCCGTCGTGGTGCGGTCGAGCTTGATGGAAAGGTCGCCGGTCGGGCGGCCTGCAACGGGCTTGCCCAGTTCAACAGCCTTGGCGGCAGCGGCAGCGGAGATCTTGACGAAGTCCGAGCCAACCTTGATCTGCGCGGTGCCGAGCTTGCCGGAAACTGCGGAATCGTCAGCGTAAGTCACGGCACCCGGGGTGTCGGTGACGGTCTTGACGACGCCGGAGGTGCCCTTGGCGTTCTCGCCCTTCAGGGATGCCGGCCAAACGCCAGCAGCCTTGTCGGTCCAGACCGAGGGAGCAGCAGCAGCCAGATAGTCGGTGAAGTTCTGCGTGGTGCCGGAGTCGTCAGAGCGGTTGACCGGGGTGACCTTCAGGTCCGGAAGCGAGACGCCGGCGTTCAGGGCGGCGATAGCGGGATCGTTCCAGTTGGTGATCTGGCCGCGGAACATCTTCGCAACGGTGTCGGCGTCGAGCTTCAAGTCCTTGACGTTGGGAATGTTGAAGGCAACGGCGATCGGGGAGACGTAGACCGGAATGTTGATGGCGCCATCGGTGCCGCACTTGGTCTTGGAGGTGGCCAACTCAGCGTCGGTCAGGTAAGCGTCAGAGCCCGCGAACTGCGCGGAACCGTCGAGGATGGCCTTGCGGCCCGCGCCCGAGCCATCCGGGGAGTACTGGACCGTGGCACCCGGGTTGGCGGAAGCGAATGCTGCCTTCCAAGCGTCCATGGCCGCGCCGGTCGAGGAGGCGCCAATACCGGTCAGCGTGCCGGTGACCTTGACGGCCGCGGCGCTCGGGGTGGCTGCCGGTGCGGCGCCGGTTGCGTTGTCTGAACCGCAAGCGGTCAGCGCAAGTGCGCCGACTGCGAGGACCGCGATTGCCGCGTTGCGGCCGAAGCGAGTTGCCTTCACTGGGATGTACCCCTTCCAGGGATTCTCTGATGCGTGCCGAGGGAGAAAGTCGGCATACGAAAGATATGCGTACGTGTTTGTACCTTTATTGACGGTAGGAGCCGCAGGTAACGGGACCGGCGGTCCAAAGTGAACAGAAGGTGAACGACTGTGGACCATTGGCTTACAAGTGCAGCGTCGCACTTGCGCTTGGCGTGTCATGAGGGATTAAGTGACGCCCCTCACTTTGGGGTTCCCTCGGCGAGCCGCACTCCGTCAGCCGCTCCTGAATAGACTTGAGCCATGACCGCCCCCCAAGGACTTTCAGCAAGCAGGAAATTCCTGCGGGCGCGGCTGCGCACCGGCCTCGTCCGCAGCCGGAACTCGTTGGTTCCGGCCGTCCAGATGACCCTGTGCGCGGTGGGCGCCTACGCGTTCGCTGAATATATCCTGGGGCACTCAGGACCCCTTTTCGCCGCGACTTCGTCACTGATCGCGCTCGGCTTCTCGCGGGATCCACGGCTTCGCCGGGTAGTGGAAGTCGGGTTTGGCTGCACCCTCGGAATCGTCGTCGGTGATCTCCTGCTCCACTGGTTGGGTTCGGGGATCTGGCAAGCCGCTGTCGTCCTTCTTTTCTCCATCCTGTTGGCACGTTTCCTGGACGGTGGCTCCATTTTCACCACCCAACTGGGCCTGCAATCGCTTCTCGTGGTCTTGCTGCCCGCGCCGGCAGGGGGACCTTTCACCCGGAGCATCGACGCTGTAGTGGGCGGTGTTTTCGCGCTGCTGGTCACCATGCTGGTCCCGAAGGACCCGCGCCGGGAACCGCGCCAGGACGTCCGCAAACTCCTGCACGAACTTTCGGAGGTCCTCCGTGAATGTGCAGACGCCTTGATCAACAGCGACTCCACCCAGGCCTGGCATGCCCTCATCCGGGGGCGGAACTGCCAGCCCCTCGTGGACCGGATGCGCCAATCCCTCAAGGCCTCTGGTGAAGTGGCCACGCTTGCCCCGGCCTATCGTCGGCACCGCGACGAGCTGACAATGCTGGAGGAGTCGCTGGATTCCATCGACCTTGCCCTCCGCAACAGCCGGGTGTTCGCGCGGCGGCTCACGAGCGCCATCAACCATGCAGCGTTGACGGACGAGGCGACGGACAGCATTTCGGAGGTCCTGCAGGACACCTCTGCGGCCGTCGAGGAGTTGTCGCTCGGCCTCGCGGAAGTGCACGACGGCGCCCGCCGCGCCCACCTGCGCGGTGCGCGGCAGGACTTGGCCGACATTGCCACCCGGCTGCACCCCAAAATGCTGCACGTCCAGAAGCTTGAGGGTGAAACAGTGGTGATGCTCTTCCGCCCGCTCATGGTGGACCTGCTCGAAGCCGCGGGCATGGACCCCAGGGAAGCCCGGGACGTTCTCCCTCCCCTGCAGTGAGGCGCACTTGACTGTCCGACCGCTCCATTAGCCTTGTACGCATGGCTTCCAAGACCTCACGCACCTCCAAGACGCCCGCGTACAAATGTGCCGAATGCGGGTGGACCACGGTCAAGTGGGTGGGGCGCTGCGGTGAGTGCCAGGCGTGGGGCACCGTGGAGGAAACAGGCGTCACGGTTGCGCGTACGACGGCGGCAACAACGGTTTTGGAGCCGGCCCGCCGGATTGCCGAGGTAGACGGCACCACGGCCGCTTTCCTGCCCACCGGCGTCGACGAACTGGATCGCGTCCTGGGCGGAGGCCTGGTTCCCGGCGCGGTGATCCTGCTTGCCGGGGAACCCGGCGTCGGGAAATCCACCCTCCTGCTGGACGTCGCTGCGAAGTTCGCCCGCACGGGGCAGGACGTCCTGTACGTCACGGGCGAGGAATCTGCTGCCCAGGTCAAGCTCCGTGCGGAGCGGATCGACGCGGTCGCGCACACCCTCTATCTCTCGGCGGAAACGGACCTCGGGCAGGCGCTGGGGCAAGTGGAGAAGCTTGAGCCGAAGCTGCTGATTGTGGACTCCGTGCAGACCCTCAGCAGCGCCGATGTCGAAGGCAGCGCTGGCGGAGTCTCACAGGTCCGGGAAGTCGCGGCGTCCATCATCGCCGCCGCAAAGCGTCGCAACATGACCACGCTGGTGGTTGGCCACGTGACGAAGGACGGCTCCATTGCCGGTCCGCGTCTCCTGGAGCACTTGGTAGACGTTGTGTGCCAGTTCGAAGGCGAGCGCCATTCGCGCTTGCGCTTGTTGCGCGCGGTCAAGAACCGCTACGGTGCCACGGACGACGTCGGCTGCTTCGACCTCAATGAGGCCGGTATCGAAGGCCTAGCCGATCCCAGCGGGCTTTTTGTATCGCGGACACGCGAGCCGGTGTCCGGCACCTGCATCACGGTGACCATGGAAGGCCGACGCCCGCTGCTGGCCGAGGTGCAGTCGCTTCTGGCCGAAAGTACCAGCTCACAACCCCGCAGGGCCACGAGCGGCCTGGACAGCTCGCGCGTCGCCATGCTCCTGGCCGTGCTCCAACAGCGGGCTGGCTGCATCCTGCACAAGGACGACTCCTACGTGGCCACTGTCGGAGGAGTGAAATTGAGCGAACCGGCCACCGACCTGGCTGTGGCGCTTGCCGTGGCCTCGGCAAAGGCGCGCAAGGCACTGCCGCAGCGGCTCATTGCCTTCGGCGAGGTTGGCCTGGCCGGCGAGGTCCGTCCGGTTCCCGGGATCAACCAGCGTATCCACGAGGCGCAGCGGCTTGGGTTCACCCACGCCGTGGTGCCGGCGAGTCCCAACGGACCGGGCCCCGTCCCGGAGGGTTTCTCGGTCCGCGAAGTGGCACACCTGGCGGAGGCCTTGGAGTTGCTGATCACCTAGCGGCCGGCTTGGCTTCGGAGTGTCGGGTGCATGGGTTGGCCTCGTCCACCGGAAGATTGTCCCCATGACAAAAAGAAATGTGCTCATTGGGGGACGCCTCTTCTTTGGCCTCTTGACCCTTGTTGCGGTGTGGACGCAGCTCACGGTCCACATCGGTCTGGGCTTCGATCCGTGGAACTTCTTCAGTTACTTCACCAACCTGTCCAACATCTTCGCGTCGGTGGTGCTGCTGATCAGCGGCTACCGCGTGCTGGTTGGCAAGCGGCCCAGCGAGCTCGACGACGCCACCCGGGGCACTGCGACGATCGCCATGGCCGTCGTGGGACTCGTCTTCGGCGCACTCCTGGCGGGGCAGGACCTCGGCTCCCTGCAACCTTGGGTCAACTTCGTGGTCCACTACCTGATGCCGGTTGTCATGGTTGCCGATTGGCTGTTCCAGCCTCCGCGCTCCAGGCTGACCATCAAGCACCTCTGGTACTGGCTGCTCTACCCGGTTGCCTATCTCGTCTACAGCCTGATCCGCGGCTCTTTCGTCAACTGGTACGCCTACTGGTTCATCGACCCTATGCGCGCAGGCGGTTGGGGCGCAGTGGCGGTCTTCGCAGTGGCGATCTCCATAGGATTCCTCGTGGTGAGCCTCGCCATGCTGGGACTGGGAAACAAGCTCGAACGCCAAGTGAGCTACTGACCACTCCCGCAAGCCCACGTCCCCCACGGGACATGCCCCCTGTTCGAACCAGGGGCTGGACATAACAGCAATGTGTCCAGCCCTCAGCTCATACGAGGGGCATGTCCAGGGAAATACTATTTTGCCGGGTTGTGCGTGCCGATCGGGACCAGCGTGAGCTTCGGGTGGTTCTTCTCGATCCGGCGCAGCGCCCAGACATCGTTGAACAACGCGAGATATTCGCCGTCGGACCTTAGCAGCACCTCAGCACCCGGGACGTTCGCGAGCGTCGGCATGGCCTCCGCCGTCGAGATCCTCGCGATCGAGTACGGAAGGCGCTCCAAGCGCATCGGGGCGTTGAAGTCGTGGGCCATGCGGTCTTCCACCACTTCGAACTGCATGGGACCGACAGCCGCGAGCACGGGTGCCTGGTCGCCGCGGACGTCCGAACGGAGCACCTGGATGACGCCTTCATGCTCAAGCTGTTCGATGCCGCGGCGGAACTGCTTGAAGCGGCTGGGGTCCTGTGACCTGGCCACCTGGAAATGCTCGGGGGCAAAGAGCGGAATAGCGGGGAATTCCACGGGCTCCTCGAGGAACAGGCTGTCCCCTACGCGCAGTGAGGACGCGTTGACCAGGCCAACGACGTCGCCGGGGTAGGCCTCGTCGATGACTTCGCGTTCGCGCCCGAACACCTGCTGGGCGTACTTGGTGGCGAAGGACTTGCCGGTGCGGGTCTGCGTGACAACCATTCCGCGCTCAAAGACACCGGAGCACACACGGATGAATGCAACGTGGTCGCGGTGGGCCTTGTTCATGCCGGCCTGGACCTTGAAGACGAACCCGGCGAAGGGAGCGTCAACGGAACGGGGCTCGCCGTCGACGTCGGGGCGGGGCGCGGCCGGAGGCGCGAAGTCCACCAGGGCGTCAAGGATTTCCTTGACCCCGAAGTTCAGGGCCGCCGAACTGAAGAGGATGGGTGTTGCCGTTCCGGCGTGGAAGCTCTCAATGTTGAACTCGAGGTTCGATTCGATCACGAGTCCGGCTTCGTCGACGGCGTCGCTCCAGTAGTTGCCCTGGGTTTCGGCTGCTTCCTCCGGAGTGAAGTACTCGGTGATGGCGATGTTGGCACCGGCATTGTTGCGCGCGAACCGTGCGAAGCGGTCATTTCGCAGGTCCCAGACTCCACGGAAGTCGCCGGAAATGCCCACGGCCCACGTCAAGGGCATGGGCTGGAGTCCGGTGCGTTCCGTGATCTCGTCCATCAGCGCGAGGGCGTCGAGGCCCGGGCGGTCCCATTTGTTGATGACCGTGATGATGGGAAGGTTCCGCTGCTTGCAGACCTCGAAGAGTTTCATGGTCTGCGTTTCCAGGCCCTTGGCGGCGTCCACCAGCATCACTGCGCAGTCGACGGCGGCCAGGACGCGGTAGGTGTCCTCGGAAAAGTCGGCGTGGCCCGGGGTGTCCAGCAGGTTGATCACAGTATCCCGGTAGGAGAACTGCAACGCCGCGGAGCTGATGGAAATACCGCGTTCCTTTTCCATCTGCATCCAGTCGGAAACAGTTTCCTTGCGGTTGGCCTTGCCGCTGGACGCACCGGCGGTGCCGATGACCTTGGCGTGCAGGGCGAGGGCTTCCGTGAGCGTGGACTTGCCGGCATCAGGGTGCGAAATGACCGCGAAAGTCCGACGCCGGGAGGCCTCATGGTGAATTTCCTGGACTCGGGCGGGGCTCAGGACTTCTTGGGACACGGTGCTACTTTCGCTGCGATCTGGGCGTCGCCCGCATTGGAACGACGGGCCGAACGTGGGATGGAGGCTGGATACTGGCCCCGTGCCGGCCGGGGGCCAACTCAGGGAGCGGCACGATTTGCGCGCCAGCCAAGATACCAAGTTTATCGCAGCCCGGGACCACGCCGGAGGCAGGGTCCCGGGCCAGCGCTTAACAGGATCGAAACGAGGTGCACAAACCTCCGAAATCACCTGCCGATAGTTTGAACTCATAGCGGACGCGTCCGGCCCGGATTGGAGCCATCCGCCAGGAAAAACCAGGCAGCCGACGATGGCATGAAAGGAACAGGGCATCAATGAATCCAGGGAATGACTTGTTCTACGATCCCTTCGGCCCCTCCCCCGCGGGGAACCCCGCTGCGAACCAGCAAGGACACAGGCCGAACGCCGGCAGAGGCGGAGTCCACCCTCCTGCGAGGCAAGTGCATCCGGACACGGGAAGGGCTGCCGCCCGGGAAGCGGCGCTGCAGAGCGTGCGACGCGACCTTGAGCGACTCGCGCGCCTTCGGACGGCTCCCTGAGGGTCAAGGGTCACTGAGGTTCCGGGACCGAACTGAGGGTCCAGGGACCGAGCTGAAAGTGGCGGTGCGGCGGCCGCCGTCGAACGCGTTTCGAAGGTCCCGCCACATAACCTAATTTGGGGCACTTTAAGGCTTGCCCGTGCGGTTGTTGCCGGTCCATACCTCTATCATTGAGCTTGCGGGAAACCTGGCATTTTGCTCCCGTTGACTTACTGCTGAAAACCGGCACACTTGCGGGCGCGCCTGCGTGCACCTTTGAAGGGAACACCTATGGCTCGGAGCCCCGAAGATTCGCTCAAGGCGACTCTGGGCAGGGTGGCCCCCGGAACACCGTTGCGCGACGGCCTGGAACGCATCCTCCGTGGGCGCACCGGCGCCCTGATTGTGCTGGGAACGGACCGGACCATCGAATCCATCTGCTCCGGCGGCTTTGAAATCGGTATCGATTTCTCCCCGACGCGGCTGCGTGAACTCGCGAAGATGGACGGTGCCATCATCTGCGACAAGGACGCCGGGAACATCCTTCGTGCCGCGGTACAGCTTGTGCCTGACTCCAGCATCGAGACCCAGGAATCAGGAACGCGTCACAGGACGGCCGAGCGCGTGGCCATCCAGACCGGTGTTCCGGTGATTTCGGTCAGCCAGTCCATGCAGATCATCGCCCTCTACGTCAACGGCCTGCGACACGTGCTTGAGGGCTCCGAGAAGGTCCTGGCCCGCGCCAACCAGGCTCTCGCAACCCTGGAACGTTACAGCGCCCGCTTGGATCAGGTCACTAGCGCCCTATCGGCCCTCGAAATCGAGGCCATGGTCACCGTCCGGGATGTGGCTGTCACCCTCCAGCGCCAGGAAATGGTCAGGCGCATTGCCGAGGAAATCGCTCAGTATGTCCTGGAGCTGGGTGAGGACGGCAGGTTGCTCTCGCTGCAGTTGGAAGAGCTCACCACCGGCCGCGGCCCGGGCAGCGACGTGATCATCCGCGACTACGCCGGCGCCGACGCCTCGCCCGAGGACATCGACGGTGCGGTGCAGGCCCTTCTGGATCTTGGCCCGGCGGAGCTGATCGATCTGGGCAAGATCGCCGGGATCATCGGTTTCGCCGGTGGCATGGACGTGCTCGACGCCGGTGTGCAGCCGCGCGGCTACCGCCTCTTGTCCGGGCTGAAGTCGGTTCCGAAAGCCGTGGCCGACCGTTTGGTGGAGCACTTCGGCGGACTCCAGTACCTCATGGCCGCCACTATCGACGATCTCATGACCGTGGACGGCATCGGCGACCAGCGCGCCCGGACCGTCCGCGAAGGGCTCAGCCGCATGGCCGAAGCCAGCCTGCTGGACAGGTTCCTCTAGTCCCCAGCGCCGCCCTAACCTCGCAAGTCCCCACCGGCTCCCAGCCTTCGCAAGCTCAGGCCGGGGCCCTCGCCGGCGTGGGTCCGCGGCCAGGGAACCCGGGCGGCGTGGGCCCAGTCGGTTGTTGAGCAAATGGCTGGACAGGTTCCTCTAGCCAAGCTGGAAGACCGCTTTGGTGCTCGCCTTGTTTCCCAGTACGGCCTTGAAGGTGTAGGTGCCGGCGGCAGGCTTGGCTGAGATTACGCCGCAGCCCTCCGTCGTCCGGTTGCGTTGCCACGGGAAGTTGGCGATCTCGCTCTTGCCCGGATCAATCTGCTTCACGAGGTCATCGCCCTTCGCTTGGCAGTCCTTGGAGGAGAAAATCCGGTCCTCGCCGCTCATCACCAGGAACTCCATCTGGGACGTGCCGACGTTGACCTGGCACGGTGCCGCCCCGCCATTGGTGATCTTCATGCTCAGCACGGGGTTCTGCCCGGCCGCATACGCAGGCTGGTCCGTGGACGCCGTTACCGTCACCAGATTGAGGTCGCACACCGGCGTGGCCGTGGGCGTTGTCGTGGCCGCGATGGGATCCGTCGTAGGGGCCTGGCTCGCCGGAGCGGCTCCGACCGCTTGGGTCTTGGATGCGCCGGGATCAGCCTTGCCCGCAAGGGATGAACTCATAGCCACAGCCCCGGCCACGAGCATCGCCAGGACCACCAGGAGCGCGCCGAAAACAACCATCCTCCGACGCCGGTAAACGGCAGGGCTCGTCCGTCGCCTTTGGGGCCGGACCCCGTTCGCCGAACGGTTTGCGCCTCCGGCCCGGGCAGCGCTTTTCGCCGACGGCGACGTGCGCGCCCTCGGCGGTTGCTTGCCCTTGTTGACCATGCTTCTAGGCTAGGCAACGCAAGGCGTGGATGGTGCCGCACCACGCCGCCGGGGCCTGATCGGAGCCAGTATGACCTACGTCATTCCCGGCCGGCTCCACTACAGTGGATGGCAGGAATCGGCCGCCAACAGGGCACGCCACGAACCGCAGCAAGGATCTCCATGTCACTGCCAGGCGCCGCTGAACTTGCCGGCACCCATCGCCGCACGGACTTGCACCAGTCCATGGACCGCTGGTTCTCCGAGGTGGCCCGCATATTGCCGTGGAGGTCGCCGGACTGCAGCCCGTGGGGGATCCTGGTCAGCGAGGTCATGCTGCAGCAGACTCCGGTAGTCCGCGTCCTGCCGGTGTGGAGAGACTGGATGGAACGCTGGCCGGAACCCGCGGATCTCGCAAAGCAGCCTTCGGGCGAGGCCGTGCGACATTGGGGAAGGCTCGGTTATCCCCGCCGCGCGCTCAGGCTCCATGCGGCCGCCGTCGCGATCGTGGAAGAGCATGGAGGCAGGGTGCCGGACACGCATGCCTCCCTGTTGAGCCTTCCCGGCGTCGGCGACTATACGGCCGCGGCCGTGGCTGCTTTTGCTTTCGGTCGCCGCGAAACGGTCGTAGACACGAACATCCGGCGCGTGCATGCCCGGCTCGTTTCGGGACTTGCGCTTCCGGCGCCGTCGCTCACCGCGTCGGAGATGCGCCTCGCCGAATCACTCATGCCCGACGACGTCGGGCTCTCCGTCCGCTGGAACGCTTCCGTCATGGAACTCGGAGCGCTCGTGTGCACCGCCCGCTCCCCCAAGTGCCTGGACTGCCCCGTCCGCGATTCCTGCGCGTGGCTTGCCGCAGGTGAACCGCCGCCCACGTATACGCCCAAGGGCCAGGCGTGGCACGGCACAGACCGGCAGCTGCGGGGTGCCGTCATGGCCGTATTGCGAGTGGCAGAGTCGCCGGTAGCTCCTGAACTGTTCGAACGACCCGCAGCTGACCTCGGTTTCGCCGCCGAGGGCGCGGCCGTCCCGCTGGCGGCCCTGCACCGCTTGAATTCGGCCCCCGAGCAGCTGGAGCGCGCTCTTCAGGGGCTACTGAGTGACGGCTTGGCCGAGATGTACGACGGCGGGCTGCGGCTCCCGGCCTAGGCCGCCTTTTGCGCCGCTTCCGCTACGCCGCTTCCTTCACGCCGTTGCCGGTTTGCGCGCTGGCTTGCGGGCTAGGAGACACACCTGCGGGGTCTTCTCGTGCCTGTCGTCCGGCTCGCGGAGAAGCTGCGCTTCAACAACAAAGCCAGCCTGAAGGAGGAGTTCCATGATGCGCTCAGGCGGCAAGCGGTAGGCGTCGAGGTCGATTTCGTGGCCATACGCGAAGTCCAAATGCCTTGGCTCGTCGCCGGCCTGGAACGCGAGCAGCACCAAGCCGCCGTCCAGGAGGGTCCGGTGGAACTCCGCGAACACTCCCGGCAAACGGGCCGGCGGCGTATGCATGATCGAATACCAAGCAACGATGCCACCCAGAGTGCCGTCCGCCAGCTCCAGGGCCTCCATCGACCCTTCATCGAACTGCAGGCCGGGGTGGTCCTTGCGGGCTACTGTCACCATCTCCGGCGACAGGTCGATGCCTAAACCTTGATCCACCGATGATGATCGAGACGCGGGCGGCGGTTTAAACCGAGAATGCCCGTCTTTTCGAGGAAAATGGAGCTTGTCTAGAGCACATTGACCACCGAAAAGAGAGGCATCTCGTAGATGAAAGTTTCCCACAAGCCTGCCGCCCGCG
>NZ_JBFRHB010000047.1:0-25564 GCF_052115645.1 Arthrobacter sp. 2MCAF14 | reverse complement strand
CGGTGCCGGTGCCGGTGCGGGAGCCGGCGGCGTCGTGCTGGAGGCGCGGGTTGGTGGCGGTGTTCATGACGGTGGCGAGGGTTTCGAATTGTTCGGCGGTGGCGTAAATCTCCACGTGGTGCAGTCCGCGGCGGGGTTTGCGGATGAACGCTCCTTGGCGGTGGCGCAGTTCTTCYTCGCCGGGTTCGGTTCCGTCCTGGTCGATGGCATCGACCCAGCGYTTGGCCATCCGGGAGACGAAATCCGGATCGCTCTCAATGGCGGTGTSGGTCAGGGAGWGTTCCATCCGGTGGGTGGTGTCCGTGTCGGCGAGGTGGCGTACCTGGTCCAGGGCCGTGCTGATCACGGTGGCCGAGCGGGAGGGCAGGGCTGCCGAGGACAGGGCCGCGGCGAGGACCCCGTGCCGTGCGGGTAGGTCCTGCCCGGCGATCCCGGTCTGCGGGAGCACCCCGGCGGCCAGTGTCAGCCGGCGCCTGGCTTCGCTGATGCCGATCCGCAGCCTCGCGCGCAGGAATTCGGCGGCGTTCCGGTACCCGTCGTCGGCCGGGCCGGCCGCGGCTGCCGTGAGGCCGGCGGCAGAGCCTTCCGGGCTGGCCGCGGCTGCCGTATCGGCTTCAGTTCCCGCGACCGGTGCGGCTGCGGTATCGGCTGCGGCGGGTTCGGTCCAGCCGGTCCGCCACCCCGGCGCCGGGGATGCCTGCCGTGCYGCCTGGGCTTCGCGCCGGGTCCGTTCCACGGCCTGGGCTGCGACGAGCTGCAGAAAYTCGACCGTCCGGGAGATCTCCTCGACCGTGCCGGCGAAATCMGCGGCTTCGGGGAAAGCGAACTGGCGGGCGTCGGCGAGRGCGGTTGARCGCAGCGCATCCATCGCCGCCACCGCCTGATCAAGGTCAGGTGCGGGCGACAGCGCGGCCCGCGACGGCACGGTGGCCCGCGACGGCACGGTGGCCGGGTTTTGCTGCCCGGCATGCCAGGCAGGGACGGGCTTCAGGCGGCGGGACAGCCGTCCCAACGCCGCGATCCCGACCTCGGGCGGGGCTGCCCGACGTGCCACCAGTTGACCGATGCCTTCCATGAATAAACCCTGTCACGGGGGTCTGACATTAAAGGCCCCCGCGGTGCCAATCGACGTCGCGAAAAGCGAAACAAGGAAAACAGGTCTCAAAAATCAGGTGTTGAGGTCCCAATGAACCCGGATCGCCTCAGCGACCGGGCCGGTGCTGCACTCACAATTGCCGAAGACAGATTCCAGCGCCTTCGCCCCGGCGACGAATCTGATGCCGTAAATGGGTACCTGAAGTATCGCGACGCGCGGAACTCATGACAGCGGGTGAGCGACGCCCGCCGGTGCCGGCAGGACCGGGTGGCCGAGGCTGGTAATCAAGTACGACGGGCACAGCGCAGGGGACTAGTATTGAAGTTACTTGGTCAATGTGACCTGGAAATCCGGTGCGCGCTGTGTGTGGCCCCTGTCCGCCTGCGCCCCGGCCAAGGTCTTCTATCTACCCATAGGGGTTTTTGTGTCTACACCTGATGTAAGCAACGAAGCCGGTTCGTCCGCAGCCAGCGTTACGGGCAGCAACCGCGTCAAGCGCGGCATGGCCGAGATGCTCAAGGGCGGCGTCATCATGGACGTCGTCAACGTCGAGCAGGCCCGCATCGCCGAAGATGCCGGTGCAGTGGCCGTGATGGCGCTCGAGCGTGTTCCCGCCGACATCCGCGCCCAGGGCGGCGTGTCCCGCATGTCGGATCCGGACATGATCGATGCGATCATCGCCGCCGTCTCCATCCCGGTCATGGCCAAGGCCCGCATCGGCCACTTCGTCGAGGCACAGGTCCTCCAGTCCCTGGGCGTCGACTACATCGACGAGTCCGAGGTCCTGACCCCGGCCGACTACACCCACCACATCGACAAGTGGAACTTCACGGTTCCCTTCGTCTGCGGTGCCACCAACCTCGGCGAGGCTCTGCGCCGCATCAATGAGGGCGCGGCCATGATCCGCTCCAAGGGCGAGGCCGGCACCGGCGACGTCTCCAACGCCACCACCCACATGCGCCAGATCCGCGCCGAGATCCTCCGCCTCTCCACCCTGCCCGAGGACGAGCTCTACGTCGCCGCCAAAGAACTGCAGGCACCGTACGAACTCGTCAAGGAAGTCGCCGCGACCGGCAAGCTCCCCGTCGTCCTCTTCACCGCCGGCGGTATCGCCACCCCGGCCGACGCTGCCATGATGATGCAGCTCGGCGCGGACGGCGTGTTCGTCGGTTCGGGCATCTTCAAGTCCGGCAACCCGGCCCAGCGTGCCGCCGCCGTCGTAAAGGCCACCACCTTCTTCGACGACCCCGACGTCATCGCCAAGGTCTCCCGCGGCCTGGGCGAAGCCATGGTCGGCATCAACGTCGAGGAAATCCCCGAGCCGCACCGCCTCGCCGAGCGCGGCTGGTAGGTCTTAGTTAAGCCGGCGCGCTCTGTTGGCGCGCCGGACGGCGCTGATCCTCTGCGTGCTATTCCCCGCGTGACGCTGCCGCGGCTTAGCGGCGGCGAGGGGCGGGGGCCCTTTTACGCACGCTACCGGATCACACCGTCCGGCTCCTTGCGCTCCGGTTAAGTACGACGCCGGTCGGTCACCTTTCGTGGTGACCGGCCGGCGTCGTGCGTTAACCCAACTGACTCGCAGTTGTTGTCGTTTTGAGGCTCCAGAACGACAACAACTGCGAGCTAGTTGGGCCAGCCCCGCTATTCCAGCCCGCGGCGCTTCAGGAGGGGCTCGAGGGAGGCTTCGCGGCCCCGGAGCGTGCGGAAGGATTCCAGTGGATCCCGGCTGTTTCCGCGGGAGAGCAGTTCCGAGCGGAACCGTTCGCCGTTCCGGCGCAGCAAGCCGCCGTTTTCCGTGAACCAGACCACCGTTTCCGCGTCTAGCACTTCACTCCAGATGTAGGAGTAGTACCCCGCTGCGTAGAAATCCCCGGCGAAGATGTGCTGGAAGTATCCCGTGCGGTAGCGGGGCGGTATGAGGGAGTGCGCCACGCCGGCCGCAGCCAATGCCTTGGCTTCGAAGTCCTGGGCATCCTGAGGAACGCCGTCGACGTCCAGCACGTGCCAGGCCAGGTCCAACAGGGCGGCTCCGAGGTATTCGGTGGTGGCGAAACCTTCGCCCCAGAGCTTGGACTCGCTGAGGCGGTCAATGATGCCTTGGGGGAGCGGTTCGCCAGTGGCGTGATGCCGTGCATAGTTGCCGATGATCTCGGGCCACATGATCCACATCTCGTTGACCTGTGACGGATACTCAACGAAGTCCCGGGGGACCGAGGTTCCGGAGAATCGTGGATACGTGACGTTGGAGAAGAGTCCGTGCAAGGCATGGCCGAACTCGTGGAAAGTGGTCCTCACTTCGTCCAGGGTGAGCGAGGTCGGTTCTCCGGCCGGAGGTTTGGAGATGTTCAGGTTGTTGATCACCACCGCCTTGGTACCCAGGAGCGCTGATTGTTCGACGAGCGAGTTCATCCACGCGCCGCCGCGCTTCGAGTCCCGCGCGTAGTAGTCGCCCAGGAAAAGGCCAAGCTCGGAGCCGTCCTCGTTCCGCACCTCCCAGACGCGGACGTCGGGGTGGTATCCCTCAAGGTCCTTCCGCTCGTGGAAAGTAATACCGAAGAGGCTCTTGGCTGCGAAGAACACGCCGTCCACCAGTACCCGGTCCAATTCGAAATAGGGCCGTAGCAGCTGTTCGTCCACCTCGTACCGCTCCCGGCGGACCTTCGAGGAGTAGTACGCCCAGTCCCAGGCTTCCAGCGGGTGCCCCGCGCTCTCCGCCAAGGCGCCCGCTTCGGCGTCGGCGTTGCGGATGGCGGCAGGAGCAAGCCGGTTCAGCATCGCCTGAACGGACACGAAATCGGGGGCGGTCTGGCGGTCCATGACCAGTTCGGCGTAGTTGCCGAACCCGAGAAGTGTCGCCTTCTCGGCCCTCAAACGCACCATCGCCTTCGCCAGCTCCATGACGTCCAGGCTGCCGCCGTCGCTGCCCCGCGCGATGGACGCCTCATGGAGGCGGCGCCGGAGCTCACGATTTTGCAAAGAAGCCAAAGCAGGTTGGTTGCTCGGTTGAATGAGGGTCAGGAGGTATTTCCCCTCGTGGCCGGCAGAGCGCGCTGCCTCGGCGGCGCTGGCGATGTCGTCCGCCGGCAGCCCGGCAAGTTCGGTGGCGTCATCCACCACAATCGCGGCGGCCTTCATGGCTTCCTTGACGCGTTGCCCGTACTCCGTTCCCAAACGGGAGAGCTCCGCATTGAGGCTCTTGAGCTTTTCCTGGTCAGCTGGATCAAGCTGGATCCCCGACTGGCGGAATTCCCGGAGGTATTCCTGCACCAGCCGGATGGATTCATCGTCAAGTCCTGAGGTGTCTATGGCTGCGAAACGCTCGTACAGTCCGCGGTTGAGGTAGACCGCATCCTGATGGCTCGCGAAACGGGGAGACAGCTCGGTTTCGAGTTCGCGGATGGCCTCAGAGGCATCGGCAGAAACCAGTGTGAAGAAGGAGGCCGCTGCCCGCTCCAACAGGCGGCCGGAGCGTTCCATCGCAACCGCCGTGTTTTCGAAGGACGCGGGCTCCGGATTGTCCACGATGGACTGGATCTCGGCCAGGTGCTGAGCGAGGCCAGCATCTACTGCTTCGGCGTAGTGGCTGTCCTGGATCGTCGCAAAGGGCGGCAATCCGAAGGGAAGGGGACTCGGCTCCAAGAGAGGGTTCGTCATGAAGCAACCCTTTCATGCAGGGCCTCCGCCCACAACGCTTTTCCCCGGGTTAGCGCGGCCGCCGCGCCGCATTCTCGCGCGCGAGGCGCGCATAGCCGTCGTCGGGCGTTCCGGGGACGAAAGTGCCGTACTTGCGCTCGACGGCGGTCCGGATCAGGAAGTCGGCGATGGCCGGATTCTTGGGCAACAAGGAACCGTGCAGATAGCTGGCAACCACATTCCGGTGCCTGGCGCCTTCATGGTTGTCTTTGCTGTTGTTGCCGGCACCTTTGGACACGGTGCCGAGGGGCTCGACGCCGGGGCCCAGGGCAGTCTGTCCGCTGTGGTTTTCGTAGCCCATGATTTCGCCGAACTCGGGCGAGGTGAGGGTGACGTTTCCGATGAGTCGTTCGTCGGTGCCGACGGTCTCGACGTCAAGGATGCCGATACCGGGGATAACAGGGCCGCTCTTCGTCTTGAAGAACTTGCCGAAGAGCTGGTAGAGCCCGCAAATAACCAGCATCGGCGTTCCGTCCTCGGCCATCTCGCGGAGTTGTTCGCCGCGCGACTGGAGATCGTCCTGGATGACTACCTGGCCGCTGTCCTGGCCACCGCCGCCCACAATGAGATCGACATCTTCGGGGAAGTCGTCGCCCACGTTGTATTCAAGGAGCTCAGGTGTGTATCCATGCCAGAGCAAGCGCTGCCGCAGGACGAGGGCATTGCCCCAGTCGCCGTAGATGTTCATGTCACGGGGATACAACTGGAGGACCCGGATGGTTCCCTTGCTGGCGTGTGCGGTGCCTTCGGCCGGAGTCATGAGACCACCTCTACTGTGGTGATTTTGGAGAGTTCGCGCCTGATGGCCAACATCGCGGTGTACGTGCAGAACACGCGTTTGGGCTTGCCCGCCGACCCCCGGATGAATTCAGCCAGGGCCGCGGGGATGTCTGTGTCCACTGAACCGAAGCGGACCTCGTCGTACTGGAGGCGCAGGGCCATGTCGTAGGCACGGACGCCGGTGAGGACCTCGACACCGTCCTCGCGCAGGGAATCGAATTCAACGTCCCAGAGCCACGACATGTCGCGGCCGTCGGCATAGTTGTCGTTGATGGCGATCATGGATGCGTAGCCCTTCGCCGGGAATGACTTCAGGCCCAGGCGGAAACCGCTCGGGTTCTTCACCAGGACCAACTCGAGGGGCTGGCCATCCACCGTCAGGCTCTCCCCGCGGCCAAAGGCCGGAGCCACCTCCGAGAGTGCCTTGACCAGCTTGGCGGCATCGCCAGGCCTTCCGCTTGCTCCGGTGATGCTCCTGGCGAGCACCAATGCGGCAGCGGCATTGAAGATGTTGTAGACGCCGCGGAGTTTCATGTGCGTCGCCACGCGGGTTCCGTCGAACTCAAAGTCGGCGTCGTCGGTACCGACGCGGCGGAGCACGACGTCGGCCGCCGGAGAGTCGGGAACGTCACCGCGGGGGCTGGTTCCCGGAGCGGCGGTCCGCATGTCGTCGTCGTTCGGGAAGGTGCTCCGGAGCGATTCGTCCAATCCGAAGTAGAGCACCTCGGGGCCGCTAAGGGCTCCGGCAATGCGAGCGACCCGGGGGTCCTCGCGGTTCAGGACCACGGTGCCGGTGGTTCGCTCGGCGATGCGCTGGAGAAGCATCGCGGTGGCGTCGATTTCGCCGAAACGGTCCAGTTGGTCGCGCAGGACGTTGAGGAGGAGGCAGTAGCGCGGCGGCACTTTGTTCACGAAGTGCACGGCATGAGCTTCGTCGAGTTCCAAGACCGCGACGTCGGCGTCCAGCCTTCCGCGCCAGTCCACTTCACCGAGGAGTGCAGCTGCGACGCCGCGGGTGAAGTTGCTGCCTGTCCGGTTGGTGAAGACCTTCAGGCCCTGGCTTTCCAAGAGCTCCACCACCATTTTGGTGGTGGTGGTCTTGCCGTTGGTTCCGCTCACCACCGCCACGCCGTGGGGGAGCGAGGACAGCGTCCTTTGCATGAAGCCTGGGTCGATTTTCTCGACCACGAGGCCGGGCAAAGCCGAACCCCCGCCGCGCAGCCGGGACACAGCACGGACCAGCTTGCCGAGTGGAACGGTGAACGAAAACATGCTCTGTAATATATCCCAGTTGGTGCATAAACCACGTGCCGTATGCCTGCCATCGGATTCCCGGGGCGAGCCTGGCAGTGGCAGCGCATTATGATGGTCGAATGACCAATCCCCCTTCCGAGGCGTCATCAAGCGTGGGCTTGGGCCTGCGCATCGGCGTCCTCGCACTACAAGGCGATTTTCGTGAGCACATCCACGCCGTCGAAGCGGCCGGTGCCACCGGCGTCGGCATCCGGCGTCCCGCGGAACTCGATGACATTGACGGCCTCATCATTCCCGGCGGCGAGTCGACCACCATCGACAAGCTGGCGCGCATCTTTGAACTCGCCGATCCCATCCGCAAGCAGATTGCGTCCGGCCTGCCGGTCTATGGATCCTGCGCCGGCATGATCCTGCTGGCGGACGACATCGCCGATCCCGCCACGGACCTCGCCGGGAATCCGCAGCAGACTTTCGGTGGATTGGACATCACGGTCCGTCGCAACGCCTTCGGCCGGCAGCGCGAGTCTTTCGAAACCGACCTTGACTTCAAAGGCCTTGAGTTCAGCGCCGGCGAAGACGGCGTCGACCCCGTCCACGCCGTCTTCATCCGTGGACCGTGGGTAGAACGCGTTGGTCCCGGCGTCGAAATCCTTGCCCAGGTTGAACCGGGAAATGCCACCCACACGGACACTTTGCACGGGTTGGCTAGAATTGTTGCAGTGCGCTCAGGTCGGTTGCTGGCCACCTCCTTCCACCCGGAAGTGACTGGGGAGAAGCGCGTGCATGAATTGTTTATTCGAATGATCAGAGGGGAAGTTTAAAGCATGTCAGGCCACTCCAAATGGGCGACGACCAAGCACAAGAAGGCCATCCTCGATAGCCGCCGGGCCAAGTCGTTCGCCAAACTGATCAAGAACATCGAAGTCGCGGCCCGCATGGGCGGACCGGACCTCGCCGGCAACCCCAGCCTGGAACTGGCTGTCACCAAAGCGAAGAAGACATCGGTCCCCGCCGACAACATCGACCGCGCCATCAAGCGCGGAGCCGGCCTGACCGGCGAAGTGGTCGACTACACGGAGATCATGTACGAAGCCCGGGGCCCGCAGGGTTCTGCTCTTCTGATCGAGTGCCTCACGGACAACAAGAACCGTGCCGCCTCTGAGGTCCGGCTTGCAATCTCGCGCAACGGCGGCACCATTGCCGACCCCGGCTCAGTGAGCTACCTCTTCACCCGCAAGGGCGTCGTCAACCTGCCCAAGAACGGATTCAGCGAAGACGACATCCTGATGGCCGTGCTCGACGCCGGGGCCGAGGAAGTCAAGGACAACGGCGAGAACTGGGAAATCCACTCGGAGCCCACCGATCTCCAGGCCATCCGCGAAGCCCTCAAGGAAGCCGGAATCGAATACGAGACGGACGAAGCTGAGTTCGTCCCGTCCATGCAGGTGCCGCTGGACCTCGACGGTGCCAAGAAGTTCATGAAGCTCGTCGACGCCCTTGAGGATCTCGACGACGTCCAGAACGTGTACACCAACGCGGACATGAGCGAGGAAGTCCAGGCTGCGCTCGAAGCCGAGTAGCGCCCACTTGCAACACAGCTTCATAACAAACAGGGAGGCCCGGACTTGACTCTTCGCGTATTGGGAGTCGATCCGGGCCTCACCCGTTGCGGCATCGGAGTGGTCGACGTCGAACGGAACCGGCGCGCCACCATGGTCGCCGTCTGTGTCGTGGGAACCTCCCCGGAACAATCATTGGACCAGCGATTGCTGGTCATCGCCAAGGCCATCGACGAATGGCTGGACCTGTACAAACCCGACGTTCTCGCGGTCGAACGTGTCTTCTCCCAGTTGAACGTCAGTACCGTCATGGGCGTCGCCCAGGCGTCCGGCGTTGTCATTGCGGCCGCTGCGCGGCGCGGCATCCCGGTGGCGCTCCACACGCCGTCGGAGGTCAAAGCTGCCGTCACGGGTAGCGGCACCTCCAACAAAGAAGCGGTGACAAAACTCATCACTAAGATCCTCCGTCTTGACGCCCCGCCGCGCCCGGCCGACGCCGCGGACGCGTTGGCCCTCGCCGTCACGCACGCGTGGCGGGCCGGCAGCGGTGCCGCGGTTGCCACCACCGGACCGGGGAGCAGTGCATTGACACCCGCCCAGCGGGCCTGGGCCGAAGCCGAAGCGAAAGCGCGCCGCGGCCGGTAAATGTCGGTGGCCCTTGCTAGGGTATTCGTAGATATGTTCGGATAGCCCGCGGCGCAGCATGCACGGGGCAGTACTTCAGGAGCCGGGTCTTGATCAGTTTTCTCCGCGGAACCGTGGCACACGTCAGTCTCTCCACGGCCGTCATCGATCTCAACGGTGCCGGTATGAGCGTCTACGCCACGCCCCAAACCCTCAGCCACCTGCATGTCGGCGAGGAAGCGAAGCTGTTCACCTCGTTGATCGTCAGGGAGGACTCCCTGACGCTCTTTGGTTTCTCGAACGACGACGAACGGGAAGTTTTCGATGTCCTGCTCAGTGTGAGCGGGGTGGGGCCGCGGCTGGCCCTCGCGGTCCTCGCGGTCCATGAGCCCGAAGCGATCCGGGTGGCCGCCCATTCCGGTGACGCCAAGTCATTCACCAAGGTCCCGGGCATCGGGCCGAAGGTCGCCGGCAGGATCGTGCTGGAGCTTGCGGGCAAACTCGTGCCTCACGGCACCGCGCCGGGGGCCGTCCCAGCCGTCGCGGCCGAGTCCGTCTGGAAACCGCAGGTGGTCGCTGCAATGACGAGCCTCGGCTGGTCGGAGAAGGACGCCGCCGGCAGCATCGACAAGGCAATGGCCGATTCCCCGGAACTTGCCGACGCCGGCAACGTCGCCCAGATCCTGCGTGCAACCCTTCGCTGGCTTGGGCAGGACGGCGCCCGCGCTGGAAACCGGGTAGGCAGCCGTGGCTGAGCAGTCCCTCGTGAACGGGGGAGAGGAACCCGAAGAGCGCATCATCGAGGCCGCATTGCGTCCGAAGAACCTCCACGACTTCGTAGGCCAGCACCGCGTCCGCAAGCAACTCTCGCTCGTGCTGGAGGCCTCAAGGATGCGTGGCCGCAGCGCGGACCACGTCCTGCTTTCGGGCCCTCCGGGACTGGGGAAGACCACGCTCTCCATGATCATCGCTGCCGAGATGAACGCTCCGTTGCGTATCAGCAGCGGGCCCGCCATCCAGCACGCCGGAGATCTCGCTGCCATCCTCTCCTCGCTCTCGGAGGGCGAGGTCCTGTTCCTCGACGAAATCCACCGGATGTCCCGGCCTGCAGAGGAAATGCTGTACATGGCCATGGAAGATTTCCGGGTGGACATCGTGGTGGGCAAGGGTGCAGGAGCCACTGCGATTCCGCTTGAGCTGCCGCCGTTCACCCTCGTTGGCGCCACCACGCGGGCCGGCCTGCTGCCTGGTCCGCTGCGTGACCGCTTTGGTTTCACCGGGCACCTGGAGTTCTATTCGGTAGCGGAGCTTGAACTGGTTCTGCGTCGCTCGGCCGGACTGCTTGACCTGAAGGTCAACTCGGCCGGGTTCAGCGAGATCGCGGGCCGTTCCCGTGGAACTCCTCGTATCGCCAACCGGCTGCTGCGCCGTGTCCGGGACTGGGCTTTGGTCCACGGCATCGAGCAGATCGATGCCCGTGCCGCCTCCGCTGCGCTGGACATGTATGAGGTGGATGAGCGTGGCTTGGATCGCCTGGACCGTGCCGTTTTGGAGGCGCTGATCCTCAAGTTCAACGGTGGCCCCGTGGGGCTCTCCACCCTCGCGATCGCCGTCGGGGAGGAACCCGAGACCGTCGAGACTGTCGCTGAGCCGTACCTGGTGCGCGAAGGCCTTTTGGGACGGACGCCGCGCGGCAGGATTGCCATGGCGTCCGCCTGGACCCACCTTGGTTATGCGGTTCCGCCAGGAGTGTTCGGGCAGGACCCGCTGGCGTTGTTCGAAGACAGCGAAAACGGGGCGGAAAGCATCGACACCGGCCGATAGCACGATCCATTCAGCTTAACCCTCTAGACTGGTATGACACTCGGCACGTTCGAGTCCTTGGTTCTGTGCCCGCCCGTCGGAGCATTGTGCGGCCACGTGGGCGAAAGCTCCTCGGCCGCCGGATCCACCGGGCAGACATGGCCGTGAAACCAAAAACGTAAGTAAAGAACGGAACTTCCCTGTGGATCCAATGACAATCCTGCTGTTTGCCATGCTTGGCGTCTTCATCTTCATGATGTTCCGGCGCAACAAAAAGACGCAGCAAACGCAGGCCAAGCTGCAGTCCCAGTTCGCTCCTGGCGTTGATGTCATGACCAGTTTCGGACTGTTCGGCCGAATCGTTTCGATGGACGACGCTGAGAACAAGGTTGTCCTTGAACTGTCTCCGGGCAACCTCGCCACCGTGCACCGCCAGGCCGTTACCAAGATCGTTGAGCCCGTCGAGGAGGCCGCAGTTGACGTTCCGGACGACGCGTCGTCGCTGACGGCCGCGGACGCCGATGCCTCGGCATCCGCGGAGACCCCGGACGAAACCCTCAAGCGCCTCAACGACGAAGGCAAGAAGGACAACTAGCCCGTACCCGCTCTACAAGCGGGAATAGTTCTACGGCAATGAATCGCCGCCGGCCTGCGCTCACAAGTGCACGTCGGCGGCTGTTCCGTCATCAACAGGAAGATCGAACATGGCACGAACCGGCCACAAAAATGCAGCCCGCAGGGTGCTGATCTGGCTTGTCGCAATATTCGCTGTACTGACAGCAGTCCTCGGTGGCGGCGTCATCACAGGTCACGCCAGCTGGGCCCCAAAGCTCGCGCTTGACCTTGAGGGCGGCACACAAATGATTCTCGCGCCCAAGGTCGAAGGATCCACGGGCATCAACGAAGAACAGTTGAACCAGGCCGTCGCGATTATCCGCCAACGCGTTGACAGCTCCGGTGTCGCAGAAGCCGAAATCACCACGCAGTCCGGCCGCAACGTCGTGGTGAGCCTTCCAGGCACGCCAAGTTCGGAAACCCGCGCACTGATCCAGGCATCTGCCGACATGAACTTCCGCCCGGTGATCACCACGGGCGACCCTGCGGCCGTTCCGGTCGCATCGCGGACACCGGACGCAAGCCTGCCCAAGCCCACGGCTGCGCCGGCCAACGCCAGCGACAGCAACTGGGTGACAGCGGATGTCTACAAGGCCTTCGAAGCGCTGGACTGCGTCAACCCGGCCCAGGACAAGCAGCCGCGCTCGGATCCCGCCAAGCCGCTGGTGACCTGCGAGCCTGCAACGGCCAAGACTCCAGCCGTCAAGTACATCCTTGGCCCGGTCGAGGTGAAGGGGCAGGACATCGTTTCGTCCTCCTTCGATCCCGTCCAGGGCGCACAGGGCTCGGTCACCAATGCGTGGGGCGTGACGATCACCTTCGATTCCAACGCCACCAAGACCTTCAAGGACGTTACCCAGAGGCTCAACCAGTTCTACGTGGCATCCCAGGCACAGGGCGGCAACGACCCCAAGGCCCAGTTCGCCATCGTCCTGGATGACCAGGTAATTTCCGCGCCTCGTGCCCTCGCCGTCATCACCGACGGCAAGCCGCAGATCACCGGTAACTTCACGCAAGCTTCCGCGCAGGCCTTGTCGGACCAGCTCCGCTACGGCGCATTGCCCATCAGCTTCGATATCCAGTCCGAGGAACAGATTTCCGCCACCCTCGGTGGCGAGCAGCTGCGTCTTGGCCTGATGGCCGGTGTGATCGGCCTCCTGCTCGTGGTGGTCTATTCGCTCTTCCAGTACCGGGCCCTGGGCTTTGTCACCATCCTCTCCCTCGTGGTTGCCGGCGGACTCACTTACCTCGCCATCGCGATCCTTGGGTGGACTGAAAACTACCGGCTGTCCCTCGCCGGTGTGGCAGGTCTCATCGTGGCCATTGGCCAAACCGCCGACTCCTTCATCGTGTACTTCGAACGCATCCGCGACGAACTTCGTGAGGGCAAGGGCCTCGTGTCCGCCGTCGCGAATGGTTGGAAGCGAGCCAAGCGCACGGTGCTCGCGTCCAAGGCCGTCAACCTGCTTGCTGCTTTGGTGCTGTACTTCGTCGCTGTTGGAAACGTCCGCGGCTTCGCCTTCACCCTTGGCCTCACCGCGTTGGCCGACCTCCTGGTCGTGTTCATGTTCACGCACCCGACACTCCAGGTGCTGTCCCGGACCAAGTTCTTCGGGGAAGGTCACCGCTTCTCCGGCCTCGACCCTGAGCGCCTGGGCGCTGTGCCGCTGTACCGCGGTGCCGGTAGGCTCCGCACGCCGACGGAGAAGCCCGCCGTCGTTCGCGCCCGCAACACCGGTGCTGCTGCGGAGGCCGAGCGCCGTATGACCATCGCCGAGCGCCGCCTTGCCGAGAAGCAAGCTCAGCTGGCTGGTTCTTCCAATGGCACCAAGGAGGAGAAGTAATGACCACGAGCTTCGCAAAGTTCGGCAACGAGCTCTACACGGGCAAGCGCTCTTACAACTTCGTATCCAGCAAGAAGATCTGGTTCATCATCGCCGCAGTGGCGGTGGCGATCTCCATCCTCCTGCCGGTGGTCAAGGGCGGCTACAACCTCGGAATCGACTTCAGGGGCGGTTCCGAGTTCACGGTATCCAACGTGAAGACCACCGATTCCGCGCCGGGCGAAAAGGCAGTCCACGACGTCGTTTCCGGTGCCGTTCCGCGCGTCGCCAACGTTGCCGGCAGCACCATGCGTATCCAGACCGACAAACTCAGCGATGACCAGACCATCAAGATCAAAACGGATCTCGCAAAGGCCTACGGAGTCACCGAAAACCAGGTCACCTCGACGTTCATCGGCCCCACCTGGGGGCAGGATGTCACCAAGCAGGCGCTGATCGGCCTCGCGGTGTTCGTAGGCCTGGCCGCTCTTTTGATGGCTTTGTACTTCCGTACCTGGAAGATGTCGGTTTCTGCCCTTGCGGGCATGCTGGTCACGATGTTCTGCACGGCCGGTGTCTACTCCTTGAGCGACTTCGAGGTGACCCCGTCGGCCATCATCGGCTTCCTGACGGTTCTCAGCTACTCGCTTTACGACACCGTGGTGGTTTTCGACAAGATCCGTGAAAACACCTCGGACATCACCACCTCCAGCCGGCGCACTTTCGCCGAAGAGGTCAACCTTGCCGTCAACCAGACCCTGGTGCGCTCCATCAACACCATGATGGTGGCAGTCTTGCCGGTCGCCGCAATTCTGTTCATCGGTGCCGGACTGTTGGGCGCCGGCACGCTGCGCGACCTGTCCCTCGCGCTGTTCGTCGGTATCCTGATCGGTACCGCGGCCACGATCTTCATCGCGGCTCCGCTCTACGCCTGGCTGCGCCAGAGCGAACCCGAGTTGCAGAAGCAGGCCAAGAAGGTGGCAACCCGACGCGCGGCAGCCGCCAGCGCGAATTCGGAAGCCGCTGCCGTTTAGCCTGGTTTCCCGTTGGAGGGCCGGCCACCGCTGAAAGGCGGTGGCCGGCCCTTTCCGTTCCAGGCTCCGTCATCTGGGTATCGGTTCTTGGACAGGTCACCGGCGGGAATAGACTGGGAGAATTAAGTCAGTCGGGAGAGGTGCTTTTGTGGAGGAACGTACGACGTCGGCGCTGCCGGCGGGCGGAGAGGACGGCCTGAGCCGCGTGCCCGGCACCGCAACTGCAGCTACGGGAAGCACAGTGGATGGTGTGCCCGTGGACAGCCCGGGCGTGCGCCCGACGTTCCCCGGACGGCGCGAGCGGACGCGCTCCAGGCTGGCGAAACTGACTGGACGCGGCACGAGCACCTATTCGCCCATCCTCGAGCCGCTCCTTCGGACCGTTAGGGCAAACAACCCAAAGGAAGACCTCGATCTCATCCAGCGGGCCTTCACCGTAGCCGAGCGAAGCCATCAGGGGCAGAAGCGGAAGAGTGGAGATCCGTACATCACCCACCCCGTGGCAGTGGCCACGATCCTGGCTGAATTGGGGCTCACCGGCACAACCCTGGCCGCTGCGCTCTTGCACGACACCGTGGAGGACACTCCCTACACGCTCGCTGACCTGACGCGCGATTTCGGCCCGGAGGTCGCGATGCTCGTGGATGGCGTCACCAAGCTGGACAAGGTCCAATTCGGTGAGGCCGCACAGTCCGAGACCGTCCGCAAGATGGTTGTGGCCATGGCCAAGGACATCCGGGTGCTGATGATCAAGCTCGCGGACCGGCTGCACAATGCCCGCACGTGGCGCTTCGTTTCCGCCGAATCATCCGCACGCAAAGCCCGCGAAACGCTTGAGATCTTTGCGCCGCTGGCCCACCGCCTCGGCATGAACACCATCAAGTGGGAACTCGAGGATCTCTCCTTCGCCGCCTTGTACCCGAAGGTGTATGAAGAGATCGTCCGGATGGTGGGGGACCGCACTCCGGAGCGCGAGAAGAGCCTGAGCGTCATCCGCAACCAGATTGCCGAAGACCTGCGCGTCGCCCGCATCAAGGCCACCATCACGGGACGCCCCAAGCATTACTACTCGATCTACCAGAAGATGATCGTCCGGGACAAGGACTTCGACGACATCAACGACCTCATGGGCGTGCGCGTCCTCGTGGACTCTGTCCGTGACTGTTACGCGGCCCTTGGCACCTTGCATTCGCGCTGGAACCCCCTGCCGGGGCGGTTCAAGGACTACATCGCCATGCCGAAGTTCAACATGTACCAGTCCTTGCACACCACCGTCATCGGGCCCGGTGGCAAGCCGGTCGAGATCCAGATCCGTACCCACGAAATGCACCGCAGGGCTGAGTATGGTGTGGCGGCGCACTGGAAGTACAAGGACCAGCCCAACCGGACCGCCGTAGGCCCGGGGAGTCCCAAGGACGGCGACATGGGATGGTTGCGTTCCTTGGTCGACTGGCAGCAGGAAACGTCGGATCCGGGCGAATTCCTGGACTCGCTGCGTTTTGAGATCAATGCCCGGGAAGTGTTCGTCTTCACCCCCAAGGGCGAGGTCATGGCCCTTCCCGCAGGATCGACGCCGGTGGACTTCGCTTACGCGGTGCACACCGAAGTGGGTCACCGGACCATCGGTGCGCGCGTCAACGGCAAGCTGGTTCCGCTCAACAGCGAGCTCAACCACGGCGACTGGGTGGAGATCTTCACCTCCAAGGCCGAGGGCGCTGGACCGAGCCAGGACTGGCAGCACTTCGTCAAGAGCGCCCGGGCACGCAACAAGATCCGGCAATGGTTCAGCAAGGAACGCCGCGAAGAGGCCATCGAGCGCGGCAAGGATCAGCTGACACGGGCCATGCGTAAGCAGAACCTGCCCCTGCAACGGCTCATGACGCATGACGCCCTGTCCACGGTGGCGGAGGAATTCCACTACGTCGACATTTCCGGCCTGTATGCCGGTGTGGGCGATGGTCATACTTCGGCTCAGTCCGTCATGGAAAAACTCATGGAGCACCTTGGCGGCCATGAGACGCCCGATGAGGACCTGGACGAAGTCAGTATTCCCTCGCAACTCCAGAAGACCCGCTACTCGGACTCCGGCGTCATAGTGCGCGGCGTAGGCGACGTCTGGGTGAAGCTGGCCCGTTGCTGCACTCCCGTACCGCCCGATCCGATCCTCGGCTTCGTGACGCGGGGCTCGGGCGTGTCGGTACACCGCACGGACTGTACGAATGTCTCGGATCTCCGTGACCAGCCCGATCGCATCGTCGAGGTTGAATGGGCTCCGACCCAGTCCAGCGTCTTCCTGGTTGAGATCCAGGTGGAAGCACTGGACCGGAAGTCGTTGCTCTCAGACGTCACCCGCGTGCTTTCGGAAAACCACGTCAACATCCTGGCTGCTTCCGTGCACACTTCCAGCGACCGGGTAGCCATCTCCCGCTTCGCTTTCGAAATGGGCGATCCGAAGTACCTACACCACGTGCTCAGTGCCGTGCGCAGGATCGACGGCGTCTTCGATGTCTACAGGACCACGGGCAACCGCAGGAGGAGCTGAGCCGAAGCAATTCAGGCGGCCGCCTCCGGTGGGAATACACCGGTCGGCCGCGCGTCGGCGGTCGGAGCCAGGGCGGCGAGCTTGCGCAAAGCGGCCTTCTTATGGGGCACCCTCGCGGACGCCTCCACCGCGAGGGTCAAGAGCCGCAACCGAACGCCCAACTCGTCCTGGGAGAGCATCGTTCGCAGCGCTGGCACGGCCCTGCTGGCTTCGACGTGTAGGGCCACATCCACCGCCGTCCGCAGGGGACTCGTCACGAGCAGCCCGCCGATGCTGACCACGTCCAGTTGGCCCAGACGGACTTCATGCAGAATGCAGCCGCGGGCCGAGCGCAGGCTCGATATGCGGTGTTTGGCGTCCACCAGGAGCGAAAGCCTCTCGGGGGCATCCGCGCAACCGTAGATCCATGCCGCCGTCATGCGGCCCGCAATGACCTTCCTGCGAACACGATCCGGAACAACCAGGGCAGCCGCGCGGGCGCGGAGTCGCGGCGTGACATCCAGCCCGGGAGGAGTGAAGCTCTTCTCGTACAGCGGGGTGAGCACCCCGTCCGCGGCCATCGATTGAAGCTCGGCCCACGTGAACATCGGGCTAGGCGCGTACAGCTCCTTGGAAAGGAAGTCCTGTTGTTGCGGAGGCGGGAGTCCTGGGGCCATTCAGCAATCATCGCGTGGGCGCCGCAACGGGAACAGGCCCCGGCCTGGTTATGTGGATAACCGGGACGGGGCCTGTCAGCTCCGTTAGGACTGTCAGCCCTTACTGCTAGGCGAGATCGCTGGCCGAGCGCTGGATCTGGTCAAGCCAAGCCTCGCGGGCCTCGAGGGCCTCACGTGCATTCTTGATGCGGCGCTGGTCTCCGGCCTTTTCTGCCTTTTCCAGGTCTTCCCTCAGGCCGGCGATGGCCGCCTCCAGCTGCGACAGGGCGCTGTTGGTACGGGCCTTGGTCTCCGGATTGCTCCGGCGCCACTTATCCTCTTCGGCTTCGCGGACGGCATCCTCAACCTTGCGCAGGCCGGCTTCGATCCTGCCCATGTCGGCGCGGGGGACCTTTCCGGCTTCTTCCCAGCGGTCGCGGATGGACTGCAGAGCCTTCTTGGCAGCATTGAGGTCCGTGATCGGCAGGAGGGCCTGGGCCTCGACAACGAGTTCTTCCTTGACGGAAAGGTTCGCTGTGTACTGCTGGTCGATCTCGTCGTTGGCAGCCTGGCGGTTGCTGAAGAAGACATCCTGTGCGGCACGGAACCGGAGCCAGAGGGCGTCGTCGTCCTTGCGGCTGGCGCGGGGCGTAGCCTTCCACTGGTCCATGAGCCGGCGGTATTCGCCCGCCGCGAAACCCCAGTCCGTGGAACTGGAGAGTGCTTCGGCCTCGACGATCAGCTGTTCCTTGGCGACCTTGGCGGCCGAGTTGGTGCTGTCCAATTGGGAGAAGTAGGCGCGGCGGTGGCGGTCAAAAACGGTACGAGCCGAGCGGAACCGCTTCCACAATGCGTCCTCGTTGCTTCGTCCAAGTCGGATGCCGTTCTTCTGGGCTGTTTTCCAGCTCTCGAAGAGTTCGTTCATGCGGGCGCTGGACGTCTTCCACTGGACCTGGGACGGATCCTGGGACGCGATGGATTCTGCTTCGGCAACGATCGCCTCGCGTGCCGCGAGTTCCGCGGAGCGTGCGGCGTCATGCGCTGCCTTCTCGGACTTTTCCAGTTCGGAAATCTGTCCGGCCAGGGCATCCAGACGGGCTTCCGCAGTGCGGATGTCTCCCACCATGTTGCGCTCGGCCAGCTGCTCGCGCAGGTGCTCGACCGTCTTCTGCATGTCCGTGGCCGGGGCCTTGGACTCGACGCGGTGTTCCATCAAAACGATCTGCGCAACCACGTCGTCGTACTTCCGGGCGAAGTACGCCAGCGCCTCGTCGGTGCTCACTCCCGGGTACTGTCCCACCGGCTGCTCTTCGCCGTCGATGGTCAGGAAGACGTGGCCGTCACCCTCGGCGCGCCCCCACTTGGCGGCTTCCGCCAGGGACACCGCCGTAGGCTGGGCTGCCGGCGCCGCCGGAATCACGCTGGTTGAAGCTTTCGGGCGGGCAGCAAATGCCGCGGGAGAAGGCGCATGCGAGGGGGCCGGTCGTGGCGCCGGAGAAGCAGGCTTGGCAGCTGGCTCAGCCGGGGCGGCGGGCTCTGCCGCGTCGGCTACCGGGGCGGCGGGCTCTGCCGCGTCGGCTACCGGGGCGGCGGGCTCTGCCGCGTCGGCTACCGGGGCGGCGGGCTCTTCCTGGGCAGCTACGGACTCGGCAGCGTCAGCTACCGGAGCGGCGGGCTCTTCCTGGGCAGCAGGCTCGCCGCCGGTTTGCTCAGCTACCGGAGCCTGGGTTTCTTCGTCGTTGGCCACTACTGCAGTTTCGTCGGATTTCTGACTGTCTGTCACCGCTAAAAGTCTTTCGCTTGGAGGGATTACTAAGGTAATGCGCCGTGGACCGTGGCCCGGGCTGGTTACTTCAGAGAAAACGAGTCTATCGTGACAGGTGCCACAGGGGCGCCGTCGGTGGCGCTGCTACCCGGATTAATACCTGCCTGGGCGATCTTCGTCACGATATCCATGCCGCTCGTCACCTTACCGACGATCGTGTACCCGCCGGCGGAATCCGGGGGAATGACCGTGTCCTTATACACGATGAAGAATTGGTGCCCGTTGCCGTAGGCGTTGTTGCCGGTCCGGGCGACCGCGATGGTTCCGGCCGGGTAGGTGTTGTTGGCGGGGGTGTTCTCCAGCGGTCCCCAGTGGAAGTTGGGGTCGTCGGTGGTGTCCGTTCCCTTGGCGCCGCACTGCAGCACCGAGAAGTTGTCCGCGGTGGTCAGTCGAGGGCACTTGAGCCCGCTGTAGTAACTCGCGTCAGTGAGGGATTTGAACACGGCTGCGGCCTGCGGAGCCGTTGTGCCGTTCAGTTCGACGCCGACGGCCCCTCCATTGAGGCTGAGCTGGCCAGTGAACGTCTTACCCGCGGCTGTGTCGGCTCTGGGAATGCCGGCACTATTCGAGCCTGTTGCTGCGGCGGAAGCGGATGGGTTCGCAGAGGCGGACGGCGAACTCAGCCCGGCCTGCGCCGCTGCGAACTCCGATTCGCTCGGGTTCGAGTTGAACACCGTGAGTTGGAGCACGACGGCGGTAATCAGAGCGGCGGCGCCCACGCCGACGGCGATCACATTGTCCCGGCGCCGGCGCTTGCCCTGTGCACGCCGAAGCTCGCGCTTGGCCTCCATCTGCCTGATGCGCCGTTTGGCTTCACGGTTGTCCCGCGGCCTTGTAGACAAGGGTCCTCCTGGTTGTCTGGACGAGCTTCCATCGCAGGCAGGCCGAACCCGGGTGCCCGCATTAGATGTGCAGGCGCCGAAAGCATAAACTGGCTGCCGCACATAGTTTATGCATGACTGGCTGGACGCCCGCCTAACCTGAGCCGAATCGGCCCGTGGTTCGTGGCGCCAGGTCCGGCCCGCGCAATCATTGAGGAGAAATTTCCACCATGGCCCGTACCGCCTCCCTGTCCGGATTCCCCGAGTGGCTTCCCCAGGAGCGGTTGGTGGAACTGCATGTCCTGGACACGTTGCGCAAGACGTTCGAACTCCATGGCTTCTCTTCGATCGAAACCCGCGCTGTTGAGACAGTCGGCCAGCTCCTGCGCAAGGGCGAGATCGACAAAGAGGTATACGGTCTGAGCCGCCTGCAGGAAGACGAGGACGGCGCCGGCGAGGGCGGAAAGTCGGACAAGGCGGATCCCAACGCACTGGCCCTCCACTTCGACCTCACGGTGCCGTTTGCGCGCTACGTTGTCGAGAACGCCGGTTACCTCGCCTTCCCGTTCCGCCGCTACCAGATCCAGAAAGTGTGGCGGGGGGAGCGTCCGCAGGAAGGACGCGCGCGCGAGTTCACGCAGGCGGACATCGACGTCGTGGGCGACGGCGAGCTGCCTTTCCGCTACGACGTTGAGATTGCCCTCGTCATTGCCGAAGCGCTGAGTGCCCTTCCCATCCCGGATTTCCGCCTGCGGATCAACAACCGCAAGTTGGCCGAGGGCTTCTACCGCGGTATCGGCCTGACGGACACTGCCGGCGTGCTTCGCAGCATCGACAAGCTCGAGAAGATCGGCGAAGCGAAAGTCGCTGAACTGCTTAAGAACGAGCTGAGCGCCACGGACGAGCAGGCGGCACTTGCCTTGAAGCTCGCAAGCATCCGCACGGAGGACACGTCCTTTGTGGCACAGGTCCGCGCCCTCGGTGTCACCGACGAGCTCCTCGAAGAAGGCCTCAGCGAGCTCGAACAAGTCATTGAGGCTGCCGTGCAGCGCGCCCCCGGCAAGGTTGTTGCCGACCTCAGCATCGCCCGGGGCCTGGACTACTACACCGGCACCGTCGTCGAAACCGTCCTGGTGGGGCACGAGCAGCTCGGTTCCATTTGCTCCGGAGGCCGCTACGACGCCCTCGCCAGCAAGGGCAACCGCAAGTTCCCCGGCGTCGGACTGTCGATCGGCGTGACCCGCCTCGTGTCCCGCATCCTGAGCCAGGAATTCGCGACGGCGTCGCGCTCGGTGCCCACGGCAGTGCTTGTCGCCCTCAACAACGACAACAGCTGGTCTGCTGCCCAGGACGTCGCGGCCCAGCTGCGCGGGCGGGGGATCGCAACCGAGGTTGCGGCGAAGGCCGAGAAGTTCGGCAAGCAGATCAAATTCGCCGACCGACGCGGCATTCCTTTCGTCTGGTTCACGGACGACGACGGCAAGCACCAGGTAAAGGACATCCGCACCGGAGAGCAAGTCGACGCGGATCCGGCCAGCTGGGAGCCGTCGCCCGAGGATCTCCACGTCCGCATCACCACGCGCTAGGCACTAACCGGCGCCGCAAAGGCAAAACCCCGCAGGCGTCAGCCGGGGGAGGGAAGCGCTCCGTGGCGGCCACGATTCATTCATACGGGTAAACTCGAACGGGATCGTTTAGCTATGATCCGCTGAAAATCATGTTGAAAGGAATGCTGTGCTGCGCACACATGACCTCGGATCCTTGCGTTCCGAGCACATTGGACAGACCGTCACCCTGGCAGGCTGGGTAGGCCGCCGCCGAGATCACGGTGGCGTGGCCTTCGTCGATCTGCGTGACGCGTCCGGTGTCGCCCAGGTGGTTGTCCGCGAGGAAGAGGTCTTCCACGGCCTGCGCAACGAATACGTGCTGCAGATCGTGGGCACCGTGAGCAAGCGTCCCGAGGGCAACGAGAACCCGCACCTCGCCACGGGCGAGATCGAAGTCATCGCCGAGAAAGTGGTGATCCTCAACACCTCGGACCCGCTGCCGTTCCAGATCGACGAGCACGTCGAGGTCGGTGAGGAAGCACGCCTCAAGCACCGCTACCTTGACCTGCGCCGCCCCGGCCCCGCCCGGAACCTGCGCCTGCGTTCCGAGGCTAACCGCGTGGCCCGCGAGCTGCTTCACCAGCAGGGTTACGTGGAGATCGAAACTCCCACGCTGACGCGCTCGACGCCGGAAGGCGCCCGTGACTTCGTGGTTCCGGCGCGTCTGGCCCCGGGTTCCTGGTACGCGCTTCCGCAGTCGCCGCAGCTTTTCAAGCAGCTGCTCCAGGTCGGTGGTTTCGAAAAGTACTACCAGATCGCCCGTTGCTACCGCGACGAAGACTTCCGTGCGGACCGCCAGCCGGAATTCACCCAGCTCGACATCGAAGCCAGCTTCGTTGACCAGGACGACGTCATTGAGCTCGGCGAAAGCATCGTCAAGGCGCTGTGGCAGCTGATCGACGTCGAAATCCCGACGCCGATCCGCCGCATGACCTACCACGAGGCAATGGCCAAGTACGGCTCCGACAAACCGGACCTGCGCTTCGGCCTGGAGCTCACCGAGTTGACGGAATTCTTCAAGGACACGAACTTCGGCGTCTTCAAGGCGCCCTACGTCGGCGCCGTCGTCATGCCGGGCGGAGCCTCGCAGGCCCGCCGCGCGCTGGATGCCTGGCAGGAGTGGGCCAAGCAGCGTGGCGCCAAGGGTCTTGCGTACGTGCTGTTCAAGGAGGACGGCGAGCTCACGGGCCCCGTTGCCAAGAACCTCACGGACACCGAGCGGGCCGGCCTGGCCGACGCCGTGGGCGCAAAGCCCGGCGACTGCATCTTCTTCGCCGCTGGCGAGAAATCCCCGTCCCGCGCCCTGCTGGGCGCTGCCCGCGTCGAGATCGGCCACCGCACCGGCCTGATCGACCCCAAGGATTGGGCTTTCGTCTGGATCGTCGACGCTCCGATGTTCGAACCCGCAGCCGCCGCCGTCGCCTCGGGTGACGTCGCGGTGGGTGGCGGACAGTGGACGGCCCTGCACCACGCCTTCACCTCTCCGAAGCCCGAGTTCCTTGACTCCTTTGACAAGGACCCGGAAGCGGCCCTGTCTTACGCCTACGACATCGTGTGCAACGGCAACGAAATCGGCGGCGGATCCATCCGTATCCACGAGGCCGATGTCCAGGAGCGTGTTTTCGAGCTCATGGGCCTGGACAAGGAAGACGCGCAGACCAAGTTCGGCTTCCTCCTTGAGGGATTCAAGTACGGCGCACCTCCCCACGGCGGCATGGCCTTCGGTTGGGACCGCGTCGTGGCCCTGCTGGCCGGCGTGGACTCGATCCGCGACGTCATCGCTTTCCCGAAGTCCGGCGGCGGCTACGACCCCCTGACCGCTGCTCCTGCGCCCATCACGGCGCAGCAGCGCAAGGAAGCCGGAGTTGACTTCAAGCCTGAGGCCAAGGCGCAGGCAGCGCCGGCAGCCAAGCCGGAGTAGCTGGAAACCGCAGAAGTAGCCCGAAGGCCCCCGCAATTGCGGGGGCCTTCGGCGTAGCATGACGTCGACTGAATTGAGGAGGACGCGTGGCACAGGAAATGAGCCTTGCATCGATCGGGGAGCTCATGGACCGGGCATGGCCCGCTCCGGACCGTGAGGACGCCGGGGGATGGGTCATGCGGGCCGCCGGAGGTGTCACGCAGCGGGCAAACTCGGTCTGGCCCAGGGAACAAGCCGATGACCACGAGTCGGCAGTGCGCGCCGCCACGCAGTGGTATCGCTCCCGGCGCCTGCCCCTGATCTTCCAGGTTTTCGACGACGAACGGAGCACGGGCCTCAACGCGGTGCTCGATGCGCAGCGATTCACCCGGCAGTCCGAGACCCTCATCATGGTCCGCCCGGGCGGCATCCTTCCAGCTACCCGGCTCGGTGACCTTTCGACCGACGTCGAGCTCTCCGAGGTGCCTTCCGAAGAGTGGCTCCGGCTGTGGTGGTCCGTTGATGGCCGCGGAGGCGACGCCGAGCTGGAGATCGCGCGGAAGATCCTTGTGTCTTGCCCCTCGGTCTACGCCCTCGTGAGGGACGACGACGGCGCCCCAGCCGCCGTCGGGCGCCTCGCCCTGGTGGACGGCAAGGGAGGCATCTACTGCATGGCAACCGAGGCCGGACACCGTCGCCGTGGCTTCGGCCAGCGGGTGCTTGACGCCCTTCTTACGGCTGGCAGACACCGAGCCGTGTCGGAGTTATGGCTACTGGTGATGGCCTCGAATACCGGCGCCCGGGCCCTCTATGAGGGCGCCGGCTTCGCAGAGCACGGCAGGTACCTCTACCGGCAGGCGCGGCCGCAGCGGGCGTTATCTGGCTGCTAGTTCTGGTTGATCAGGTGCCTTCGAATGCGGCGTATTCCGGGAAGGGGTCGTCCAGGAGAGCTGGCTCGCCCGGCTCGTCGGTGTCGTCGGGGTCGGGCCATGGGTGTGCGGCGGTGAAGGCGTGCCAGTCCGGGAAGGGATCCGGGGGCAGTTCCGGTTCCGGATTCCCAGGCACGTCTTGGTCCGGTGGGGTGTCCGTGTCCGTGTCCGTGATCGGAACATGTTCTGGCCAGCGGGGTGGTTCCCAGTCCTGGTGTTCGCTGGGGTAGTGCCGGTGTGAGGGTGAGGTCCACCCGGGCGGGTGGTCTTTGCTGGCCGGGGTGGGGGTCCATGCGGTGCGGTGTTTGAGTCGGTGGTGTTTGGGGCAGGGCTGGGCCAGGTTGGTGATGCCTGTGGTGCCTCCGTGGGCCCAGGCCAGGAGGTGGTCTGCTTCGTTGTCCAGGGAGTGGTTGTTGCAGCCCGGGAAGGGGCACTTGCCGTCGCGGAGCCGCAGCCATTGGCGCTGGGCCTTGGTGAGGCGGTAGCTGGTGCGGCCGATTTCCAGCGGGGCGCCGTCGCGGGGGTCGGTCAGGACGCGGTGGAAGGAATCCGCCCCGTCGGCGAGCAGGGCCCGGGCGGTGGAGGGCGGGATCGGCCCGTACCCGTCGAGCATGGCCGGTTCCTCGGTGGCACCGATCAGGGACAGGACCGGGACGGTGACCAGGACCTGCGCCCTCGGGGACGGAACCCGCCCCGCCGTGCCCGCACTCATGCCCGGTCCCGCACCGCTGGCTCCCACACCGCTGGTTCCCGCACCGCTGGTTCCCGCGCCGCTCAGCCCGGTGCCGCCGTCGGGCATGTCACCGCTGTGGTTGGTGAGGAGCCAGGTGGCGGTGATGTCGGCGCGGAGCTGGGCGAGGGTCCGGGTCTCGTGGGGGCCTTGGAGGGCGCGGGCGGCGGCGGTGGTCCGTTCCCAGATCCCGGCCGCGGTGTCTGCGGGGAGGTGGGCGGAGAGCCAGGCCATGCCGTCGCGGTCCGGGAGGTATTCGACGCGCCGGTCCTGGGCGCTTTGGGTGTGGCGTTC
>NZ_JBFRHB010000046.1:0-41435 GCF_052115645.1 Arthrobacter sp. 2MCAF14 | reverse complement strand
GTTCGTCGACCATCTGCATGAGCACTTCGTCACTCCGGTGGATGTCCACGACGGCTGCTACTGGCCGCCTTCGGCGCCCGGTGCCGGCGGCGAAATGGTCGGCGGAACACTGGCCGACTACAGCTTTCCCGACGGCCCGATGTGGGCCGGCTAAAGCTCCCGCAAGACGCGCACATACACGCTTAATCACAAGGAGGTGATCGCATGACCCAACAAGTACCACCGCTGCTATCCGTCCGAGGCGTCACCAAGAGCTTCCCTGGTGTCCGGGCCCTGCACAATATGCATCTGGAATTGCGCCGGGGTGAGGTCCTCGCCCTGGTGGGAGAGAACGGCGCCGGAAAGTCGACGCTCATGAAACTCCTTTCCGGGCTCTACGTCCCGGACCACGGAAGCTTCGAACTGGACGGCAAGCCCTTCGTGTCGAACGGTCCCAAACATGCTCAGGAACTCGGCATCAGCATCATCCACCAGGAATTCAACCTGATGCCGGACCTCACGGTGGCGCAGAACATCTTCATCGGCCGCGAGCCGCGGCGTTTCGGCCTGCTCAGCGAGCATGCCCTGAACCGCAAAGCCCAGGATCTGTTCGATCGCATTAGGTTGAAGCTGAACCCGCGCGAAAGGGTGGGTCGGCTGACTGTGGCCAAGCAGCAGATGGTGGAGATCGCGAAGGCACTGAGTCATGACTCCAAGGTGATCATCATGGATGAGCCCACGGCGGCGCTCAATGACGCTGAAGTGGCCACCCTGCACGATCTGATCCGAGGATTCATCTCGCCGGAGACTGGCGTCATTTACATCTCACACCGGATGGACGAGCTCAAGCTGATCTCCCAGCGCATTACCGTGATCCGCGACGGCGAGTATGTGGACACCGTCGGCACCGCAGAAACCTCCATGAAGGAGGTCATCTCCCTGATGGTGGGGCGGCAGGTTTCGGGAGAGCAGCGCCCGACGGCGGCCACCGCCGGGGCGAGTACCGACGTCGTGCTTTCGGTTGAAGGGCTTGCCACCAAGGCGCTGCTGAGGGACGTCGGGTTCGAGCTGCACCGCGGCGAGATCCTCGGTTTCGCCGGGCTCATGGGAGCCGGCCGGACCGAAGTGGCCCGGGCATTGGTTGGTGCGGACCGCGCCACTTTCGGCAAACTGCGGGTCCGTGGAGCGGATGTCGACATCCCCAATCCTGCAGTCGCGGCAAAGCTGGGAATCGGTTATCTTTCCGAGGACCGCAAGCATCTCGGTCTCATGCTGGAGCGTGACGTGAAGGAGAACATCATGCTCTCCTCGCTGACCGAAAACTCAGCGGGCGGTTTTATCAAGGATGGTGCGTTGCGCCGGACCGCTGAGGAATTCAGGAAGAAGCTGCGGATCAAGACTCCCTCCGTCCACCAGCTGGCTCGCAACCTCTCCGGCGGCAATCAGCAGAAGATCGTGATCGCGAAGTGGCTGGTAAAGGACTGCGACATCCTGATCTTTGATGAACCCACGCGCGGGATCGACGTCGGAGCCAAGGAGGAGATTTACAAGCTCCTTGACGAACTGGCGGCAGGTGGGAAGGCGATCATCATGATCTCCTCGGAACTGCCCGAGGTGCTGCGAATGTCCCACCGGATCGCTGTCATGAGCGAAGGCCGGATCACAGGTTTTCTCAACAACGAGGAAGCCACCCAGGAAAACATCATGGAGCTGGCCACCCGGCGTATCTCCGCTATACCAGGAGCAGTGACAGCATGAGCCTCGTAGACTCCCCGGCACCGCACAAACCGGGACTGGAACCCACATCGGAAACCACGGCCCGCAAGGGAAACATCTCCGTGCGCCTGCGTTCGTCCTTGCAACAGTTGCTGGCCTTCGGTTCGCTGATTGTCCTCGTGATTTTCTTCGGCATCATGAACTCCAGGTTCTTACTGCCCACGAACCTCTCGGACATCCTGCTCTCCACCGTGGTGATCGGGTTGCTTGCCCTCGGCGCGACGTTCGTGATCATCACTGGCGGCATCGATCTCTCAGTAGGTACTGGAATGAGCCTTTGTTCGGTCATGACCGGGGTGGTGTTGAGCTACCTGGGCCTGCCCTTGTGGATGGGCGTGGTGGGCGGCATCCTGATGGGTACCGTGATCGGTGCAATCAACGGCTTCTTCATCTCCTTCCTGAGAATCCCGCCGTTCATTGCCACGCTGGCAATGATGCTCGTGGCACAGGGCATGGCCTTGGTGGTCTCCGGTACCAAGCCGATCTACTTCACCTCCACCCCGGGCTTCAGCAACCTGGCGCTCGGTAAGCCGATTGTCGGTCTAGTGGTGCCTAACGCGGTGTTCATCTTCTTTGCCGCGGCAATACTGGCCGGCATCGTCATGAGTAAAACCCTCATTGGCCGATACACCTTCTCCATCGGCTCCAACGAAGAAGCCACCGCGCTCTCCGGCATTAACGTCCGGTCATGGAAGCTCTGGATTTACACGGTGGCCGGCGCCTTCACGGGCCTCGCCGGGGTGATCATCGCCGCGCGTTTGAACTCGGCCCAGCCCGGGCAGGGGCTCGGCTACGAGCTGCAGGCGATTGCCGCCGTCGTCATCGGTGGAACATCCCTGGCCGGAGGCAAAGGCTCCATTGTGGGAACCGTGATCGGGGCCCTCATCATGTCCGTGCTGACTAACGGCCTGCGCATCATCTCGGTGCCGCAGGAGTGGCAAAACGTCGCGATCGGTGTCGTGATCCTGGTGGCTGTCTACCTGGACATGCTGCGGAGGAAGGAGACCGTCCAGTAATCGTCAGCCGCTCTTCTTCATGCCTGTCGCATCTGCACAGGACCGAGCCTTCAGTCTTAGAAAACAAGGGAGTTTCCAAGCATGAGCAAGTCCATCTACAACCGTCGCTCTTTTCTCACCCTCACTGGCGTCGCCCTCGGGGCCGTGGCAATCTCCGGCTGCGATACCCCGGCCGCGGCTCCCGGTGCCGCCGCGACCACGCCCGGCGCCAAGCCGTACATTGCGATCGTCTCCAAAGGCTTCCAGCACCAGTTCTGGCAGGCAGTGAAGCAGGGTGCCGAGAAAGCCGCAGCAGAGTTCAACGTCACCATCACGTTCGAGGGCCCCAACACCGAGGCCGATGTGGACCAGCAGATCCAAATGCTGACCACAGCGCTCGGCAAGAACCCGGCAGCCATCGGTTTCGCGGCGCTTGACTCCAAGGCTGCCACCCCGCTGCTCGAACAGGCCAAGAGCAAGAACATTCCGGTCATCGCGTTCGACTCGGGCGTGGACAGCGATATCCCCGTGGGCACCGCATCCACGGACAACAAGGCCGCAGCCGGAGAGGCGGCCAAGCACTTGGCCGGCCTGATCGGCAATGAGGGCAACATCGCCATCATCTGCCACGATCAGACTTCCAAGTCCGGTGTTGACCGCCGCGACGGCTTCAAGGATTGGATCGCGGCGAACGCACCGAAGATCAAGATCGTTGACGTCCAGTACGCCGGCGGCGACCAACTTAAGTCCACCGATGCGGCCAAGGCCATCATCGCGGCACACCCTGAGCTCAAGGGCATGTACGGCACCAACGAAGGTTCCGCAATCGGCGTCGTCAATGCTGTCAATGAACTCGGCCTCAAGGACAAGCTGACCATCGTGGGTTTCGACTCCGGCAAGGCACAACTAGACGCGATCCGCGGCGGTGTCATGGCGGGTGCCATCACCCAGAACCCGGTTGGTATTGGTTATGAGACCGTCAAAGCCGCCGTCGCCGCGATCAACAAGCAACCTGTAAAAAAGGTCATCGACACCGGCTTCTACTGGTACGACGCCAAGAACATCGACTCCGAGCAGGTCAAGCCGAACCTGTACCAATAGGGACACGCACAGATTTGCTGGGATTACGCTCCTTCCAGGTCGTGCCGGCTACAGCCACCCAGAAGACCCATGTGGGCACACCACGAGAAGCAACTACCTATGATCGCCCTGCACACCCGGCTCAAGCCCGGTGCCGAGCAGGACTATGCGGATGCCCATGCGGGGATCCCCGGAAGCCGCACTCGAGTGCGTCGAAGCGGCGGGCCCGGCCCGCCGGGCGACGACGGCGGACCCGGCCCCGCGAGCGGACCGCGACCCTACGCGCGGCTCGGGCCGCAGCACGGCGGATTGTTCCGCAGCTTCGGCGTAGCCGAGGCCCGGGAAACCCTGGATACGGCGGGTGTCGGGGGAGCGGTTCTCGTCCAAGCTGACGACACCGTCGCGGATACCGAGTCCATGCTCGCTGTCGCCGACCGCAACCCCTGGGTACTCGGCGTCGTCGGCTGGATTCCCCGAAGCGGAAAAGGAGCTGGAGCAGTTCCTCGGGAAGTCCGCTGGTGAGCACTTGGTCATCGACTGTGGCCTGATCGCAGGGGTCCGCGTGTTCTGTGCCGTGCCGGTTTGGTCGCGGCGGCAGCGCTAACATCGGATGTCTACGACGCTGCACGCCTGTTGAGAAGTTGGAGTTACCAGCATGACGGTGGAGAAATGGCCGGCGGCCGAAACGCGCCACAAGAATCGCAGTTCGACGCGTTTGCAAGGCCAGGCAAGGTGTTAAGCGGAGTTGCAATCGCGCAATCTGTCCCTTGCTGTCAAGCAAAATTGGCCTTGTGCACACCGTGCGTTTGATCTAAGGTTTCCAAAAACATCCGATCTATCAGAATGGAGTAGTCATGGAGCAGAGGCCCGTTGTTCACGCAAGCAAGAGCCCGGTAAGTAGGCGTCTCTTTCTTGGCGGCATCACGACGGGAGGTGCCGTGCTGGCCCTGGCGAATGGGGCCGGCCGGGCGGAGGCCGAGACACCAGCCGCGACTGTGCTGCATAACAGCATGAGCCGCGATGCATGGGAGGCCTACCTGGGTGAGCAGGATTTGGTGTGGACTGAGGCGCCGATCGACTTCTACCAGGCCCCTTTCCTGGGCAACGGCGGGCTCGGGGTTGCCGTCTACAGGCTGGCCAGCCGACGGCGGCTCAAGTTCGAAGTCGGCGACAACCGGGTTCGGGACCACCAGCCGAATGGCGACGTGCGGTTCGGCACCGCCCGCCTGCCTGTCGGCTACTTTATTCTGGAAACGGTTGGCGATGTGATCGAGGTCGACCTGCGCCTGTCGCTGTGGAATGCCGAGCTGACCGGCACGGTCTACACGACGACCGGGACGCTGCAGCTGTCGGCGTTTGTGCATGCGACAGAGAACGTGCTGGTGGTGTCGATCACCCCGGATGCAGGGGAGTCCTCGGTGGGATGGAGCTTCACTCCGAGGACGGCCAAGAGCACCGTATTGGCGTACGAGGCTCGATCGGGCCTGCTGGTCAACCCCGATCCGGGACTCAAGCAGGATGCGGAGGGCGGCTTGTGCGACCAGCCCCTGGCCGCCGGCGGCGGTCACGCCACGGCCTGGCGTGTGGTGTCGGTTGAGGGCACCCGGCACCTGGTCGCCAGCATTGCCGCTTCCTTCCCGGAGGCGACTGCGGCCCAGACCGCCACGGCGACTGCCGAGACAGCCGTTCGGCGGTCAATCGACCGCCTACGCACCGAGCACCGGAAGTGGTGGAACGGCTACTACCCCAGTAGCTTCGTCTCAGTGCCGGATGCGCGGCTGCAGAGCTTCTACTGGATCCAGCTGTACAAGGTTGCCTGCGTCACCCGCAGGGACAGGCCTGTGATCAGCACCATGGGCCAGTGGGTCGAGCAGACGCCTTGGCCGGCAACATGGTGGAACCTGAACGTCCAGCTATCATACTGGCTCCTTAATCCTACTGGCCACGGCGAACTGGATTCCCTGACCCGCACCCTGGACGAGGATCGGGAGGCACTCGGGCAGAACGTGCTCGCAGAATACCGCCACGATTCCTACGCCATCAACCGCGCCAGCCAGGACGACCTGGCGACCAGCCCGGTCGGCGTACCAGGGGTCGGAACCCCTGAGGTCGGCGACCTCACCTGGGCCCTGCACAATGTCTGGCTGACGTATCGCCACAGCATGGACGAAGACCTGCTGCGCCACGTGCTCTACCCGTTGCTGACCCGTTCGGTGAACTACTACCTTCACTTCCTCTACGAAGGAGACGACGGGCGGCTTCACCTGCCGCGCACCCTGTCGCCGGAGTACGACGGCACGGTGGACTGCAACTACGACCTGGCCCTTATCCGCTGGGGCTGCAAGACGCTGCTCACGGCCACAGCTCGGCTCGGCGTCGATGACCCGCTGCGGGCCCGTTGGCAGGACGTCCATGACCGGCTCGTGGACCCGCCACAGGGGTCCGACGGGTTGTGGATCGGGGCGCAGCGGCAGCTGACCTCATCGCACCGCCACTACTCGCATCTCCTGTGGTTCTACCCGCTCTACCTGCTCGACCCCACGGTCCCAGCCAACAGGGACCTTCTGGAGCGGTCGCTGGCCCACTGGGTCGGCTTCACCGGGGCGCTTGAGGGCTACACGTTCACCGGAGCCGCGTCCATGAGCGCGTCGATGGGCAAGGGCGGGGACGCGCTGGGATATTTGAACACACTGCTGGACCGCTACATCCAGCCAAACACCATGTACCGCGAGTCCGGGCCTGTGCTCGAGACCCCGCTGTCGGGCGCACAGGTGATGCACGACATGCTCCTGCAGAGCTGGGGAGAGACGGTCCGGGTCTTTCCCGCCGTCCCGCCGTCGTGGGCCGAAGCGCAAATCCACGACCTGCGAGCGGAGGGCGCCTTCCTGTTGTCGGCCCGGCGGGCTGGCGGCCGCACCAGCTATGTGAGGGTCAAGAGCCTGGCGGGAGAGCCCCTGACGCTGGCACACAGCATCGAGGGGCCAGTGAGCGTGCGGCGAGTCATGGTCGCACCCGGCGGGACGCCTTCTTCCAAGGACCCGGTGCGCTGGACCCCCTTGGGCGACGGCACCATCAGCGTCGAGCTCGCTGCAGGCGATGACGTGATCGTTGTGCCCGCGAACGCCACGAAGGACCTCACCGTCGCCCCGGTGGCGGCCGCCACAGCCGCCAAACCGTGGGGCCTGCAGGCGGTGTTGCCCCGGCCGCAGGGCGTCGTTGTCCCCGTCGACCTGACAGCCCTGTTCAACAACGACGGCATCGCGAGCGATGCCAACCCGAGCGATGGCAGCTTCGACACCGCGGGCTACACCTATCCCGCTTCGGAGCTCCCGTCGGCCGGAAACTTCCGCAATGCCGGCACGACCTTCGCCTTCCCCAGCAGCGCCGACGGCGTCAAGAACAACATCACATCAAACGGGACCGTCATCAACGTACCGCCGGGGCGGGTACACCGCCTGCGCATCCTGGGCGCCTCCACAGGAGGCAACGCCGCCGCCGACGCAGTTGCGACCTACGCCGACGGGACCACGGCGACAATCCGAATCTCGTTGACGGACTGGGGAAAGCAGCCAGCCTACGGTGAGGCCGTCGCGATCCTGACCACCTACCGACTCGGTCGAACCGGGCCGCAGAACCTACAAGTCGGATCTTCCACCAGCTCGCCGAGGTGGACCCCACCCGTGAGCTGGTCTCGTTGAAACTGCCGACCCTGGGATGGCCGGTGCTGCACCTGTTCGCGCTGAGCCTGGAACGGCCCGCCTGACACCCCCGGCGACTAGGTTCACCGTGTTCATGCAGGACTGCGGCGCTGCAATGAAGCGGCGGGACTTCCTGCCGCAGGGCGGTCGAACGCCGGACCCGGCATCAGGACGCGGCACCCGCATCACGCCCCGGGCACCTGGCTCCCAACTCCGGAGCTGCCTCTGACCCGCCGTCGATCAACTCACAGACAGGAGAGACAAAATGACAGACACTCAGGGCCCGTTTGCCCGACCTGGTGCGCAATCGTCTCCCAGGCGTGACATGCGCTGCGCCGGGAGCAGTGGTCAGGGATGATCGAGGAGTTGAAGAACGGCACTAACGTCGTGCTGACGAAACGGCTGGCCGTGACTCCGGAGGCAGACCGCCGTCGCACTTTGGAGTACAAGATCTTCACCTACGAGGGCTTGGTTGCCCGCGCGGACACCGAAATAGAGTGGGCCCGCCGCGGACTGGATCTTATCGATTCCCTGGACGAAGCATCATGACCGCAGCGGAGCCCAGCCTGTCGGTTTTTGGAGTCCTGACCTTCTATTCCGGGGTATTGCTTGAGCAGGACTGCCTTGGGGTGCTATGGGGCAGGTATCTGAGAACGGGTCGAATGTGACCCACCTGTCCTTGGCTGTTGGGTCCCAGGCTGACCCTAAAATCATGGCCATGGTGCGTGACGGCGATAGGGCCGCCTTCGATGTGCTCTTTCAGCGACACGTGGCAGCGGCCCAGTTTGTTGCCCGCGCCCAAACGGACAATATCGGTGACGCCGACGACGTGGTATCCGAGGCGTTCGCCTCCATTTTCCAAGCGCTCACTGAAGGCAAGGGCCCGGACGAGTTCTTCCGCTCGTATCTTCTGACTGCCGTGCGGCGAATTGCCCATGACCGGAACCGGAAGGCCAGGCGTACGCAGGCTGTGGTGGACGGCGCCATCTTGGACACCGTTGCGGTCGACGCGGACACCGTTCTTGATGCCTTTGAGTCCAGCACCTTGGCGAAGGCGTTCAAGTCCCTTCCGGAGCGTTGGCAGGCTGTCCTTTGGCACGTAGATGTCGAAGGATTGAAGCCTTCCGCAGCCGCGGCGTTCATCGGATTGACGCCGAACGGTGTTTCGTCGCTTGTGATCCGGGCACGTGAAGGCCTCCGACAGGCCTATCTGCAAAACCACATCAACTTGTCCGAGGACGACTCTTGTCTTGAGTATTCAAGCCAGCTCGGAAAGTACGCCCGTGACGGCCTGAAACGTACCTCACGCGAAAAGGTCGAGGCTCACTTGGAGGAGTGCCCGAAGTGCACCGCCTTGCTAATGGAACTGAACGACGTCCAGGCGGGCATGAGGGCGGCTGTCTTCCCGTTGGTGGCCGGGGTTGTCTTCACACCGGCCGTGGCGACCGGTTACCTCCCCGGAGGGAGCGGGTCGAGCGCCGCCGGACCGCGGTCGACCGGCGGTTTCCGGAGGATCGCGGTCGCCGTCTTGATCGTGTGCGGTTTCGCGATTGCGGGCGTCCTCATGTGGCTCGGACAGACGGGCCCGGCGCCCATCGCTGAGCCCGACGCCGCGAGCAATGCGCCACCGGTCCCACAATCCGTGCCGGAAGTTACTCCGACCGCCTCGGCGACGCCCTCACCAAACGCGCTGCCGACGTCGGACCCGGCCGCGACGGTACCGCAACCCGCCGCACCCTCCCTGACGACCCCGGGACCTGCCGCGCCGCCGGCGCCCGCGCCAGGCAGCGCACCCGCGGTGGTTCCCGTGCCGCAGGAAACGGCCCCTGTGGTTGATACCGGACCCGTCATCACAACCCCAGCTCCGGAACCTTCCAATGCCTCGGCTCCGCCATCGCAGACGGTCACGGCTTCCTTCAGCATTCAGCCAGGGACAGCCATGCCCGAATGGCAGATCGACGTGGGCTTCTCGTTGCAGGGTGACGGGACGCCGACTACGGGCGAAGCGATCTTCAGCCTTTCACCCGGAGCGTCATTCATCGCCGGGAAACTCATGGCGCCAGCGGGGTGGACATGCCCGGACCAATCGGCTGGCTACATCCGCTGCACGACGTCTTCCATGGACCCCCGCAGCCTTGATTTCGGTCTAGGCACCATGATGTCCAGCCAAGCCCAGGACGCAACGCTGAGCTATCAATTCAGTGGACAGCGCATCGCCACCACCACGTTCACCAACGTTTTCCACTAGGCACATCGGAGGCGTTCCGGACCGGATCGTCATGACAGACCGGGGAGAAGTCGGACGCTACACCATCAGGCGCTCACAGCTTCCAGCAACCGGCTACCGCACCATCCTCACATCGACGGAGACGGGGTTCTGCTCGTCGGTTTCCTCGGTGCCGTCAAGTTCCACGCCACACCGCGGCTAAGGTCGACCAAGAAGACGCCGTAGCCGAATGCCCAAAGACGAACTCGTTCTACATGAATCATTCTCATCAATTCCCCCGGGTATATTCCCAATGAGATACCTGGGCGTCATCTCCAGGAGGTAGTTTCTGACCACCTGCCACTTGATGACTTTAGCGGGGAATCGCCTCATCAAAATCGTTGCCGGAGATATCTACGGGAATCGAGTGGTCTCCGTTTCGTGGACAGACAGCCATCGGTGCCCATGTCGTGATGACCCTCTTCTTGCGAGCGCCGGTTTCGAGATTGATGATGTCGTAGCCGTCAGCGGGTACCTGCTGGAAGCGAAGCTTCTGATTCCTGCACTTTGGACAGCTCATCGCGAGGCGAAGCGAGTATGGGTAGGTGCGCCCATTCCCCTCCCTGATGCCTGCCCATGCACGGAAGATCCATCGCTTTGGTAGCCGAAGCACGTTGCGGCGCAGGAAGCGGAAGCATGACCACCCAATGAGCCCGATGGCGATCGTGAACATTGACCCCAGGAACCACCAGTAGGCCTGCGGAGGCCCGCTCATGACGTCGAAGCTGGCACTGGCGGTGAGGGTGTCAATGAGCTGATTGACCGAGAAACCTCCAGTCACGAAACCGGCGATGGTAATCACTCCGGAGACGGTACCGATGAGCGAAGTGGGCATCGGAATCTTAGTCTTTTTGGGGATATCGAAGGTGTGCTGTGGCTCTTCGGAGGTCGGGATCGAGGTGACGATGATGCCGTGATTGTCGCCGGTGAGGCTGACGCCGCCGGATGTGGCGCTCGTGGCGTTGACGTCACCGTCTGCCAGGATCTGTTGGCTGGCGTTGCTGTTGTCGCCCATGCGCTGAAACTGCTGCTTCATGTATGCTCCTTGATTTGTCTTGGGATGATGCTGCCCGGGTTTTGCGTGCGGCTGCTGGGGATTGGGCTGCCTTCCGCATCGAGGACGGCGCCGCGGATGGGGTGAGGCCGGGGTGCGTGAGGCGCGGATGCCGTTTTATCGGTTAGGCCCGGGTTGCTTTGCACGTTCCGGGGCCGGCGCGGTCATAAAAGCTCAATTGTTGAGTCTGTGTCGTGAGGTCGGTGTGCTCTTGCTCCGCTGACTCCGGTTCGGATCTCTCAGTGGGCGGTCAGATCCAGGTTCCGGCCGATGGCAACTCCTCCGCAGATACAGGCGTCGATGAATGAACCGAGGGTGAGTTCCGCTCCAGCATTAAGGAGCTCTTTCGAGGTTCCCACGCCGTATGTCACTCCGATCGCGTGCGTACCGGCCGCTTTAGCAGCGCCCATGTCGTGGGCTGTGTCACCGACGTAGAACGCGGAGGCGCTGTTTGTCGCGCGGAGGCGTTCGAGGGCGAACAGGATACCGTCCGGGGAAGGTTTCGGTTGGGCGATGTCGTCGGCGCCGACGACGAGGTCGAAGTGCTCGAGCAGGCCGGCCGCGTCAAGGATGGCTTCGGCGCTTCGTCTGATCTTGCTCGTGACCACGCCAATGGCGACGTCCGAGTCGCACAGTGCCCGGAGGCTCTCTAGCACGCCGTCGCAGACCAGGGAGGGGGCCTGCGCGATGATCACGGTCTGGAACCGCTCCATGTATGCCTCGAGTATGCCCTCAGCAGCGCCCGGATTGTCGACGGCCTGGGCCAGCGTTTTCGTAATGACCTGCAGCGGCAGGCCGACGAGCGCCAGAGCTTCGCTGTGCGGCACGGTCTTCCCCGTGACCGCTTGCACGGAGTCCGCCATCGCCTCGGCGATTGCGCGAGGCGTGTGAAGCAACGTCCCGTCAAGATCGAACAGTCCTACGGCAACCATGACGTCTCCTCTTCCGCGCGTGCATCCCACGCACCCTGACTGCGTGCGGGGGACTGCATGTTTGCCCCGGGCATCACGATTTGGCCTTCCACGGCGATTACCGCGGCTGTGCGGGCCGTGCTGACAAGCACTGCCTGGTTTGCCTCTGCGCTCTTGCCACCAGTGAGCCGGTCGACGGCTCGCATGAGGTAGCGAGTGACCGATTTCCCCGTCACACCAGCAGTTTCGGCATCAGACAGCGCCTCCAGGACCGCCTTCTCCGCGAGGTCGATGTCGAGTGCGTCCTCAATCGTTGGCGGGACGGTGACGACAACGCCGGTGGGGCTGCCTGCGGCCCAATGCGACTGCGCCATGGCGGCAAGCAGATGCGGTTCGTCGACCCTGAGAGGGCTGCGATGACCGCTTGTGCGGCAGTAGAACGCGGGAAAGTCATCTGAGCGGAATGAGATGACCGGGACGCATTGCGTTTCGAGATATTCCAGTGTCAGGCCCACGTCGAGGATTTTCTTGTCGCCCGCGCAGACGGCGATCACGCGGGATCTCGTGAGCTGGATCAGGTCCGAGGAGATATCCATCGTTCTCGTCGCTCCGCGGTGGACACCGCCCAGCCCAGCCGAGGCGAAGTAGCGGATGCCCGCGAGCTCGGCGAACACGAGAGACGAAGCTACCGTGGTCGCACCGTTGCCGCCCCGGGCAAGGACGTACCCGATGTCGCGGCTGGATACTTTCGGCACGTTCTCCTCGATAGCCAGTCGTTCGATCGTTGCCTCGTCCGCACCAACAACGACCGCGCCGTCAACAATTGCTATCGTCGCGGGAACCGCCCCGCCCTCCCGGACGGCGCGTTCAACGGCCTTGGCTGCGTGCACGTTCGCCGGGTAGTCGAGTCCGTGAGCGATGACGTTCGATTCGAGCGCGACAACCGGCGACCCGTCCGTGATGGCCTGCGATACCTCCTCGGTCACTCGCATGGGCAGATAAGTCATGGCTCCTCGATCCGGGTGATTTTAGCGGTCGTCGGGTAGCGCGGCAGGTGCACGAAGGGACTCTCTGTGTTTGCGGCTTCGAGCACCTCGTCCCACTTTGCAGGTGGCACGGGCGCCACGGAGACGGTAACCGCGTCGGAATCTGCACCGAGGCGTATGCCGCTCCCCCGAACAGCACTCCCCAGGTCGCGACGGCGAGTTCGGGCGATGGTTCCATGAACAGCCCGATGAGTCTTTCGGGTGGGGTATGTCCCTGGGTGAGTTCGTCGAGGTGCGCGGCCAGCCGACGTGCTCGATCGACGAGCGTCGCGAAGGTGAGTTCTTTTCTCTCACCGTTCAGCGTGCTGGTGATCGCGGCGCGGTCAGGTCCTTCCGCGGCGTGCATCTCGAGCGCCTCGAGGATGGTGCGAGGTCGTGGAATCCGGTCGTCGGTGAGCATATTCGTCCCCCCATTGGTGCTGTTGTGTTAGATGGCCGTTCGATCAGGTTTCGGTTGGGTGGAGTCGTCCGCCACGAAGACCTGATCCGTGATCTTCGTGTCTGACAACGCGTCGCCTCTCGCCGGAGAGAGCTGGACCATGAGCACGGACGTCAAGACGAGGGCGGCGCCGAGGATCTGGACCGGGGTGAAGCCCTGCCCGATCAGCAGCGCTCCGAGCACGGTCGCGGTCAAGGGGCTGAAGAAGCCGAGAAAGGAGACAGCGAGCGGGGTGAGCCGATCGATGCCACGGAACCAGACTGCGTAAGCGAGCATCGCGCCGATGACGGACAGATATGTGAAACCGAGGAGGTTTCGGGGCTCCAACGAGGACGGAAGCCCTTCGAGGGCAAGCGTGAGCGGGAGAATTGCAAGACCCCCGGCCGTGAGCTGCCAGGCGGTGAAGGCGAAGATGCTCACGCCAGGCGGGCGCCCCCACCGTTTCGTGAGGACGACGCCGAGCGCCATGCTCAACGCGCCGAGCACGGCTGCGGACACTCCCACAGGGGTGATCCCCGCACCGCTGCGCAGGACGAGCATCGCGATACCGCCGACTGCGATGAGGCAGGCCCACAATTGCCTGCCCCGCATCGTGGCGCCTAGGAACCACGCCGAGATGATGAGCACGAACAGCGGCTGAACGGAACCTACGAGTGCTGCCACGCCCCCGGGCAGCTCGTATGCCGCGACGAAGAGCAGATAGAAGAACACTCCGATGTTCAGTACGCCGAGGGCCGCCGCCCGCAGCCACCACATCGCTGTCGGAGGAAGCCTGCGTGTGATGAGGAGAAGCACGATGCCTGCCGGCAGCGCGCGCACCGTAGCCGCGAGCAAGGGCCGGTCGGCAGGGAGGAGTTCGGTCGTCACTGCGTATGTCGACCCCCATACGATGGGAGCAAGGGCGGTGATCGCCGCGTCGGAGGCCCGCCTGGCTACAGCCACGTGACATTCCCCTCCGTGCCGAACCACCGGTCTCCGAAGTCGCCGATACCGGGCACCAAGTAAGCGGCCTCATCGAGTCGCTCCTCTATGGAGGAAGTGACGATCCTCACCGACGGTCGCGCCCGGGTGACGTGCTCGATTCCTTGAGGGGACGCAAGTATGGACACCGCGATAATGCGATCGTCTGCGACGCCGGCACCGTTGAGCACGTCGAGCGCGGCCATCAGCGACCCTCCGGTGGCGAGCATGGGCTCGAGAAGCAGCACATGCCCGTCCTGGATGCCGTCGGGAAGATGTGCCCAGTGCAGGCTCGGCTGCTTCGTCACGTGATCGCGCTGGATGAGGACCTTCCCGATGCGCACATCCGGCGCGATAGACCATAGTTCGGCTTCCAATGCTTCGCCGGCACGGACAACGGAGACAGCACACACATCATCGGTGGTACGGGTACCGACGTACGTGTGCCCGGCGGGCGTGACGACACGCACCTCATCGTGAGGGAGGCACCCGACTGCTTCCTCTAGAAGAAGCCGAATCACCCGCCGCCCGTGAACAAGCACATCCCGCCGGCTAGCGCTCCGATCTCGGATTCGTGTGTGCGCGTCGATCAGGGATGGAGTCTGGGGAACGAGATGAACCCGGCTTTCCGGACCCAGCGCGTTGTCGGGCTCGCCAGGGACCGTGGTCGTGGTGTCAGAAGGCATGCGAGAAGTCGCTTTCATGTCGAACAGTTCGATATCAAACAGTTCTAGCATGATAGCGTGGCGTGCGGAAGAGCGGTGGGGCACTGTGACGAAACCAGACGATCGATCCGGCGACGCCCGGGATGCTGTAGACGCTGTGGTACAGCAGTGGGGCAGGACCCGGCCCGATCTTGACGTGTCCGCGATGGCTACACTCGGGCGGATATCCCGCGCTCAATACCTCCTGCACAACAGCCTTCAACAGCTCCACAGGGGTTTCGGCATCGACCCCCGCACGTTCGATGTCCTAGCGACGCTGTACCGCTCCGGGCAGCCGAGCCTGACCCCCGGCGAGCTCGCAAAGCAAACCATGGTCGGCAACGCCGCCATGACGAACCGGCTCGATCAGATGGTGAAGCAGGGGTGGATCACACGAGAGGTGAACGAGGCCAACCGCCGTGAACTGCGGATCAGGCTCACCAAGGCAGGCTCTGCAAAGCTGGAGGAAGTGCTCGACGCGCACGTAGAGCGTCAACGTGAGCTGTTGTCCGCTCTTTCGCCGCATGATGTCTCCGAGCTATCCCGGATCCTCACACTATTCCTTATATCGCAGAACGACCGCGCGACTGCCGGTATCGATCTTGAAGCCCAGCGATCCCGGCCAGAAAGCGATCAAAGCTGAGGTCGTAGATAGAGTGGGAGGCCCTTCTGGAGGCGATTTGTGCTCAGTCGACGAAGCTTCTGATCGAGGCCTGCCAGAGCCAATATGTCGAGAAGATGATCAGCAGCCCGCTGACGGCGTGTATTGACACGATCCATGTGCCGGGCAGGTTTGGATTCTCCTGGCTCGCGCCTGTCAAGATACCTCCCACAATGAAGACGGGCAGTTGGACCCAAGTCAGGAGGAAGATGCCGACGGCAAGCAAGATGGTTGCCTTCCCGGACCTGGCGAGGGCTGCAAAAAGAATCGCCAAGAGGGTGAGGGGCCTTACGCACGGGGACTCCTGGATGGCTGGGTGCGAGTGTGCTCCTGCCGGTGTCCCGGGCTAAGGATCCGGAACGCCGGCAGGAAGTGTTGCAAGGGAGGCCGGACTGCTACTCGGGCTTGACTCCATATTCTGCCGCACTGACAAACTCGATGGCCGAGTAGGTCTCGTCGCCTACGACCCAGGCGTTGTGTCCCGGCGGAATGGTGTATGAATCTCCTTTGGAGATGCTGATCTTCTTGCCGTCGCTGGTCTCGACTTCCAGTGCACCCGCAATGCAGTAACCCACGTGGTTGAGCTGGCAGGAATCCGTTTGGACCACCGGTTTGATGCAATCTGCCCAACTCCAGCCCGGCTCGAAACTGAGGCGGCCGATGGTGTAGTCACCGACGGTGACGTTCTCCACCACGGTCTTCTCCGGGCGCCGGATTTCATCCGGGGAATTGTGCGACTTTACTTCAAGCTGAGTGACGAGGTTGACAGTCATGGTCTGCTCACAAGGGGGAGTGGGAGCCTGGTCTTCCAGGTCCGCAACGTGGCTCGCCCTTCGCAGCGGACCCTGATGTCCGGGCTGCTTGCGGCGCGTGCCGTGCCTTAAGCAGCGGTTAGACGGTCGATAACTTGCAATCTCTACCTTCCTCCGCCACCCCCATGTTGTCGAGGGTTCCCGAGGGGGATAGATTGGTGCACCGTGACCTTGACCGAGCTGGATGCACACCTTGAGACGCTGTTCGGCACCCTCCGCCGCTTCCCCGACGTCGAGGCGGAGAACCTGCAGGCGCACGACGCCACGGACCGGCTCCTCCTTGAGACCGCTGCAGGCTACATCGTTAGTCCGGAGACCCGTGTTGCGGTGGTCGGTGACCGCTACGGAGCCCTGACCCTGGGTGCTTTGGCGGCCCTCGGCGTCGGGCACGTCCGCGTGACCCAAGACCTCTACGTCAGCAGGCTCGCGCTGCAACGGAACGCCGACGCGTCCGGGTTTGCCGGTCGCTTTGATCAGTCCGAGCTGGGCGCCGGGTTGCTCGACGGCGCCGAACTGGTGATCATGCAACTCCCCAAGGCCCTCGCGGAATTGGAAGAAATCGTCGACGCCGTTGCGCGCTTTGCAGCGCCGGGAGCCGTCCTGCTGGCCGGAGGACGCGTCAAGCACATGACCCTGGGGATGAACGCAGTCCTTGAACGATGCTTCGAATCCGTCCAACCGCAGCTCGCGCAGCGGAAGTCGCGTGTCCTGCTTGCTGCCGGTCCCAAGCGGCCGGACACCCCCGAGCCCTTCCCGGTCTCAGAGCAGAACACCGAGCTGGGGATCACGGTCTGCGCCCATGGGGGTGCGTTTTCAGGCACGAAGCTGGATATCGGCACGCGCTTCCTCTTGGGCTTCCTGGACAGGATCCCCGAAGCCCGCCACGCCGTGGACCTTGGCTGCGGGACCGGGATCCTCGCCTCGATGTACGCCCGGAACCGTCCCAAGGCCCGGGTTACCGCGACGGACCAATCGGCCGCAGCAGTGGCGTCGGCCCGGGAAACCGCGGCGGCCAACGGACTGTCAGCTCGAATCACGGTTGTCCAGGACGATGCCATGTACACCTTCGAACCTGGCAGCGCCGACCTCATCCTGCTGAACCCGCCGTTCCACCTCGGCGCGAGCGTCCATGCCGGCGCGGCCATGAAGATGTTTGATGCGGCGGCACGCGTCCTGGCTTCCGGCGGCGAACTCTGGACTGTCTACAACAGCCACTTGCAGTATCGCGCGGCGCTTGAAAGGCTGATCGGCCCCACCACGGAAATCGGCCGGAACCCGAAATTCACGGTGACACGCAGCATTAGGCGTTAAGGGTCAGCGCTCCAAAAGCACCTGCTCCACCCCGAAGTGCCCGATTCCAGCCATCCCGGGATTGTCATCCGAGAAACTGACCATCGCTGTCGCGAGGACCACTGCCCAGCCCTTGGCCCGGGCCCACGTAGCAGCATCCACGGCGCGTCCGAAAGCCGCCATGAAACGGTGCCGGGCGCCGTCGTCGAACATCAACCACGCGACGGCCAGATCGACGGCGGGGTCCCCGGCCCCGAGGTCTCCGAAGTCGACGACGGCTGCGAGCCGGCCGTCGGGCCGGAGGAGGACGTTCGCCGGGTGAAGATCTCCATGCAGCCACAGCCCGGGCCCGCCCCACAGCGGGGCCAGGCAAGCCTCGGACCAGATCGTCCCCAACCGCACCGCCTGCGGATAACGGTTGAAATCGTCGAGCCGGTCCATGACCGCGTCAGACCTCGCTGCCAAAGGCACCCCGCGGACGGGATTGACAGGCGCGCCCGGCGCGGCGGGAACATGGATGGCGAGGAGGAACGCGGCAAGGTCCTCGGCCGCCACATTCCGTGACGCTTGGGAGACAAGCACCGCGGATAGTCCCTCCAACCAAGGAGTCACGCTCCACGGCCATGGATAGGCTGCAGATGGCCGTCCCGAGCAAACTCCTCACCAACCCCGCGGTGACGTCCAGCTCGGCCTGCGGCATGAGTGCCATATTCGAGGCCTCCCATCGGCAATATCCGGGTCCGTTACGCCTGGGCAGCGTGTGGGCATACCGGGACAAGCACGCGTGCCGTACGATGCAAATGCAACAGCATTATTCGAATGATTTTAGGGGAATCCGTGACTGAGATCCGCCAGCCGACTCCGAGGCGCGGAACCAATCTGCCCCGCATGGGGGACTTCAACCTGACTGTCATCCTCGACGCGATCAGGCGCTCGTCGGGCGGACTGAGCCGGGTGGAACTCGCCCAAATCGTCGGCCTTTCACCGCAGACTATTTCGAACATCTCCCGCCGCCTCCTGGACCAACAGCTCATTATCGAGGCAGGCAAGGAAGGCAGCGGTCCAGGTAAGCCCCGCACCATCCTGCGCCTGAACCCTTCCGGAATGTACGCGCTTGGCGTCCACCTTGACCCCGCGGTCATCACCACGGTGGTCCTGGACCTGGTGGGCGACGTTGTGAAGCACTCAAGGATTCCCACGCCCACCGGAAGCAATCCACAGCGCGTCATTGCCGCCATAGCGGAGGAGATCAAGGCGCTGATCGAAGATTCCGGTGTTGATACGGGAAAGATCGCGGGACTTGGCGTCGCGGCCCCGGGACCCATAGACCTTGACGAGGGTACGGTCGTGGATCCGCCCCTCATGACGGGTTGGGACCGGGTGCACCTGAGGGACGCCCTCGCCGAAGCCACCGGGCTCGAGACCCTTGTCGACAAGGACGTCACCAGCGCGGCCGTCGCCGAAACCTGGGCCGGCGGGGCCAGCGGCACCGGAAGTTTCATCTTCATGTATATGGGTACCGGCATCGGTTGCGGCATCGTGTTGAACGACGAAGTTGTCCGCGGAACATCCGGCAACGCCGGTGAAATCGGACACATCATTGTCGATCCGGACGGGCCCCCATGCGATTGCGGCCTGCGCGGTTGCGTCAAGTCTTCCTGCATCCCGCAGGTCCTCGTGGCCGAAGCCGAAGAGCAAGGTGTCCTGAACGGTGGCCGCAAAGGCACCGAAGGCCCGGAAGTCCAGGAAGGCTTCGCCCGGCTTTGTGATGCCGCGGATGCGGGTGACGAACGCGCCATCGCGATCATAGACAAGTCAGCGGTGCTGGTTGCCCGGGCGGTTGCGGTGGTGACCAACACCCTCGACGTCGAACGCGTCGTCTTCGGCGGTCCGTTCTGGGGCCGGATGTCCGAACGTTACCTGGATCGCATTCCTCCCCTGCTCGCCGAGAACAGTGCCGCCAACAGCATCCATGGCATCGAGGTTGTGGGGACCGGAGTGGGCGAGGACGTCGGCGCCATCGGGGCGGCCTGCCTGGTGCTGGAACATACGCTTGCGCCGCGCGCCCAGCGGCTCTTGTTGGAAGGCTGAGGCCTTCTCCACGTCCTGCGTCGCAGGGCTGCTTTATCAATATCGGCAACAGGCTGGGCCAGCTGAAGTGTGGGGGCTGCAGCCGCTTGAAGATCGGAGCGTCATGCGTCGCCCAGTCCGGATCGGAGCAGCACTGCTCGGCGTCGTAGGCCTTTTGGCCTCGGCCGCCTGTTCCACCCAACCGCAAGCTGTCAGCAAACAAACCATCAAGATCGTCTATCAAAAAACGGACTCCTTCACCGCCCTGGACAAGGTTTTCCAGGACGCCAAGCAGGAATTCGAAGCGGCAAACGCGGGCGTCACTGTGGACCTTGAGCCCATCCAAGCCAACGACGACGACTATGGCACCAAGCTTGCGCTGTCCCAGCGATCCCCGGACACCGCTCCGGACGTCTTTTACGAGGACACCTTCAAGGTCCGATCGGACGTCGACGCCGGATACTTGCTCAAACTCGACTCGCAGCTGGCCGCTTGGGATGAGTGGTCCAAGTTCAACGAGGGTGCCAAAGCCGCGGGACGCGGTGACGACGGAAGTATCTATGCCGTCCCGCTCGGCACCGACACCCGGGCGATCTGGTACAACAAGACAGTCCTCCAGAAGGCCGGCATCCCGTTGCCCTGGCAGCCGAAAACCTGGGATGACATCCTGGCCGCGGCCCGCAAAATGAAGGCCGCGGATCCGAGCGTGATTCCCTTCAGCATGTACGCCGGAAAAGGCACCGGTGAGGGAACGGTCATGCAGAGCTTCTACGAACTGCTTTATGGAACGGGAAGCTCCCTCTATTCGGAAAGCGACAAGAAGTGGGTGGTGGGATCCAAGGGATTCACCGATTCACTCCAGTTCCTGAAGACCCTCTACGACGAGAAGCTTTCCGTGACCCCCGCGGACGCCCTCGATTCGAATGTGTGGAAGAAAGTCTTTGGACAGTGGCTGCCGCAAGGCAAAATGGGCGCCACGGTGGAAGGCTCCTACGCGCCGTCGTTCTGGCAGAAGGGCGGTTCCTACGAATGGGCCGGGTATGCCCAGGATATGGGAGTAGCCAAGTTCCCCACCCAGTTCGGGCAGGATCCCGGCGGTGTGAGCATGTCCGGTGGTTGGACGCTCGCCGTTGGTGCGAAGACCAAAAGCCCGGACCTGGCCTTCAAGTTCCTGACCACTGCCGTGAACAAGAAGAACGCCTTGGCCTTCGACGTCAACAATTCCCAGATCGCCGTCCGCACAGATGTTGCGTCGGATCCCGGTTACCAAGCGGCCAACCCTTTCGTGAAGGATGTTTCCAATCTGGTGGGCGTCACGCACTATCGCCCGGCGACCGCTGACTATCCGAAGATTTCCCTCGCCGTCCAACAGGCGACCGAGGCCGTCATCACTGGCAAACAAAGCCCGGCAGAGGCGGCAGCCGAATACGACGCTTCGGTCAAGAAACTCGTCGGCGACACCAAGGTCATGCAGAAATGACGCATGGCAGTCCCTGATTCCCTCAGCCGCGGTTCCCTGCGACGAAGATCTCCAATCCCAAGGTCTCTGCGTCGCGGGCTCCGCTTGCTGCCGGTGGTGCCGTCAATCCTGCTGCTGGCCCTCTTCATGTTGGCACCTGTGGCGTGGTCCTTCTTCGCCTCCTTCACCAATGCCGCATTGTCAGGCCAGGCGGCCCTGAACCCCCAATGGGTCGGCCTGGACAACTACGCCCGGATGCTGACGGATTCCGTCTTCCCGCTCTCGGCATGGTTGACGGTAGTCTTCGTGGCCGCCTCTGCCATCCTCGGACAGAACGCACTTGGCCTGGTCATTGCCTTGTTGATGACGAGGTCCGGGGGAGCGACGGCGTCGCTGGTGGGCACGGTGGTGGTCGCCTCGTGGATACTGCCGGAGATCGTCGCGGCCTTCGCGGCCTACGCCTACTTCAGCCAGGACGGCACGCTCAACCAGCTCTTGGGAATGTTCGGTGTCCAGGGCACCAACTGGCTCTATGCCTTTCCGATGACCGCCATCATCCTGGCAAATGTCTGGCGCGGCACCGCGTTCTCGATGCTGGTCTACAGGGCGGCGCTCTCCCAGGTCCCGCGCGACGTTTCCGAAGCCGCCCTCATGGACGGGGCAACGGGGTGGCAACGTCTGGCCTTCATCACCCTTCCGATCATCCGCGGTAGCATCGCTACCAACCTCATGCTCATCACCCTCCAGACGCTCGCGGTATTCACCCTCATCTGGGTGATGACGGCGGGTGGTCCCTCGAACGCGAGCACCACCTTGCCCGTGCTGGCGTACCAGGAAGCCTTCAAGCTCGGAGACATCGGCTACGGCACCGCGATCGCTTCGGTATTGATCCTGATCGGCATGGTCTTCGGTGCCGTGTACGTCAGGTTGATCCGCGGAGCGAAACCGTGACCTCCCTGCGCCGTGCGCCTTTGCTCGCCGGGAAGCGCCCGACGGCGGTGGCCGGGGGGCGGCTCCGGGTCCGCCTGGCTGCCAATGCGGCTTTGGCCGTGATCGGGCTGTGTTTTGTGCTGCCCCTTGCGTGGTTGCTTCTTGCTTCCGTTGATCCGCACGCCGGCTACGAGACGCGGTGGCCGCAATCGGCGTCGCTCGCTAATTTTGCAGCCGTACTGACGCCAGGACTGCTCTTCCAGCCACTCATGAACAGCTTCGTGCTCTCAGCCGGAACCGCCGTCGTGAACCTAGCGGTTGCCGTGCTCGCTGCCTATCCGCTGTCCCGCTACCAATCGCGATTCAACAAGCCGTTCCTGTACGCGATCCTGTTCGGCACCTCGCTCCCGGTCACGGCGATCATGGTGCCGGTCTATGGCCTGTTCGTGCAGCTGCAATTGCTGGACTCGATGCCGGCAACCATCTTCTTCATGGCAACTACCACCTTGCCCATGGCCATTTGGATGACCAAGAACTTCATGGACTCCGTGCCGCTCGAGCTGGAAGAAGCCGCCTGGATGGACGGGGCCTCAGGACTGGCCACCCTCCGGAGAATCGTCGTGCCCCTGATGAGGCAAGGGCTGGGCGTGGTGTTCATCTTCGTTTTCATCCAGGCCTGGGGGAACTTCTTCGTACCGTTCATCCTGTTGCTGTCCAGTTCCAAGCAACCGGCCGCGGTGTCCGTCTTCAGCTTCTTTGGCCAGCACGGAGCCATTGCTTACGGAGAACTTGCCGCGTTCTCCATCTTGTATTCGGTCCCGGTGCTTATCCTCTACACCGTGGTTGCCAGGGGCTCCGGCAGCGCGTTTGCGCTTTCCGGCGCGATGAAGGGCTGATCAGCCGACGGCCGGGACTCAGCAGCCGGGACTCAGTCGATGTCCTCCACGATGGTGCCGTACGGGATGGAATCATCCAGATGCGCTTGATGGCCTGTAAGGCCGCGGTTGTAAAGTACGCGCACACCGTGAAGCTTGTCCGCGGCCGATTGCATCAAGATGGGGCGGACGGTTTGGATGAACCGCTCGTCCTTGCCGTCGAGGTATTCCTGATAACTGGCTGGAAGCTGGATCATGGCAAAAGAATAGTCCTGCAGGACCGTCATGGGGAGGGCTCGCGACCCGGTTCTCCCTGACGTACTGTTTTGGGCTTCAACCGTGCCGGACGTCCAAACGAACAATCTTCAGAAATCAGGCGAAACGTAGCGTAAAAGTGCGTCTTAATTCGGTGGGGGATTTGTGGCGCCCGGAACCCCGATCTAGAGTCGTATTCAAGTTACCGCGGTAACGTGTCAGCGATCCTCCGCCGGATCTGCCTCTTGAAGGCAGGCAGGAGGGTGTGGGTGCCCCCATGTGGGCCTGACATTTGCACACGGACAACTTCATTCCAGGCGTAACAGTCGCGGCTGCGCCCTGCTGGAGTTCGTTGCGTGTATCCCCAAACTCAATTCACCGATTCTGCAGTCCACGGACCTGGTTTTCAAGTCCGTGAACGCAGGCCCGCTGACACACAGCCAAAGGACGCAAATGTCACCACCAAGCCTCATCGACACTCATCCGAACTTGACCGGCGCGGCTCCCGTTGCCCTGTCCTACGAACTTTTCCCTCCCCGTTCTCCAGCGGCCGCGGAGTCCCTCTGGACGACCATCGGCGAGCTCGAGGCCACTGACCCCGACTTCGTTTCCGTGACCTACGGCGCCAGCGGATCCAACCGGGACACCGCCGTCGAGCTCATCAACCGACTCCTGCTCGAAACGACCCTGCGGCCATTGGCCCACCTGACCTGCGTCGGAAACACCCCGGAGGAATTGGCCGAGATCATCGGCGAGCTTCTGGACAACGGCGTGCGCGGCATCCTTGCGCTGCGTGGCGACCTCCCCAAGGACAGCGGACAGCCGGTCAACGGTTCGCTGCGCTACGCCCAGGACCTGATCGAACTGATCCGCCGCGTGGAACAGCGACGTTCGGCCCTCCTGTGCGCTGGCAAGATCGCCGTCGGCGTGGCCGCCTATCCCACCCGCCACCCTGAGTCCCCGAGCGTGGAGCACGACGTCGAGGTGCTGCTCGCGAAGCAGCGCTCGGGCGCCGACTTCGCCATCACGCAGGTCTTCTTCCACACCGAGCAATATGCGGACCTGATCTCCCGTGCCCGACGTGCCGGCGTCACGATCCCGATTATTCCGGGTGTCATGCCGCTGACGAGCCTTCGTCGGCTCAAGCGCCTCGGCGAGCTCACCGGCGTCGAACCGGCACCGGAGCTGATCGACCGCCTTGCCGCGGCGGACAGCGACGCCGAACGGCGCAAGATCGGAGTCCGCGCCACCGTGGACCTGGCCAATGCCGCACTCCAGGCCGGTGCTCCGGGCATCCACCTGTACACCTTCAACGAGCACGCCTGCGCCCTGGACGTGCTGGACAAGCTTGCCTTGCCCCGGCCGGCCCGGCCTGCCAGCAGGCTCAGCGCCATTGCCCGCCGGCAAGAACTCGTGAGCTGATCAGCCAACGCTGCTCCCCAAAGCCCTAGACACATCGATTTGCACCTACTGCCCCAAGGAAATCCCATGACTGAACAGAACCTCACCCAGTTCCCCTCTGCATCCCTGCTCGGCTACCCGCGCATCGGCCGCCGTCGCGAGCTCAAGAAGGCCGTCGAAGCCTACTGGGCCGGCAAGATCGACGCCGCTGCCCTTGACGCCGCTGCCAAGGACATCCAGCTGACCACCGCGAAGCGGCTCCAGGAACTCGGCCTCAACGAAGCCGCCGCCGTTCCGGGCACTTTCTCCTTCTACGACCAGGTGCTTGACGCCACCGCGCACCTGGGCGCTGTCCCGGCCCGTTTCGGCGAGTTGCTCAACGCCGATGGCCAGCTCGACATCGATGGCTACTTCACGCTGGCCCGCGGCAACAAGGAACAGCAGCCGCTGGAAATGACCAAGTGGTTCGACACCAACTACCACTACCTCGTTCCGGAAATCGGCCCGGAGACCGACTTCAAGCTCGCCTCCAACCGCATCGTCGAGGAATTCGAGTTCGCCCTCGCCAACGGCATCGAGACCCGCCCGTACATCGTCGGCCCGGTCACCTACCTGCTGCTGTCCAAGGCTTCCGACGACGCCCCTGCGGGCTTCGCTCCGCTGTCCCGCCTTGAGGACATCCTCCCGGTCTATGTTGAACTTCTCGGCAAGCTTGCCGCTGCAGGCGCCAGCTGGATCCAGTTGGACGAGCCCGCCCTCGTTGTCGACCAGGACACCCCGGCTGCGGAAATCCAGGCCGCCACCGCCCGTGCATACGAAGTGCTCTCGGGTGCCGCAGCGCGCCCGCAGCTCTTCGTCTCCACCCCGTACGGTTCACTCGACGGCCAGCTCGGCACCCTTGCCGCGACCAACATCGACGCCCTGCACGTCGACGTCTTCAAGGGCGCGGTTCCGTCCGCAGCGGCCCTGGCAGGCCTGGGCAACAAGACCCTGGTTGCCGGCGTCGTCGACGGCCACAACATCTGGCGCAACGACCTCGCCGTCTCGGCCGCCAAGCTGGACGAATTGAAGGCCGCGGCCGGCAAGCTTGCCGTCAGCACCTCCACCTCCACCCAGCACGTTCCGCACGACACTGCCGAGGAAACCCAGCTCTCCGCACAGCTCCGCAGCTGGCTCGCATTCGCTGACCAGAAGGCCGTCGAGGTAAAGACCCTTGCGGACTACCTGGCCAACCCGGCTTCCGCGAAGGCCGCCATCGACGAAGCTTCCGCTGTGATCGCCTCCCGCGCCACCGCCGAAGGCGTCCAGCGCGCCGACGTGCGTGCCCGCACCGCTGCCCTCACCGAGGCCGACTTCAACCGCTCCGAGTACCCGGTCCGCGAAGCCGCCCAGGAAGCAGCGCTGCACTTGCCGCCGCTGCCCACCACCACCATCGGCTCCTTCCCCCAGACCTCGGAAATCCGCTCCGCCCGCGCCCGCAACAACAAGGGCGAGCTCAGCAACGAGCAGTACGAGCAGCTCATGAAGGACGAGATCAAGCGCGTTGTCGAGCTGCAGGAAGAGCTCGGCTACGACGTCCTGGTGCACGGCGAGCCCGAGCGCAACGACATGGTCCAGTACTTCGCCGAGAACCTCGAAGGCTTCGACGTGACGGTTCACGGCTGGGTCCAGTCCTACGGCTCCCGCTGCACCCGTCCGTCCATCCTCTGGGGCGATGTCACCCGTTCGGCTCCCATCACGGTTGCCTGGGCCGAATACGCGCAGTCCCTGACCAGCAAGCCGATGAAAGGCATGCTCACCGGTCCGGTCACCATCCTGGCCTGGTCCTTCGTCCGCGACGACCAGCCGCTGGGCGAGACCGCCAACCAGGTCGGACTCGCGCTGCGTGACGAAATCGCCGATCTCGAAGCTGCCGGCATCAAGATCATCCAGGTGGACGAGCCCGCACTGCGCGAACTCCTGCCGCTGCGCAAAGCTGACCACGCTGCTTACTTGAAGTGGTCGGTTGACTCCTTCCGCCTGGCCACCGCCGGTGCCGCCGACGCCACCCAGATCCACACCCACCTCTGCTACTCGGAGTTCGGCGTGATCATTGACGCGATCGACGGCCTCGATGCCGACGTCACGTCGATCGAAGCAGCACGTTCACGCATGGAGGTTGTCCACGACCTCGAGGCGCACCACTTCGGCCGCGGCGTTGGTCCGGGCGTCTACGACATCCACTCGCCGCGTGTTCCGGGCGAGGCCGAAGTCACCGAGCTCCTGTCCACCGCCGTCAAGCACGTTCCGTCCCGCCAGCTCTGGGTCAACCCGGACTGCGGCCTGAAGACCCGCGGCTACGCCGAGACCGAAGAGTCCCTGCGCAACCTGGTCAACCTCGAAAGGTGACCGGCCGACGGTGTTTTTAATCATCGCTTGCTGGGCCCACACCGGCAGGGTTCCCTGGCCGAACTTGTGAGGCGAGGGGGCCGGTGGGGAGTATCAGGACTCCCAGAGGATCTCGTCGTCCACCACGCCGTCCTCATCCGCCGCAACTACCAGGAGCTCGTCGGTGAAGTGCGAGCCCAAGGTGAAGTCCAGGACGAAATAGCGCTCCGGCTGGCCGGGGTAGATCGCTACATGACCTAGTTTGAGGGCGTTGAGGAAAACGTCCTTGGTGAGCTGCGTCTTGTCACGGACGCCGAACACCGCCTCCAGTTGCTCATCCTTGAGCTGGTTGGAGTGGAAGTGGAGGAATTGCTGGGAGTTGGTGCCGTCCTGGTCCAGCTCCTCGGCGATCATGTCCCGGACCTGGTCCACCAACTCGGGGAGGTAGCCCAGGCGGTAGTCCACCTTGTGGAGTGCCTTCTCGTCGAAGTGGTCATGCGCCGCGACGTTCAGGTCCAGTTCGAGGGGATTTCCGGCGAGCTCGTGCGAAGCCACGTAACAGTGCTCCCGCCCGTGGTTGAGCTCGATCTCCCCAAAATGTTTGCTCGCTACCTTGCTCATGTCTTCAAGATAGTCCCAAACAAGCGGCGTGTTCCAGCATCCGGGAAGATTTCAGGTACGCGGTTTGGGCGTTGACTTTTGAGTCGTTTTGGGCATCGTCGCGGTACTGCGCGCCCGGACCGTTGCGGTGCTCCCGCGAAGCGTGTCGGCCAGCAATTCCGTGAACAGCTGCACCTGCGCCGTGCGCTTCTCGTTGAGGAGCAGGGCGAACACGTTGCGGGCGAGCCGGATGTCCGGAACATCGAGAACCACGACGCCGGGCGGCCGGTGCCGCAGCGCGAGTTCCGGCACCAAGGCGGCGCCGAGCCCCGCTGCCGCCATCTCGAGGCTGGCGTGGAAGTCATCGCTGTAAGCCACGACGCGCGGGTGCAGATTGCAACTGGCGAACAGGCGCTCGATCACTACGGCGTCGCTGGTGCCCGGATGGTGCATGATCCAAGGCATGTCCGAGAGTTGCGAGGCCTGCATTTCGGCGTCCTCCCGGATGCCCCACGACGCGGGGAGCACCACCCGGAAATCGTCGTCGCCGATCCACTGCCGGTCAAGTGTGTGCGGCCACGCGAGCCCGGACTGGCCCACTTGGTACACCAATGCGAGGTCCAGTTCGCCGCCGGTGCGCAGCCCCTGGATGGTCTGGGAAGGTTCGGCCACCCATACGCGGAGTTCAATGCCGAGATTCTTCCAGCGCGGGTTCCGGAGGATGTCCGGGAGGATGTAGGTTGCCAGGCTGGGGAAAATGCCCAGCCGAAGTTCCTGGACGGGGGAGTCCGTGCTCCGTGAGGCGGCCGCCAGGAGGGTCTCGACGTCGGTGAGCACCTTGGAGGCATGGCGCACCATGGTGAGGGCGGCTTCGGTGGGAACCACGCTTCGGGCGGAACGGTGGAAGAGTTCGACGCCGGTGTCCCGCTCCAGCGCTGCCATCTGTTGGGAGACGGCTGATGCGGTGTAGCCGAGCCGCGCGGCGGCTGCCGCGAAGGAACCGAGCCGCGTGACTTCAAGCAGTGTCCGCAGGTGGAGAAGGTTGACCATTAGTGATCCTTAGGCTCGGTGCCGGCCGAAAGACCGTGGAAGCCAGCATAGCTGTGTGAATTCGGTCTCCGCTGGTGCTGTTGCTGGGTCGGCCCGGCGCCACGAAACCTTGTTTGCAGGATGCCGCGACACGCCGGGATCCAAGCGACACGCTGGCGATTAAATGTGGCTAAGTAGTCCACAGGGTGTGGATTACGTCTCCGGAATTGGCGGATTCCCGGACATTTTTACCTCCCTTGCCTGTGGACTACCGGTGCGTAAAATGACATACTTGTAATACATCATCTTGGGGTTCCGCCGAGGCGCTTGCACTACATGTAGTATCGATTTACGGATTGAGCGGGAAACCAGCACAAGACATGAATGCAAGACGTGAATAGGATAGTTTGGCCGCCCAGGCGGCCAGCGGGCCAGTATCGGAGTCGGAATCAGTTCCGGTCGGGGCCTGCCGAACGAAGAGCAAAGACTTCAACAAAGGGGACAGGGACCATGACTGTTACGGTTTACACGAAGCCGGCCTGTGTTCAGTGCAACGCAACGTACCGTGCACTCGACAAAAAGGGCATCGCCTACCAGAGCGTTGACATCTCACAGGATGCCGAGGCCCTTGAGCGCCTGAAGGCCCTTGGATACATGCAGGCCCCCGTCGTGGTGACCGAGCAGGACCACTGGTCGGGATTCCGTCCGGACAAGATCGAAGAGCTGGCACTGGCTGCCGCTTCGGTGGCCTAGTTTTCAAGACTCCGCCACAACAACAAAGTATTCCAATGTAGTCGAGGTGACTCCCATGGCAGCGCTGGCAACAGCTCCTGCTCAAGAAATGGCTGAAGCTGTCAGCACGCGGAGTCACCTCATCTACTTTTCCTCCACATCTGAGAACACCAAGCGCTTCGTCCAGAAGCTCGGCGTCGACGCGGCACGCATCCCGCTCCATGCCAAGGACGCGCCGCTGCTCGCACTGGAACCGTTCGTCCTTGTGTTGCCCACGTATGGCGGCACGAATGGCGAAGGATCGGTGCCCAAGCAAGTCATCAGGTTTCTGAACAACCCGCAGAACAGGGAACTGATCCGCGGCGTCATCGGAGCAGGAAACACCAACTTCGCGGAAAACTACTGCATGGCGGGAGACATCATCGCCACCAAATGCCGGGTTCCGCTTCTTTATCGATTCGAACTCATGGGGACTCCGGAAGATGTTGACCGGGTCAATCAAGGATTGGAAAAGTTTTGGACACGACTGTCGCAGATACAGAAGTAACCAGGGGCGCTATGGACACCGCCAAGGTCAAGAAGCCATTGCCGGAGGCCTACAAGGGCCTTGGCTACCATGAGCTCAACGCCATGTTGAACCTCTATGGTCCGAACGGAGAGATCCAGTTCGAAGCCGACCGCGAGGCCGCGCACCAGTACTTCCTGCAGCACGTGAACAACAACACCGTTTTCTTCCACGACCTGGAAGAGAAGCTGGACTACCTGGTCAAGAACCAGTACTACGAGCGCGAAACCCTAGATCAGTACACGATGAACTTCATCCGTGAGCTCTTCAACCGCGCCTATAAGAAGAAGTTCCGCTTCGAGACCTTCCTCGGCGCCTTCAAGTTCTACACCTCGTACACGCTCAAGACGTTCGACGGCAAGCGCTTCCTGGAGCGCTACGAAGACCGCGTCTGCATGGTTGCCCTGCACCTTGCCCGCGGCAACGAAGAACTGGCCAGCCGCCTCGTCGACGAGATTATCGACGGCCGCTTCCAGCCCGCCACGCCCACGTTCCTCAACGCCGGCAAGGCCCAGCGCGGTGAGCTGGTCTCCTGCTTCCTGTTGCGCATCGAAGACAACATGGAATCGATCGCCCGCGGCATCAACTCCGCGCTGCAACTGTCCAAGCGCGGCGGTGGCGTGGCCCTCTCGCTGACGAACATCCGCGAGCACGGCGCCCCGATCAAGCAGATCGAGAACCAGTCCTCAGGCGTCATCCCGGTCATGAAGCTCCTCGAAGACAGCTTCTCCTACGCCAACCAGCTCGGTGCCCGCCAGGGTGCGGGGGCCGTGTACCTGCACGCCCACCACCCGGACATCTACCGGTTCCTGGACACCAAGCGTGAAAACGCCGACGAGAAGATCCGCATCAAGACGCTGTCCCTCGGCGTCGTGGTTCCGGACATCACGTTCGAGCTGGCCAAGAAGAACGAGGACATGTACCTCTTCTCCCCGTACGACGTCGAACGCGTCTACGGTGTCCCGTTCTCCGACATCTCGGTCACCGAGAAGTACTACGAGATGGTGGACGACTCCCGGATCAAGAAGACCAAGATCAGCGCCCGCGAGTTCTTCCAGACCCTCGCGGAGATCCAGTTCGAGTCCGGCTACCCGTACATCATGTTCGAGGACACCGTGAACCGGGCCAACCCGATCGCGGGCAAGATCACCATGAGCAACCTGTGCTCGGAGATCCTGCAGGTTTCCACGCCTTCCATCTACGCCGAGGACCTCAGCTACGAGACGGTGGGCAAGGACATTTCCTGCAACCTTGGTTCGATGAACATCGCCAAGACCATGGACTCCCCGGACTTCGGCTTGTCGATCGAGACGTCCATCCGTGCCCTCAGCGCGGTGTCGGACATGTCCTACATCAACTCGGTGCCGTCCATCGCACAGGGCAACGCCCAGAGCCACGCCATCGGCCTTGGCCAGATGAACCTGCACGGCTACCTTGCCCGTGAGCACGTCCACTACGGTTCCGAAGAGGGCCTGGACTTCACCAACATCTACTTCTACACGGTGCTGTTCCACGCTCTCCGTGCCTCGAACAAGCTGGCCATCGAGACCGGTCAGCCCTTTGCCGGCTTCGAGAACTCCACGTACGCAAGCGGCGAGTTCTTCAATAAGTACACCGAGCAGGAATGGACCCCGGAGACCGAGCGCGTTAGCGAGCTCTTCGCCGGCATCCACATTCCGACGCAGGACGACTGGCGCGAGCTGAAGGCTTCCGTCATGGAGCACGGCATCTACAACCAGAACCTGCAGGCTGTGCCGCCCACGGGTTCCATCAGCTACATCAACAACTCGACGTCGTCGATCCACCCGGTGGCCGCCAAGATCGAAATCCGCAAGGAAGGCAAGATCGGCCGCGTCTACTACCCGGCTCCGTACCTCGACAACGACAACCTGGAGTACTACCAGGACGCGTACGAGATCGGCTACGAGAAGATCATCGACACCTACGCTGCCGCCACGCAGCACGTGGACCAGGGCCTGTCCCTGACGCTGTTCTTCAAGGACACCGCCACGACGCGTGACATCAACAAGGCACAGATCTACGCATGGCGCAAGGGCATCAAGACCCTCTACTACATCCGCCTCCGCCAGCTCGCGCTGGAAGGTACCGAAGTTGAGGGCTGCGTTTCCTGCATGCTGTAGCCGATTACGGTTGTTTATTTGCGGCAGCCGCCGCGCCTCAAAACTGAAGAGCACGACGCCGGGTGAGCGCCCGGCGTCGTACGCTTACCTTAAAGAACACATACGTTAAGGGGACGAAATGACCGAAAAGGTCAAGCTGCTTAGCCACGTCGAAGCGATCAACTGGAACCGCATCCAGGATGACAAGGACGTGGAGGTCTGGAACCGCCTGGTTAACAACTTCTGGCTGCCGGAGAAGGTGCCGCTGTCCAACGACGTCCAGTCCTGGCACACCCTGACGCCGGACGAGCAGCAACTCACCATGCGCGTATTCACGGGCCTGACCCTGCTGGACACCATCCAGGGCACGGTTGGCGCTGTTTCCCTGATCCCGGACGCGATCACCCCGCACGAAGAGGCCGTCTACACGAACATCGCCTTCATGGAGTCTGTGCACGCGAAGTCGTATTCGTCGATTTTCTCGACCCTGTGCTCCACCAAGGAGATCGACGACGCCTTCCGCTGGTCCCTCGAGAACGAGAACCTGCAGAAGAAGGCCCAGATCGTCATGGACTACTACCAGGGCGACGATCCCCTCAAGCGCAAGGTCGCTTCCACGCTGCTGGAATCGTTCCTGTTCTACTCCGGCTTCTACCTTCCGATGTACTGGTCTTCCCGTGCCAAGCTCACGAACACGGCTGACCTCATTCGCTTGATCATCCGCGACGAAGCCGTGCACGGCTACTACATCGGCTACAAGTTCCAGAAGGGCCTGGAAAAGGTCTCCGAGGAAAAGCGCCAGGAAATCAAGGACTACACCTTCGAGCTGCTCTTCGAGCTGTACGAAAACGAAGTCCAGTACACCCACGGCCTCTACGACGGCGTCGGGCTGGCCGAAGACGTCAAGAAGTTCCTGCACTACAACGCCAACAAGGCCCTCATGAACCTCGGCTACGAGGCCATGTTCCCGGCTTCGGTTACCGACGTGAACCCGGCCATCCTGTCGGCCCTGTCACCTAATGCCGACGAGAACCACGACTTCTTCTCGGGGTCCGGGTCGTCTTATGTGATTGGCAAAGCTGTTAATACTGAGGATGAGGACTGGGAGTTTTAGGGCTGCGCGGCAACCAAGTTCATTGATGAGCTGAGCCTAGCCGGCAAGTTCGGGTCGATGTCGCAGTGCTGAACGGTACGTTTTCCGGCTACGAGATGAAAAGTGCCCACGACACGTTACGCAGGCTCCCCAAGCAGGTCGAGGTTTACTCGAAGATGCTTGATCAAATGACGTTGGTGGTGGCAGACAAGCATGTCGCCCATGCTTTGCCGTTGCTTCCTGACTGGTGGGGTGTCGTCACTGCCAGCAGTTCTGCAGAAGAGGGACTTGTCCTGACTCCCATTCGTGAGCCGCAGGCCAACCCGGGTATAGATCCGTCATTCCTTGCCACTTTGTTGTGGCGTGAGGAGCTGTTGGCTGCTTTGGAACAGCGAGGTCTTGATAAGGGTGTCAGTTCCAAGCCGCGCCATGTGCTTATGGCGCGGCTGGTGGAACATCTTGACATTGATGAGATGCGGATCTTGGTCCGCGAGCAGCTTAAGTTCAGAGAGAACTGGCGAGAGTGTGCAGCGTGACCTCAATGTGCCTGTAGGTCGCCCACCGACGCCACGTCATGGGGTTGCCTGACGGTCCTCCGGACGCGGCAGCCTCGATCCAGGTTTCGGTCTTGGTCCGGATCGGGGTCCCGTACAGCGGGTGCTTGATGAGGGTATTCAGCACCGGGGCAACGGATGCGCCGCCCTTGCCTTTGCCACCTGATGCCTTGTAGAGCCCGCCGCGGACGAAAACCCAGCTGGGCTCAGCGGTGCACCGGAACGTGGCGCTGATGGTCAGCAGTTTGGGGTCGAGGTCGGCAGGTCCTTCGGCCAGGAATGGCCGCCGGTCGTAATGTGACGCCAGCCAACAGACGGCGCGGCATGCATTTCGTTCTGAACTGCCGCGGCAACCAGCGCATCGACTTTGGCCTCGAAATCCAGGAACAGGTCAACATCCCTGTGGGTGACGCCCACCGCAGCCATAGCCTCGTGGATTCCGCCGCGTTGATCCCGGGCCAGTCGTTGGTTGTCAAGCGGATGCCTATACCGCGACTATTGGCGGTGTGGAGCGCTTTTGCGGCATCCAGGAGAGCGGGAGAGCTCTCGGGACTGACGAGCGGGATCAGCAGCAAGCCCAGCTTCTGAGCTTCGCTGACAATCCATTGCAGAGGGTGCTGGTTATGGACGTACCCTTCGTCATCCAACAGCGAAAGGTCGACGAAAGCAGCTCGGTTGCCACGGGCGGTGAGCAGCTTCTTGGGCAGATCCGCCAGATGGTCGGTGGGGGACTTGGCGAACAGTATCAGCACCTCAGACGATGTCGTGGTCTGGTTGCTGAATGGGCTTGGTTCCAGCGGTGTCTTCAAGGCTGACGATGCGGTCGCACGCGTCAGCGACAACGCTGTCATGTGTGACGATGACGATGGTTTTTCCGTAGTTCCGCATGCTGCTCAGGATGTCCAGGATGTGGTCCCTGTTCTCGGCATCCAGGGAACCGGTAGGTTCGTCGGCGAGTACGAGCTCGCAGGGTTTGAGCATGAGCCGTGCCAGCGCGAGCCTTTGCTGCTCCCCGCCTGAGAGTTCGTAGACCTTGCGGTCGGCAAAACCTTCCAGTCCTGTGCGGTGAAGGGAAGCCGAGCGAACGTCGGCGCGCTCGCGGCGGGGAGTCCGTGCGTACTTCTGGGCAACCCTCAGGTTGTAATCTGCGGTTTCACCATCGATCAGTGCGTAGTTCTGAAACAGATAGCCGAGCCGGTGCCGCAGGAGTTTCTCCGCCTGTTTGGATTTGACTCTTGGTGCGGGCCCGCCGAATAGCGAAACGGCGCCGGAGTCGAACGAATCCAGTAGTCCGATCATGTTCAGTACCGTGGACTTGCCCGTACCGCTTTTGCCAGTGAGTGCGATCATCTCGCCCCGCCCGACCGTGAGGCTCAGGCTGTTGACGACCTTCCGACCACGGAAGGATTTGCTTACGTTCGTCAGCTCGCATATCGGTTCGCTATTCACTAGAACTCGCCTTTCAGTACGTCGGTTGTTCGTTTGTTCTCGATGAAGGCCAGAGCAAGGGCGGAGAAGACCAGTTCCAGCGCCAGGATGGTGCCAGCGGTGGCCATTACGACGGAGCCGCTGGCCGTCCCTGAGGCTGTAGCGGTGGCGAAGGGGGAGACGCCGGCGGCATTAAGCAGCAGGGCGCCGGCCAGTTGGATTCCCCAGACAAGTGCGAAGACTGTGAGGAACTCCTGGTAGCGACTGATGAAAGGCATTCCGAACAGCCGCCGCACGACGATGCGGCGGGAAAACCGCTCGAAGGTCAGCGTGAGGCACTGCAACGCCAGGGCAAGCATTGTCAGGAGCAGTCCTGCGGCCGTGATGGCGATGTTCCTGATTCCTTGCTGCAGGTATTCCACTTGGCCGAGTGCGTATTCGTTCATGGTGACCAGGTGCAGGAGATTGTCGTCGAGCTTCAGATCTTTGAGCAGGGGGCTGAGTTCAGCCTGGGTGTCGGAGGTGCTGGCGTCCTTGAGCCTGATCTTCAGACCCGTCCCTGCAGCGCCGGTGATCATGTTGCTGCGGTCGATTCCTGCGCTGTTTGCTGTGGTCATGACTTGAATGATGGGGTCCATGACGACATTCCCGTCATCTGGGGCAACTGCGGGGTTGAAGCTGAAGACACGTTGGTTGTTGGCTGTCCAGACGATGCGTACTATTTGGGACTGGACTGCAGGGGGAACATCCCGCCCGAAGACGACCTTTTCGGCTTGCGCCACCCCTTGCCGGTGAGGGCCTCCGGTGCGCGATGCCGTGAAGTAGGACAGGATTTCGTCGCCGCGGTCGCTGTAGGACTCCGGGACCAACACCACCCAGTCGGTGTCGTTCTCCTGCACTGATGTGCGGTTCCCGTCGGCGGCCCTGATGGGGAACTCGTTGAGGTAGTTGGGGTTGACAAGCATGGAGCGGAAACCGCCTGGCTCCACCGGGTTGGCCAAGGCCGTCGGTTCGAAATTCGTGGAGTCGATGAACACTGAGCCCATCGCGTTCAAGGGTGAATAGAGGCCATAGACCTGGGCTTCAGTGGGGCCAGAGCGGCCGGTTTGGAGATCGATGAGGTCATTTCCGACACTGGTGGGGTAGTAAATGCCGTATTTTGAGGTCGACTGCCAGTTACCGAGAAGGGTACTTTGCTGTTGGATCTGGGTGTATTGGGTCCACAAGCCGGCCGCGGTCACGACCAGCAGCATAGTGAAGGCGGCTTTGAGGACGGTGCTCGTAACGAAAAGGAGCCCTGTTTCCTTCAAGTTCTTGATGGCAGCAGAGACCTCCAACCTTCGGATGTAGATGCATGTCAATAACGAGGCCAGCACTGCGATCCCGGCGAGTTTGGTAATGCTGAGGGTTACTGCTGCGAGGAAGAGTGGTGTGCTGCCGGGGACCAAGAGGCATGCCACGACCATGACGGCCCCGGACAATGCCATCGTGAGGGTTATGAGGGATCCGGAAACCTGGAACCAGATCCTCAAGGTGCTGTAGCCGTGCAGTTTCAGTACCCCGGACCGTTTCGCTTCGTAAAGCTGGCGGTACACCAGGAGAATAACGACGAAGAACACCAGACTGTACATGAGCACCATCAGCAGGGAAGCGGTGTTAGTTTGAAGTCCCCCGAAGGGAGCCGCGGTCGTTGTGAAGCCGGCGGCGGACCACCGTGTCGTCCCCAGCAAGTCATTGAAGTTCTGAGCCAGCGCTGCGGTGAACTCGTCACATGCGGCTCTCGTGCTGCATTCGACGTAGTAGGCCCCGGCCGCCGGAAGCGAATCAAACGCTGCCCGCAGGCCCCTGATGAAGACCCGGTCATTGCCGCCGAGGTCTTCCAGGACCCCCGCCTGCTGTGAATCCTCTGATGCCAGTGAAGCGAGTACCGGACCCGCTTCGCGAGTATCGGAAGGACTCAGCACGTGGCCGCTACGCAGACGGAAGGAGTTCCAGAAACGCGTCTGTTCGGCTGCGAGCAGGACGTAGTGGGTGAGCTGAGGCTTGTCATCGCTGTTGTAACCAATGGAAGTGCGGAGGACATTTACCTTGGCCGAATCCGCCGCCTTCTCAAGGGCATTGAGCGCTACTACCGGGTCAGCGAGAGCTGCATCGCTTGGCACGTCAAAGGGGCGTGCGATGGACGCTGCTGCCTGCTGCATGCCGGTCCGCTCGGAGTTATCAGCCTCGACAAAGGACACAACCGCTCCAGCGGCTGACAACAGGACGAGAAAAGCAACGAGAACCCACTTCATGAATGGAACACCCTTCCTGGGTGATAGGCGCTGAACATTGTGACCGCCTGAAACCGGGCCTGAGGGAAGACAAATGCGTTACCGGCTCCCAGGCCCGATTCCTTCGGCGTTAGACGCCCCGATGCCCTAGGTCGTCAGCGGTCACCCACGCGGCGGGAATGCCTAGTAGTTATTCCAGTACTGGGCTGCGCTTTCCCCGGACCCGCACTGGGTGTCGGCGTTGGCCCACGAACCAGCGTTGGCGTAGATCTTGACGTTGTGAGGCCCACCGATGGCCGTCGCAGAGTGGTACTGCGTCGGGTTCACGTAGTGGGACCACACGTTTTTGAACCACGGAGCTTGGAACGAGGTTCCATAGCTCCATGTGCCGCCCCCGACGTTGACGATGGTGCCAGCCATCGCCGGTGCCACTGAGGCAACCCCCAAACCAAGAACCAGCAAACCGATCTGTATCGGTCGTTTCATGACACTTCTCCTGTCTGATATCTGATGATCTTGTTGTCTCAGCGACTCCCAATATTGAAGGTGCGAGAGTGCCGTAAAACAAACCTTACGTCCGGTTTTCTTAAACGAGTCCACTTGTCGCAATATTTCGTGCGTTTCGGTTGGCGGGTTGCCGGCCTCGCCGTGGCTTGGCAGATTCTTATTGGTGCGGATCAGGATCGCGCCAGATAGCCCCTGTGCCGGAGCGAAGCCTCCGTTGAGATGCCAAAAGCCGGGGCTCCAGCCGGCAATTTCGTGGGGCTGAGTCGGATAACTCTGCTGTCACAGGTTCGGAGAACGTTACGTGTGCCCTCGCGGCTTACCCCGTCGGGCCATGTCGGCGTCAGGGCCGACATACGAGGCCGCGTTGATCACAACGTCGATTCCGTCCCGAGCCGCGGAAAGGCTTGGCAAATCGCCCCGTATGACGGAATTGTCACACGCTCCGACGTTGTCGTAATTCCGTCTTGATAGGATCGATACGGCGGTATCGCTTGGGAATTCAGGGCACGCAGAATGCGGTTTCCTATAAATCCTGATGCCCCGAGCACCCGCTTCGGCTCACCGTCTTGTGGGCGCTGTCGCAGCAATCCACTCGTTTTTCGACCAGAGCTGAGGTTCATCGTTGGTCCTTCAAGATCGCGCAAAGGCAACGCGGGAGGCGATCATCGCCGGAGCGGCGCTGGTCTTCGAAGAACATGGCTTCGGGACTGCTAGCGTTTCGCTCGTCGCTGAAGCAGCCCGGGTGACAAAAGGCGCCATGTACTTCCACTTTAAGTCCAAGGACGAGCTTGCCCGGGCGGTCCTGGACGAACAACACGCGATCACGGTGGCGGCAGGAGAGCGCATTCTTGCGGAGAAGGCGCCGTCGCTGGAGACCATCATCCGGCTGTGCGGCGCCTTTGGGGCACTGCTGGCGACGGATGGCGTTGTGCGGGCCGGTATCAGGCTCACGCTTGAAGCGTCGGCGTTCGACCATGACGTTCAAAGACCCTACGAGGACTGGATAGCCATCATGGGCCGTCTTGCCGAGCAAGGCATCCAGGAAGGGCAAATCCGTCCGTCCGTGGATCCGGCGTTCCTGTCCCGGTACATCGTTGCCTCGTTCACCGGGGTACAGATGGTTTCGAATGTTCTGACCGGACGCGAAGACGTCATGGACCGAATACAGCAAATGTGGGAGATATTGCTCCCAGGCATCACCCATGAGAGCTGGGCTGGATCCGACGTATCTGCTGCCTTAGTGACGACAACGCCGGTCCCGGCGCGAACGACTATGGGCGCCCAGGCTTGATACGCGCGACGGTGCGCATCAGTCCGCCACCGGCGGAGTGAACGCCGACCACCGCGATAAGGGCGCAACTGTCTTCAGTTAGGGATTCGACGACCACCTCGTGTTCTGCCTCTAGCTCGGCCAATGCCCATGCCTGCCCAGCAGGCCTGCGAGCGCGTCTTGTGTCGCCGAGTGGGCTTTAAGTCCACGCTCCGTGATGTTCGGATCTCGGTTGTGCTCGTCTCCTTGAAGCGGGCCAGCGAACGTACCCACCCGGTCCGGCGCGCGGGCCAGTCCGACTCCCGCTGCGTTCGCCCGCGCTGGTGCATCGGGCGCAGCTTTGTTGTTTCCAGCCCCAATTCCTACTTACCGTCCTGTCGGCGCGCCATTTCAGTGATCCAGATGGGCGCGAACGGAGAGGTGCAATTCGGGGGAGTCGGGTAATCCTTGAGCACCCCCAGGCGCTCACCGATGTCGATAGCGCGGGCGCGATACTCGGTGTGTTCGATCCCGATCTGGGCCAGGCAGTGGTTCATGGCCCATTGCAGGCGGTCCGGTGCGTCTTTCATCTCCTTGTCGATCACGTCGAGCAGTCGTGCGAGGTCCAGGCCCTCGGGATTCTTGGCCGCGCGTTCAGTGGTCAGTGCCCAGCCGGAACTCGCGACCACTGGATCCGGATCGGTGAACCAGGCAAGGCGCAGCTCCTCGCAGTGCGGGTTCTTCTTCACCACGTAGTTCACGAGCCAGTCGTGAACTTTCGGCGTGCGCGCCTGGCGCAACATGACGTCCAGCTCATGGCGCTCGAACGCCTTCGGGCGGCAGATCAGGATAGCGAGCAGTCTCGCTGCCGTGTCATCCGTCGCCCAGAGCTGGTGTGCGAGTTCCTGCTGCGTCTTCAACCGCTTGGCGAGCGCGCGCAGTTTGCCGAGGTTCACACCGTGATCGTTACCGTGTTTCTCATTCACCTCGCGGGCTCTCGGGTCCTCGAGGGCGGCCAGCTCGGCCACTATCTCGTGCACGGTCGTCTCGGTCACCGCAGCCTCCTGCTCATCACTTGTGGGGTCGAGCCTACTAGCAGGCGCGCCTGTGCTGCGCCGTCATGAGGGCGTTCCGGGGCGGCAGGACTGTGTCCCTTTTTGAAGGTTTTGGTCGATCAGGCGTCTTGGTACGCGGCGCATTCCGGGAAGGGGTCGTTCACGAATCCTGGCTCGCCGGGATCCTCTGGCCAGCCCGGGTCGTCCATGGCGTCGACGTCCATGTCGTCGGGGTCGGGCCATGGGTGTGCGGCGGTGAAGGCGTGCCAGTCCGGGAAGGGATCCGTGGGCAGTTCCGGTTCCGGATTCCCGGGCAGGTCGTGGTCCGGTGGGGTGTCCGTGTCCGTGTCCGTGATCGGAACATGTTCTGGCCAGCGGGGTGGTTCCCAGTCCTGGTGTTCGCTGGGGTAGTGCCGTTGTGAGGGTGAGGTCCACCCGGGCGGGTGGTCTTTGCTGGCCGGGGTGGGGGTCCATGCGGTGCGGTGTTTGAGTCGGTGGTGTTTGGGGCAGGGTTGGGCCAGGTTGGTGATGCCTGTGGTGCCTCCGTGGGCCCAGGCCAGGAGGTGGTCTGCTTCGTTGTCCAGGGAGTGGTTGTTGCAGCCGGGGAAGGGGCATTTGCCGTCGCGGAGCCGCAGCCATTGGCGCTGGGCTTTGGTGAGGCGGTAGCTGGTGCGGCCGATTTCCAGCGGGGCGCCGTCGCGGGGGTCGGTCAGGACGCGGTGGAAGGAATCGGCGCCGTCGGCGAGCAGGGCCCGGGCGGTGGAGGGCGGGATCGGCCCGTACCCGTCGAGCATGGCCGGTTCCTCGGTGGCACCGATCAGGGACAGGACCGGGACGGTGACCAGGACCTGTGCCCTCGGGGACGGAACCCGCCCCGCCGTGCCCGCACTCATGCCCGGTCCCGCACCGCTGGCTCCCGCACCGCTGGTTCCCGCACCGCTCAGCCCGGTGCCGCCGTCGGGCATTGCGGTGTTGGTGCCGGCGCTGTGGTTGGTGAGGAGCCAGGTGGCGGTGATGTCGGCGCGGAGCTGGGCGAGGGTCCGGGTCTCGCCCGGGCCTTGGAGGGCGCGGGCGGCGGCGGTGGTCCGTTCCCAGATCCCGGCCGCGGTGTCTGCGGGGAGGTGGGCGGAGAGCCAGGCCATGCCGTCGCGGTCCGGGAGGTATTCGACGCGCCGGTCCTGGGCGCTTTGGGTGTGGCGTTC